>NZ_JBEYTZ010000027.1:0-127471 GCF_040643215.1 Streptomyces sp. NPDC047315 | reverse complement strand
ACATACATCCAGTATGCGGTGACCCCTCCGCCTTGCGATGCACCGCATCTGACGCCGCGCGCTGATCCACCAGGGATTACGGGACAGCCCTTAGCGCCTGCGAGCGCGCGATACCCCGCGGCCCCCTGCGGGATGCGCTGACCTCCGCGGCCCGCCTGTCGTTCCTCGCGCAGTTCCTCGCGCCCCTGGACCTTCTCGCCGTTTACCTGCGGGGTGCGTTGGTCTCCACCGGCCGGTGGGTGGCTGTTCGCGCAGTTCCCCGCGCCCCTAAAAACCTCTGCCTACACCCGCAGAAGGATGACGGGGGGCAGCGAAACAGGGGCGCGGGGAACTGCGCGACAAGCCCACCACGGCCCGCAGAGACCAACGCACCCCGCAGGGTTACGGCGAGAAGGTCCAGGGGCGCTGGGAGGCGCGGCCGGCCCACCACGGGCCGCAGAGACCAACGCGCCCCGCAGGGGGACGGCGGCAGCGTCCAGGGCCGGGGCGCGCGGAAGGGGTCAGCCGCGGACGCCGCAGAGGTGGAGGAGGGCCGCGATACGGCGGTAGGGGTCCCGACGCCCGGCACGATCCTCCGCCGCGATCAACCGCTCCAGCGGCTCCGCCGGGGCACCGTCCGCCCCGGTCGTCGACCACTCCGTGAAGACCTGTACGCCGTACCAGGCGTGCAGCGGCGCCGCGATCCCCGCCAGCGTCGCGGTCAGGTCCTCCAACCGGTCCGCGCGCAGCGGCAGCCCCCGGCGGTCGGTGTACGCGGCGGCGTCCGGCTCCAGGGCGGAGAGGGTCCGCTCCCAGTCGCCGGCGAGCCCGGGGCCCATGGCCAGCGCGTCCGCGTTCCGTACGACGAGGGACAGCAGCCCCCCGGGCGCCAGCATCCGGGCGAGGCCCGCGAGGACCCCCTCCGGCTCCGTCGACGCCATCAGCACGCCGTGGCACAGCACCACGTCGAAGCTGCCGGGCGTGAAGTGGACGCCGGTCTCCCGGCCGTCGCCCTCGATCAGCCGGACGCGCTCGCGGATGCCCGCGGGCTCGGTCGACAGCGCCTCGTGGGCGAGCCGCAGCAGCTCCGCGTCGGCCTCCAGGCCGGTGATGGCGTGGCCGGCACGGGCCAGCCGCAGCGCCTGCACGCCCCGGCCCATGCCGACGTCGAGTATCCGCAGCCGCTGCCCCACCGGGTAGCGGGCCACTATCTGCTCGTCGAGCTGGCGGGAGACCAGCTCCTGCCGGACGGCGTCACCCACGTCGGCGAAGGACGCGGGTGAGGCGGAGGGGGCAGGTGGGACGGCGGGTGAGACGGCGGGTGAGACGGCGGACGCGGCCTCACCCGGAACTTCCGGGGCGGTCGCGCCCTGGCCGGTCAGGGCCGTTCTCCGCGCTTGACCTGGGGCTTCGGCAGACGCAGTCGACGCATCTGGAGCGTGCGCATCAGGGCGTACGCCACCGCGCCGCGCTTCGGCTCGTTCGGGAAGCGCTCGTTGAGCTGCTTCTTCAGCCGGATGCCCAGGCCGATGGAGTCCACGACGATCATCACGATGACGCCGAGCCAGAGCAGCAGCGCGATGCTCTGCAGCTGGCCGATGCGGACCATGCTCAGGATGAGGATGATCACCGCCATCGGGAGGAAGAACTCCGCGATGCAGAAGCGGGAGTCCACGAAGTCGCGGGCGAAGCGGCGAACCGGACCCTTGTCACGGGCCGGCAGATACCGCTCGTCACCGTTGGCGAGCGCCTCGCGCTGGCGGGCCAGCTCGGTGCGCCGGGTCTCCCGCGCACGCTTCATCGCGGCCTTGCGGTCGGTCGGCTGCGTCGCGGCACGGCGGCGTTGGCTCTGGGCCTCGCTCCGCTTGGGAGTGGGGCGACCCTTCGGGGCCTCGGGGTCGCGGGGCTGCTGGGAGAGGTCCGCCGTCACCTGGTCGGTGGGGGCCTTCTCTGTCTTGGCACGGCTACGGAACACGAAACCCAAGGGTACGTGGTGGTGGGCGGGTACCCAATGCCGGAGGGGAACGATCCGGCAACACCGTGCGTCTTCACAGGGCGGGACGACGGCGTTCGGCAGGTCTTCGTGGGGGTGGCCGAAGGGCGACCCTGACGGCCATCTACTCCTTGCGCCGGATCAGGAGCAGTGCGCAGTCGTCCTTGGGGAGGAGCGCATCCGTGCTCGAACAGTGCGGTAATGGAAGCAGGGCCCGTACTGTGGGTTCTGTTGGAGTGCTGGAGCCGTAGTCCGTCAGAAGGGGGCGCGCGAAGCCCATGAGCGGTGTGATGAAGCGTATGGGGATGATCTTCCGCGCGAAGGCAAACAAGGCCCTTGACAGGGCCGAGGATCCGCGCGAGACCCTCGATTACTCGTATCAGAAGCAGCTGGAGCTGCTCCAGAAGGTGCGCCGCGGCGTCGCCGACGTGGCGACGTCCCGCAAGCGACTGGAGCTCCAGCTCAACCAGCTCCAGGGCCAGTCCTCGAAGCTGGAGGACCAGGGCCGCAAGGCGCTGGCGCTCGGCCGCGAGGACCTGGCGCGCGAGGCGCTGTCCCGGCGCGCCGCGCTCCAGCAGCAGGTCACCGACCTGGAGACCCAGCACACGACGCTGCAGGGCGAAGAGGAGAAGCTCACCCTCGCCGCCCAACGCCTCCAGGCCAAGGTCGACGCCTTCCGCACCAAGAAGGAGACGATCAAGGCCACCTACACCGCCGCCCAGGCGCAGACCCGGATCGGCGAGGCGTTCTCCGGCATCTCGGAGGAGATGGGCGACGTCGGCCTGGCGATCCAGCGGGCCGAGGACAAGACCGCCCAGCTCCAGGCGCGGGCCGGGGCGATCGACGAGCTGCTGGCCTCCGGCGCGCTCGACGACCCGACCGGGATGGCGAAGGACGACATCGCCGCCGAGCTGGACCGCATCTCCGGCGGCACCGACGTGGAGCTGGAGCTCCAGCGGATGAAGGCGGAGCTGGCCGGCGGCTCGGGCTCGTCCCAGCAGGCCATCGAGGGCGGCACCGGCGCCGGACAGGACGCCGGGCAGCAGGGCAGCAACCGTCCGAACTTCGACAAGCACTGATCGGACTCCTCGGACTCCGACAAGCACCGAGCGCGAAGGACTCGTCATGATCGTACGGATCATGGGGGAGGGCCAGGTGAGGCTGGCGGACAGCCACCTCACCGAACTGAACGAGCTCGACGACGAGCTGATGACCGAGCTGGAGCAGGGCGACGAAGCCGGGTTCCGGCGCACGTTCGCCGCCCTGCTCGACAAGGTCCACGAACTCGGCGAGCCCCTGCCGGACGAGTCCTTGGAGCCGTCCGAGCTGATCCTGCCCGCTCCGGGAGCCACCCTGGAGGAAGTCCGACAGCTGATCGGGGACTGGGGCTTCATCCCCGGCTGAGCAGGCTGGACCGGCTGAGCAGGCTGACTCGGCTCAATCGGCTGAACTGCGCGCGGCCGACCCGCCTCGCGCACCGCACGCACTCCAACGACACCGATCCCCCCGTCCCCCCGAGGGCCGGGGGGATCGGTGCACCCGCCCTCTCCCGCCCGTCTTCCCCGCCCCGTTCGCCACCCCCGTCCAGCGCCCCGTCCACCGCCTCCGTCCGTGCCCCGTCCGCCGGCATCGGTCCCATCCCCGCGCCGCACGTCGTACCGTTGCTTGACGTGACCTCCCTCGCCACCGGGTTCGCCCGCGCGCAACGCTGGCTCCGCGAGCACCCCCTGGCGCTCGACGCGGCCATCGCCGCCCTCGCCCTCGCCTGCATGGTGGTCGGCTCCTTCGCCGAGCCGTACGGGGAGCACGGGCCGACCTTCGGCGCCCGCAGCCCCGGCGCCCGCAGCCTGCTGCTGATGACCCTGGCCGCCGCCGCCCTGGTGTGCCGCCGGCGCCAGCCCATGGCGGTCCTGGCGTTCACCGGCGTCCTCAGCCTCATCGAGCTGATCGTCGGGGAGCCGTCGGCCCCGGTGGCGATGTGCGCGGTGATCGCGCTCTACACCGTCGCCTCCCGCACCGACCGCTCCACCACCTGGCGGGTCGGCCTGCTGACCATGGTCACGCTGTCCGGCGCCGCGATGTTCTTCGGCACGACGCCCTGGTACACCCAGGAGAACGTCGGCGTCTTCGCCTGGACCGGGATGGCTGCCGCCGCCGGTGACGCGGTGCGCAGCCGCCGCGCCTTCGTCGCCGCCATAAGGGAGCGCGCCGAACGCGCCGAACGCACCCGCGAGGAGGAGGCCCGGCGTCGGGTCGCCGAGGAGCGGCTGCGGATCGCCCGCGACCTCCACGACGTCGTCGCCCACCACATCGCCCTGGTCAACGTGCAGGCGGGGGTGGCGGCGCACGTCATGGACAAGCGCCCCGACCAGGCCAAGGAAGCGCTGGCCCACGTACGGGAGGCCAGCCGGTCCGCGCTCAGCGAGCTGCGCGCCACCGTCGGCCTGCTGCGGCAGTCCGGCGACCCGGAGGCGCCCACCGAGCCGGCGCCCGGCCTCGACGTGCTCGACGAACTCGTCACCACCTTCCGACAGGCCGGGCTCCCGGTCGAGGTGGCCCGCGCCGACCAGGGCGTGCACCGGCCGGCGGCGGTGGACCTGGCCGCGTACCGGATCATCCAGGAGGCGCTGACCAACGTGCGCAAGCACGCCGGCCCGGGGGCCAGGGCGGAGGTCAGCGTCATCAGGGTGGGGACCACCCTGGAGGTCACCGTCATCGACAACGGCTCGCCCGAGGGCGACGGCCCCGACTGCGTCCACGCGCGGGCGAGCGCCGTCGTCGCCGACGCGCCGCGCGGCGCCGACGGCTCGTTCCAGGAGGTCCGCGACGCCGGCGGCCACGGCAAGGGCCGAACGGACGGCGACCGGGGCGACCGTGAGGACCGCGGCGGTCACGGCCTGCTCGGCATGCGCGAGCGCGTCGGCGCCCTCGGCGGGCGGCTCAGTACCGGCCCCCGCTACGGCGGCGGCTTCCGCGTGCAGGCGATACTGCCCCTCACCGCACGCACGGGAGAGGACCGATGACGATCCGCGTCTTGCTCGTCGACGACCAGACGCTGCTCCGCAGCGCGTTCCGCGTCCTGGTGGACTCGGAGCCCGACATGACGGTGGTCGGCGAGGCCGCCGACGGCGCCGAAGGGGTGGCCCTGGCCCGCTCCGAACGCGCCGACGTCGTCCTGATGGACATCCGCATGCCCGGCATGGACGGACTCGCGGCCACCCGCCTGATCAGCGCGGACCCCGAACTGGCCCATGTCCGCGTGGTCATGCTCACCACCTTCGAGGTGGACGAGTACGTCGTCCAGTCGCTGCGCGCCGGCGCCTCCGGCTTCCTCGGCAAGGGCGCCGAGCCGGAGGAGCTGCTGAACGCCATCCGGATCGCCGCAGCCGGTGAGGCGCTGCTGTCGCCGACCGCGACCAAGGGCCTGATCGCCAAGTTCCTCGCCCAGGGCGGCACCGGGGACGACGACCCGGACGCCGAGCCGTACTCGGAGCGCCTCGCCGCGCTGACCGTACGGGAGCGCGAGGTGTTGGTGCTGGTCGCGGGCGGCCACTCCAACGACGAGATCGCCGAGCGCCTCGAAGTCAGCCCGCTCACGGTGAAGACCCACGTGAACCGGGCCATGGCCAAGCTCGGCGCCCGCGACCGCGCCCAACTCGTCGTCACCGCCTACGAGTCGGGACTGGTACGCCCAAGGGTGGAGTGACCCGAGCGGGGCTCGTACTCCAGCTGCGGTATGCGCGAGATAAAGAAACGGGACCTGGGGGCGACGGGTCGGCCGTCCGAATGGCTGATCGTATAAGCGGGCCACTGACCCGCCCGCCGACGGCTGCGGCCGTCGTACGTCGCAGCACATCCCCACCTCGGCGCGCTCCTGCCGCGCACGCCACAGAAGAGAGACGAACCCCATGTCCTGGCTGTCGAAATTCAGCCTTAAACAACGTGCCCTGGTCGGGCTGATGTCGATCGTGGCGATCGTCTTCGGGGCGATCGCCATACCCCAGCTCAAGCAGCAACTGCTGCCCTCGATCGAACTGCCGATGGTGTCGGTGCTCGCCAGCTACGAGGGCGCCTCCCCCGACGTGGTGGAGAAGCAGGTCGTCGAGCCCCTGGAGAACTCCATCGAGGCCGTCGACGGCATCAAGGGGATCACCTCCACGGCGAGCGAGGGCAACGCCGTGATCATGGCCAGCTTCGAGTACGGGGACGGCACGAAGCAGCTCGTCGCCGACGTGCAGCAGGCGGTGAACCGGGCCCGCACCCAGCTTCCCGACGACGTCGACCCGGAGGTGATCGCCGGCTCCACGGACGACATCCCCACCGTCGTGCTCGCCGTCACCTCTGACAAGGACCAGCAGGCCCTCGCCGACCAGTTGGAGCGGACCGTGGTGCCCGCGCTGGACGACATCGAGGGCGTCGGCCAGGTCACCATCGACGGCGTGCAGGACCTCCAGGTCTCCGTCACCCCCGACGACGCGAAGCTCGCGGCGGCGGGGCTGACCACCGCGGCGCTCGCCGACGCGCTGAAGGCGGGCGGCGCCACCGTCCCGGCCGGCTCGTTCAGCGAGGACGGCAACAGCCGCACCGTCCGGGTCGGCGCGGGCTTCACCGAGCTCAAGCAGATCGAGAACCTGAACGTCGTACGGCCCAAGGGCGGGCCCGTACGCGTCGGCGACGTCGCGAAGGTGGTGCAGGAGCCGTCCGCCGCGACCTCGCTGACCCGCACCAACGGCAAGCCGAGCCTCGCCGTCTTCGCCACCATGGACAACGACGGCAGCGCCGTCGCGATCTCGGACGCGGTCAAGGACGAGCTGCCGGAGCTGCGCAAGGACCTCGGCAGCGGCGCCGAGGTGACCGTGGTGTCCGACCAGGGACCGGCGGTCTCCAAGGCCATCTCCGGACTGACCACGGAAGGCGCCCTCGGCCTGCTCTTCGCGGTCGTCGTGATCCTGGTCTTCCTGGCCTCCCTGCGCTCCACCCTGGTCACGGCGGTCTCCATCCCGCTCTCCGTGGTGCTGGCGCTGATCGTGCTGTGGACCCGCGACCTGTCGCTGAACATGCTCACCCTGGGCGCGCTGACCATCGCCATCGGCCGGGTCGTGGACGACTCGATCGTGGTGCTGGAGAACATCAAGCGGCACCTCGGCTACGGGGAGGAGCGCGAGGGCGCGATCATCACCGCGGTCAAGGAGGTCGCGGGCGCGGTCACCGCGTCGACCCTGACCACGGTCGCCGTCTTCCTGCCGATCGGGCTGGCCGGCGGCATGATCGGCGAGCTGTTCGGCTCGTTCTCGCTCACCGTCACCGCGGCGCTGCTCGCCTCGCTGCTGGTCTCGCTGACCGTCGTGCCGGTGCTGTCGTTCTGGTTCCTGCGCGCGCCGAAGGAGGTGCGCGACCTCGGCCCGGACGAGGCGCGCCGGATCGCGGAGGAGAAGGAGGAGCGCAGCAGGCTCCAGCGCTCGTACATCCCCGTCCTGCGGTTCGCCACCCGCCGTCGGATCACCAGCATCGTGCTCGCGGTCGTCATCCTCTTCGGCACCTTCGGCATGGCCGGCCTGTTGAAGACGAACTTCTTCGACCAGGGCGAGCAGGAGGTCATGTCGATCAAGCAGGAGCTCCCCGTGGGCGCCAGCCTGGAGGCGTCCGACGCTGCGGCCAAGCAGGTCGAGAAGGTGCTGTCGGGCCTGGACGAGCTGGAGAACTACCAGGTCACCGTGGGCTCCTCCGGCTGGATGGCGGCCTTCGGCGGCGGTACGGGCACCAACCAGGCGTCGTACCAGATGACCCTGAAGGACGCCGCCGACTACGAGGACGTCCGCGACCGCATCGACGCGGAGCTGGCGAAGCTCAAGGGCATCGGCGACACCACCATCTCGGCGGGCGACGGCTTCGCCAGCCAGGACGTCAGCGTCGTGGTGAAGGCCGCGAACCCGGACACCCTCAAGGAGGCGTCCGAGGCGGTGCGCAAGGAGGTCGCGAAGGTCAAGGACGTCACCGACGTCCAGAGCGACCTCGCCCAGTCCGTGCCGCGGATCTCGGTGACGGCGAAGCCCGCCGCGGCCTCCGCCGGCTTCAACGACGCGACGCTCGCCATGGCCGTCACCCAGGCCGTGCGCGGCACGCCCGCCGCCAAGGCGATCCTGAACGACACCGAGCGCGACGTGGTGATCACCTCCGCCAAGCCCGCCACGACCATGGCGGAGCTGAAGGAACTCCCGCTCGGCGCGGTGAAGCTGGGCGAGATCGCCGATGTGCAGCTGGTGCCCGGGCCGGTGTCGATGACCCGCATCGACGGCGCCCGCGCCGCCACCATCACGGCCAAGCCGACCGGCGACAACACCGGCGCGGTCAGCTCCTCGCTCCAGTCGAAGATCTCCGGACTCGACCTGCCCGAGGGTGCCACCGCCTCCATCGGCGGGGTCTCCGAGGACCAGGACGAGGCGTTCGTCTCGCTGGGCCTGGCGATGCTCGCGGCGGTCGCGATCGTCTTCATGCTGCTGGTCGCCACCTTCCGGTCGCTGGTGCAGCCGCTGATCCTGCTGGTCTCCATCCCGTTCGCGGCCACCGGTGCGATCGGTCTGCTGGTGATCACCGGCACCCCGATGGGCGTACCGGCCCTGATCGGCATGCTGATGCTGATCGGCATCGTCGTCACCAACGCGATCGTGCTGATCGACCTGATCAACCAGTACCGGGCCCAGGGACTCGGCGTCGTCGAGTCCGTCATCGAGGGTGGTCGGCACCGACTGCGGCCGATCCTGATGACCGCACTGGCGACGATCTTCGCCCTGCTGCCGATGGCCCTCGGCATCACCGGCGAGGGCGGCTTCATCGCCAAGCCGCTGGCGGTCGTGGTGATCGGCGGTCTGATCAGCTCGACGCTGCTCACCCTGCTGCTCGTGCCGACGCTGTACGCGATGGTGGAGCTGCGCAAGGAGCGGCGCCGCAAGAAGAAGGCCGACAAGCGCGCCCGGAAGTCGGGCGAGCAGGGGCCGGACGGCGGCACCGCGCAGGGCGACGAGGACCTGAGCCTCCAGAAGGCCTGACCCGCAGCCGTACGACGCCGCCCGCCCCCGGGGAAGCTCCCGGGGGCGGGCGGCGTGTTGCTGCCCCGGGGCGCCCATGGGTGGGGCTCGACCGACCTACCAGGCGAAAGTGCCACAAATCGGGGCGGTCTTCCGTCACGATGTGACCATGACGGAGTACGTGCTCATCCCCGGTGCCGACGGCCGCGCCTGGTACTGGCACCGTGTCGTGCCGGAGTTGAGGGCCCGGGGGCACGAGGCCATCGCCGTCGACCTCCCGGAGGACAACACCGCCGACCTCGCCGCGTACACGGACGCGGTCATCGACCAACTCGACGCCGCGCCCGGCCGGCTCGTGGTGGTGGCGCAGTCGCTCGCCGGCTTCATCGCGCCCCTGGTGTGCCAGCGCATCCCGGTCGAGCGGCTGATCCTGGTGAACGCGATGGTGCCGGCGCCCGGCGAGAGCGCGGGGGAGTGGTGGGGCAACACGGGCCACCCCCAGGCGCGCCGGGCCTCCGCGCTGCGCGACGGGCGCGACCCGGACGCCGCCTTCGATCCGCTGGTGGACTTCTTCCACGACGTACCGCCGGAGATCACCTCAGAGGCGCTGGCGATCGGTCCGCCCGGCGGGCCGTCGGAGGCCCTCTTCGCCGATCCGTGGCCGCTGTCCGGCTGGCCCGACGTCCCCACGCGCTTCCTCCAGGGCCGGGACGACCGCTTCTTCCCGCTGGAGTTCCAGCGCCGGGTGGTCGCCGAACGCCTGGGCGTGCCGGTGGAGCCGCTGCCCGGCGGCCACCTGGTCGCCCTGGCCCGCCCCGAGCAACTGACGGACTGGATCTGCGGCTGACCGCTCATCGGGCGGGCACCGGGGTGGATGCGGAGCGGGCGGCGCGGGACGCCGCGTACCGCGCCGAGACGAGGGCGGCGGCCGAACACAGCGTCATCCCCAGCACCAGCGGCCCCACCGCGTCCGCCCCGGCCAGCCCCATCAGCGGCGCGACCAGCGCGCCCAACGAGCTCTGGGCCGTACCGAGCAGCGCGGAGGCCGTGCCGCTCGCGGCCGGGACCCGGGCGAGCGCGAGCGCCGCGGAGTTCGACGCGGTGCACCCGAGCCCCGCGCACACCAGCGCCAGCAGCGGCAGCGCGAGGTGCAGCGACAGCGCACCGGCGCCCGCGGCGAGCAGCAGCCCGCAGGACCCGGCGAGCATCAGCCGCAGTCCGGTCCGCAACAGCCCCACCGCACCCACCCGCCCCACCAGCCGCGCGGAGAGCAGGGCGGCCAGCGTCGTCACCACCGCGCCCGACGAGAAGGCCACCGACGACGCGCCCACGCCCATCCCCAGGACGGACTGGAAGAGGAACGGCGAGCCGGCGACGTAGCAGAACAGCGTGCCGAAGCCGAAGGTGAACGCGCCCGAGTAGCCGAGGTAGGGGCCGTCGGCCACGGTCGTGCGCACGGAGTGGACGAACGGCGCGAGACCGCCCGCGACCCGCCGCTGCTCGGGCAGGCTCTCCGGCACGCCGACGACCACGCCCGCGGTGACGACGGCCGAGACCGCCGCCAGCACCCAGAAGACGCTGCGCCACCCGGCCGCTTCGATCACCGCGCCGCCCGCGACCGGTGCGACGACCGGTGCGATGCCGCCCAGGGTGACGAGCAACCCCAGTAGCCGGGCGGCCCGGGCGCCGTCGGTCACGTCGGTGACCACGGCGCGCCCGACGACGATCCCGGCGGCCCCGCCGAAGCCGGCCGCGAACCGCAGGGCGACCAGCCACTCCAGCGTCGGCGCCAGCGCGCACAGCGCGGTCGCCGCGGTGCACGCCACCGCCCCGGCGAGCAGCGGTCCGCGCCGCCCGAAGCGATCGGACAGCGGCCCGAACACCAGGTGTCCGAGGGTCATGCCGACCAGGAACGCGGTCAGGGTGAGCTGCACTCCCGACGCGTCGGTGCCCAACTCCTGCGCCATGCGCGGGAAGGCGGGCAGATACATGTCGGTCGACAGCGGACCGATGACGCACAGCAGCGCGAGCGCGCCGGTCAACAAGGGCATGGCGAGTGGCCTCCGCACCAGGAGCCGAGAATCCGGGAAGGGTGGTGGGGGAGGGGAAGTGCTCCGGAAGTCCGGAAGGAGGCCACCGCAGGGCGGAGCGGGGCACGTACGGCCCCGGTCGGGAACGCTCCGGTGGGAGAAGCGCGCGCGAAGGCGCGACGCGACGAACGCTAACCGATCAGTCGACGCACCGAAAGGGGGGCGCCCCGGTCGTGATGACCGGGGCGCCCCCCTTCGTTCCGAGAACCGGGCGGGCCCTACGGCAGCGCGAGCATCCGCTCCAGCGCCAGCTTCGCGTGGCCCTCGGTCTCCGCGTCCACCTGGATGCGGTTGACCAGCTTGCCCTCGGCCAGCGACTCCAGCGCCCACACCAGGTGGGGCAGGTCGATGCGGTTCATCGTCGAGCAGAAGCAGACCGTCTTGTCGAGGAAGACGACCTCTTTGTCCGGGTGGGCGGCGGCGACCCGGCGCACCAGGTTCAGCTCGGTGCCGATCGCCCACTTGGAGCCGGCGGGAGCCGCGTCCAGCGTCTTGATGATGTACTCGGTGGAGCCGACGTAGTCGGCCGCGGCCACCACCTCGTGCTTGCACTCGGGGTGCACCAGCACGTTCACCCCGGGGATCCGCGCGCGGACGTCCTCGACGGACTCCAGCGAGAAGCGGCCGTGCACCGAGCAGTGGCCCCGCCACAGGATCATCTTGGCCGCGCGCAGTTGTTCGGCGGTCAGCCCGCCGTTCGGCTTGTGCGGGTTGTAGACCACGCAGTCGTCGAGCGACAGCCCCATGTCCCGTACGGCGGTGTTCCGGCCGAGGTGCTGGTCGGGCAGGAAGAGCACCTGCTCGCCCTGCTCGAACGCCCACTCCAGCGCGCGCCGCGCGTTGGAGGAGGTGCAGATGGTGCCGCCGTGCTTGCCGGTGAACGCCTTGATGTCCGCCGAGGAGTTCATGTACGAGACGGGCACGACCCGGTCGGCTATGCCCGCGTCGGTCAGCACGTCCCAGCACTCCGCGACCTGTTCGGCGGTCGCCATGTCGGCCATCGAGCAGCCGGCCGCCAGGTCCGGCAGCACGACCTTCTGGTCGTCGGAGGTGAGGATGTCGGCGGACTCGGCCATGAAGTGCACGCCGCAGAAGACGATGTACTCGGCCTCGGGTCGGGCCGCCGCGTCCTTGGCCAGCTTGAAGGAGTCGCCGGTGACGTCCGCGAACTGGATGACCTCGTCGCGCTGGTAGTGGTGGCCCAGCACGAAGACCTTGTCGCCGAGTTTCTCCTTGGCGGCGCGTGCGCGCTCCACCAGGTCCGGGTCGGACGGGGACGGCAGCTCGCCTGGACACTCCACGCCGCGCTCGCTCCTCGGGTCGGCCTCCCGGCCGAGCAGCAGCAGCGCGAGGGGCGTCGGCTGTACGTCGAGCGTGGTGCTCGCCGCGTCCGTACGGGCTTGGGCGGTGGTCACGTCACACACCCTTTCTCTTTCTGCACAGACCTTTTCGTCTGATTGACACTATCTATCATAACCGCTTCGCGTCACTTTGACGATGGCCATAGCGTCGATGTGACGCACCCCCGGTTCCGCCCGTTGCTCCCGGCGGCGGTGTGCGAGCATGAAGGAAGTAGGTCCGGACCGGAATGAATCCGCGGCCACGCCGGTTGCAATGTCGGCAAGCAGTCTCCGTACTTCGCCCTGCCCCTGGCGGGGGAACCCATCCCGGGAGTGATGAAGCAGATGTCCGTATCGGACGAGACCCAGACCGTGAGCGACGGCATCCTCCTGTCCGACGCCGCCGCGGCCAAGGTGAAGGCCCTGCTCGACCAGGAGGGCCGCGATGACCTGGCGCTGCGCGTCGCCGTCCAGCCCGGCGGCTGCTCCGGCCTGCGCTACCAGCTCTTCTTCGACGAGCGCTCCCTCGACGGCGACGTCGTCAAGGAGTTCGACGGCGTGAAGGTCGTCACCGACCGGATGAGCGCTCCCTACCTGGGCGGCGCCTCCATCGACTTCGTCGACACCATCGAGAAGCAGGGCTTCACCATCGACAACCCGAACGCCACGGGCTCCTGCGCCTGCGGCGACTCCTTCAACTAGAGCGGTCGCCCCCATGCGGGGCGGTGCACGCCGAAGGCGGCGGTCCCTTCCGGGGCCGCCGCCTTCGGCGTTCCTGCGCGTCGGCCGCGGAAGCGCCGCGGGTCAGCCGCGGGGGACCGGCAGTCCGGACGCCTCGTCGACCACCTCGCGGTCGCCGAGCGGACGGTCGAGGGTGACCCGGACGGTCTGCTCCTTGGCCACCTGGATGCACACCCGGCCCGAATCCTGCGGGCCGGCCGTGACCGTCACCCGTACCTGGTCGCCCTTCTCGACGGCCTTCGCCGTGTACGGGGTGCAGACCCCGCCCATGAACGTGACCGTCATCGTCCGCCCGTCCCGGTCCGTGCGGTACGACTGGACCATCGAGTGGCCCCGCGGCTCCTTCGGCGGTTGTTCCACCGGCTCCTGCGACGCCTCGGGGGCCGGGCCCGCCACCGTCAGGTACTTCGGCTCGACGGCGACGTACGGCAGCGTGGACACCGGCTTGCGCGCGCCCTCGGGCGCGACCCCGAAGAGCCACGTCGGTACGAGGTCGGCGCCGTTCGGCTGCCGCACCGCGCTCAGGCCCAGCACCGTGCCCCGCACCTCCAGCCGCTGCGGCGGCGCGAACTGCGCGGGCGGGCACTCGGCGCTGCCGCCCTGGGCGCGCTTGCCCGCCAACGGCACGGCTGTCGCACAGGCGGACACGCCGCAGGGGTCCGCGGGGTCGGGCGGCCCCTGCGTCTGCGGCCCGCACTTCTTGCCGTCCTTCGGGGCCGGCGCCGCGTCGTTCTGCTCGTTCGCCTGCTTCAGTGCGGCAGCGGCGCTCAGCAGCGGATAGCTTTCGCCCTCGGTCGGCCTGCTCAGCCAGCCGCTCGCGGACGTCACGCCGCCGTCGGCCCCGACCTCCACGCGGGTCGTCCAGCCGTACGTCGGCAGCCCGCCGACCACCGGATCGGCGACCACCGTCCGGCTCGCCCCCAAGGTCTCGTCGGCATCCACCGCGGCGCCCTGCTGACCCACCGCCTTGAGCAGCGGCGCCGCGGCGTCCTTCGCCCGCTTCTCGCTGACCGGGTCGATCGTGATGCCCTGCGGGGGCGCGACGCTCCCGCCGCAGGTGAGCCCCTTGCCGCAGTCGTCCGAGCCCTTGCGCACACCGGCCGCGGAGTACGTCCACTGACCCGGTGCGGTCGGCTCGACCCGTAGCGACGCGTTCTCCTCGGAGCCGACGAGCCAGGAGCCAGCGGCCTTGCGCGGCGCGTCCTTCAGACCGAGCGCCCGCGCCAGCGCCGTCACGTCCTGCGAGGTCGGCGCGGCGCCCGCCCGGTACGCCGGGGCCTTTGCCGGCCCCTTCGGCAGCGCGTCCGCGTCCGCGCGCAGCTCCAGCAGACCGCCGCCCGCCCCGTCCGTACCCGGTGGCGGCACCGTCTGGTGCACCGGCAGCTTGGGCAGGTCGCCGCCGTGCGACCGGCCCGTCCGCTCCGCGTCGCCGCCCTGCCCCGAGTCCGCCGCGACCAGGTACGCGCCGCCGCCCGCGCCGGCCACCAGCGCCGCCGCCACCAGTGAGATCAGCCAGGGGGAACGCCTGCGCGCCCCCTCGCTCCGCGTGCCGTCCGTGTCGCCCACCGCTTCGCCCCCTGCTCCGTCGAATCCGTCGGTGGGACGGAACAAGGGCGCGCCCGGTTCCCGCCGGGGGCTTCGACGACTTCAGTGGACGACTTCAGTAGTCGAGCATCCTCCAGGCCAACCGCGCCGAGGTCGCCGGCACCACCACCCCGTGGATGTGGGACGGCGGAACGGGCCGCGGAGCGTCCTTCGCGGGCGGGGCCCAGTGCGGGGCCATCCGGGCGCAGTCGCCGCGCAGCTCGTCCAGGGTGAACTCGGCCTCACGGGTCGCCCGAGAAGCGCTCGAAGTCTTCATATCCGCACGGTATGCGCCAAACAGGACCCGATAAAGGTCTACTATCGAGTAGTTTGTACCCTTCGGTCCGCGATCAGGACCGGGTAGCGTTAGGCGTCAACTCCACCCCGCCACAGGAGCGCATACGCCGTGCGAATCGCAGTCACCGGCTCCATCGCAACCGACCACCTGATGACCTTTCCCGGTCGTTTCGCAGACCAGCTCGTCGCTGACCAGTTGCACACGGTCTCCCTCTCCTTCTTGGTCGACAGCCTCAACGTGCGCAGGGGCGGTGTCGGCGCGAACATCTGCTTCGGCATGGGCCAGCTGGGCACCCGACCCGTACTCGTCGGCGCGGCCGGCGCCGACTTCGACGAGTACCGCGCCTGGCTCGACCGCCACGGCGTCGACACCGAGTCCGTACGGATCTCGGAGGTGCTGCACACCGCCCGCTTCGTCTGCACGACGGACGCCGACCACAACCAGATCGGCTCCTTCTACACGGGCGCGATGAGCGAGGCCCGTCTGATCGAACTGAAGTCCGTCGCGGACCGCGTCGGCGGCCTCGACCTCGTCCTCATCGGCGCGGACGACCCCGAGGCGATGCTCCGCCACACCGAGGAGTGCCGCTCCCGCGGGATCCCCTTCGCGGCCGACTTCTCCCAGCAGATCGCCCGGATGGCCGGCGACGAGATCCGCATACTGCTGGACGGCGCGGCGTACCTCTTCTCCAACGAGTACGAGAAGGGCCTCATCGAGTCCAAGACCGGCTGGAGCGACGAGGAGATCCTCAGCCGCGTCGGCCACCGCGTCACCACGCTCGGCGCGCGCGGCGTGCGCATCGAGCGTGCGGGCGAGGACCCGATCGAGGTCGGCTGCGCGGAGGAGGAGGCGAAGGTCGACCCCACGGGCGTCGGCGACGCGTTCCGCGCGGGCTTCCTGTCCGGGCTGTCGTGGGGCGTCGGGCTGGAGCGGGCGGCGCAGGTGGGCTGCATGATCGCTACGCTGGTGATCGAGACGCTGGGCACGCAGGAGTACACGCTGCGGCGGGCGCACTTCATGGACCGCTTCACGAAGGCGTACGGCGAGGACGCGGCGACGGAGGTCCGCAAGCACCTGTAGCCGCGCCCCGGCACCCCTTCGCGGGGTGCCGCACCCTTCCTTGGGCGACCGCGCCGTTCCCCCGCGGGATGCGTTGGTCTCTGCGGGCTGTCTGTGGTTTGTCGCGCAGTTCCCCGCGCCCCTGTTTCGCTGCTGCCCGTCGTTCGTCTGCGGGCTGCTGTGGGCATTTAGGGGCGCGGGGAACTGCGCGACAAGCCACCCACCGGCCGGTAGAGACCAACGCATCCCGCAGGAACACGGCGGGTGGGTCACGGGCCCGCAAAGGCGCCGCCCGGGTCAGGTGGCGCGGCGGATCACGTACGCCGCGCCGTGCTCGCGCGCGCGCTCGCCCACGTACTCCTGGCCCCGCATCCCGCACCACGCCGGGATGTCCAGCCGCGCCGCCTCGTCGTCCGAGAGCACCGTGATCGTCGCGCCGATCGGAACCTCGTCGATCACCTTGGCCAGCTCGATCACGGGGATCGGGCACCGCTTGCCCAACGTGTCGAGGACCCGCTCCTCACTCATCGCGGAGACGGGCGACTCGATGCGGCCCCGCGTCGCCGCCACCACCCCCGGCAGCACCTCCAAGAAGCGGTCCACGTCCCCCTCCTGTGCACCGAACGGCAGCGACACCCGTACGTTGCCCTCGCTCAGCACCCCCATCGCCCGCAGCACGTGGCTCGGGGTCAGCGTGCTGGACGTGCACGACGAGCCCGACGAGACCGCGAAGCCCTCGCGGTCCAGCTCGTGCAGCAGGGTCTCCCCGTCGACGTAGAGGCAGGAGAAGGTGACCAGGTGCGGCAGCCGGTGCACCGGGTCGCCGACCACCTCGACGTCCGGCACCAGCTCGGGAACGCGGGTGCGGATGCGCTCCACCAGCGCCCGCAGCCGCCGCGCCTCGTCCGCCGCCTCCGCCCGCACCGCCCGCAGCGACGCCGCAGCCGCCACGATCGCGGGGATGTTCTCGAACCCCGCCGACCGCCCCGACTCGCGTTCGTCCGCGGGCTCCTGCGGTGCGAACCGCACCCCCTTGCGCACCGCGAGCAGCCCCACCCCGGCCGGCCCGCCCCACTTGTGCGCGCTCCCCGCCAGCAGGGACCAGTCGCCCTCGACCGGCCCGTACGCCAGCGACTGCGCCGCGTCCACCAGCAGCGGCACCCCGGCGGCCCGGCACACCGAGGCCACCTCCGCCACCGGGTGCTCCGTACCGGTCTCGTGGTTGGCGGACTGGAGGCAGGCCAGCGCCGCGCCCTCGCGCCCGGGGACCTGGTGGACCACCGCCTCGTACCCCGCGGCCGACGCCCGGCCGAGCCGGTCCACGGGCACCTCGTCCACCGTGAAGCGGCCCGCCGCCTGGAGCACGGAGGAGTGCTCCACCGCCGAGACGACCACCCGCTGCCCCACCCGCCGGCGCGCCGCGACCGCCCCGCTCACCGCGAGGTGGACCGCGCGCGTCCCCGAAGGAGTGAAGACGAGTTCGTCGGGACGGCACCCCACCGCCTCCGCCGCGGCCTCCCGCGCCGCGTCCAGGAGCAGCCGGGCCCGCCGCCCCTCCCGGTACAGCCGGGCCGGGTCGGCCCAGCCCTCGTCGAGGGCGGCTTGCAGCGCCTGGCGGGCCACGGGGTGCAGGGGAGCCGAGGATGCGGCGTCGAAGTAGGGCACGCCTTCAACGTAACCCCGCCCCTTCGAGGGGGCGTCAGATGCCTGCCGGAATCCAGCACTCCGCGGACGGCGCGCACTCGCCGCACCCCGCTTCGCGGGCGGGCCGAAAACCTGCCTCCCGCGCCCTGCGCACCACCCCTGACCCGCGGATTTGCGGCCGAAATGCGGCGGACATAGGGCGAAAAATCCTGGGGATTCCACCCCTTCAGGGGGTGGGACGGCGCGTTGGGCACCCTCCCCGCGCGACCCCAAATAGCGTCCAGTAGGGTTTGGTCCGCATAAACATCCAAACCCCAGCCCGCGTCAGGGCCGGCGACCGACCTGAGAGACGGCCGCACCCCGTCGCGCGGGCCTAAAGACTCTCGGGAAGGCGCTACGTGAGTCCCAACGGCTCCGACCTCCCCCGCAGCCAAGGCGCGGGTGGTACCCCCGTGTCGCGGCGCCCGATGCGGCGGAAGCTGCCGCAGGTGCTGACTGCGGGCCTGATCCTGGTTACCGCCACCGGTTGTGAATACACCTGGGAAGACTTCCCCCGCCTCGGCATGCCCACTCCGGTCACGGAAGAGGCGCCCATCATCCTCTCCCTCTGGCAGGGATCGTGGGCGGCGGCGCTCATCACGGGCGTCCTGGTCTGGGGCCTGATCCTGTGGAGCGTCTTCTTCCACCGGCGCAGCCGGACCAAGGTGGAGATCCCCCGGCAGACCCGGTACAACCTGCCGATCGAGGCGCTGTACACGGTGGTTCCGCTCATCGTCGTTTCAGTGTTCTTCTACTTCACCGCGCGTGACCAGTCGAAGATCCTCTCCCTGTCCGACAAGCCCCAGCACACCATCAACGTGGTGGGCTACCAGTGGAGCTGGGGCTTCAACTACATCGCGGACGTCCCCGGCTCGACGGGCGACGCCAAGACGGACAAGAACCTCAAGGCCATCCCGGACAAGTGGCTGAACGACCTGCCCGCGAACGCGGGCGGCGTCTGGGACGCCGGCATCCCCGGCACCCGCAACCCGCAGACCGGCAACCCGGGTCCGACCCTGGTGCTGCCCAAGGGGGAGAAGGTCCGCTTCGTCCTGACCTCCCGTGACGTGATCCACTCCTTCTGGGTGGTTCCCTTCCTCTTCAAGCAGGACGTGATCCCGGGCCACACCAACGCCTTCGAGGTGACCGCCACGCAGGAGGGCACCTTCCTCGGCAAGTGTGCCGAGCTCTGCGGCGTCGACCACTCCCGGATGCTGTTCAACGTCAAGGTCGTTTCTCCCGAGGACTACCAGAAGTACCTCAAGGAGCTGGCGGACAAGGGCCAGACCGGATACATCCCGGCGGGCATCGAGCAGTCGACCCCGGCCAAGAACGCGGAGAAGAAGCAACTGTGAGCATCCTCAACCAACCCCAGGGTGCCGCCGCGACGGACGACTCGTACGAGAACGAGCTACCGGTCCGGCGCAAGCAGCCCGGCAACGTCGTGGTGAAGTGGCTGACGACCACCGACCACAAGACGATCGGTACGCTCTACCTGATCACGTCGTTCGTGTTCTTCGTCATCGGTGGCCTCATGGCGCTCTTCATGCGCGCCGAGCTGGCCCGGCCGGGTACGCAGATCATGTCGAACGAGCAGTTCAACCAGGCGTTCACGATGCACGGCACGATCATGCTGCTGATGTTCGCGACGCCGCTGTTCGCCGGGTTCGCCAACTGGATCATGCCGCTGCAGATCGGCGCGCCCGACGTGGCGTTCCCGCGGCTGAACATGTTCGCGTACTGGCTGTACCTCTTCGGCTCGCTCATCGCGGTCGCCGGCTTCCTCACCCCGCAGGGCGCCGCCGACTTCGGTTGGTTCGCCTACTCCCCGCTGTCCGACGCGGTCCGCTCCCCGGGCGTCGGCGCGGACATGTGGATCATGGGTCTGGCGCTCTCCGGCTTCGGCACGATCCTCGGCTCGGTCAACTTCATCACCACCATCATCTGCATGCGCGCGCCCGGCATGACGATGTTCCGGATGCCGATCTTCACCTGGAACGTGCTGCTCACCGGTGTGCTGGTGCTGCTCGCCTTCCCGGTGCTGGCCGCCGCGCTCTTCGCGCTCGAAGCCGACCGCAAATTCGGTGCGCACATCTTCGACGCGGCCAACGGCGGCGCATTGCTGTGGCAACACCTCTTCTGGTTCTTCGGCCATCCAGAGGTGTACATCATCGCCTTGCCGTTCTTCGGCATCGTCTCGGAGATCATTCCGGTCTTCTCCCGCAAGCCGATGTTCGGCTACATGGGTCTGGTCGCCGCGACCATCGCCATCGCCGGTCTGTCGGTGACGGTGTGGGCGCACCACATGTACGTGACGGGCGGCGTGCTATTGCCGTTCTTCTCCTTCATGACCTTCCTGATCGCGGTACCGACCGGTGTGAAGTTCTTCAACTGGATCGGCACGATGTGGAAGGGCTCGCTGTCCTTCGAGACACCGATGCTCTGGACCATCGGCTTCCTGATCACCTTCACCTTCGGTGGTCTGACCGGTGTCATCCTGGCCTCGCCGCCGCTGGACTTCCACGTCTCCGACTCGTACTTCGTCGTCGCGCACTTCCACTACGTCGTCTTCGGCACCGTGGTCTTCGCGATGTTCGCCGGCTTCCACTTCTGGTGGCCGAAGTTCACGGGCAAGATGCTGGACGAGCGCCTGGGCAAGATCACCTTCTGGACGCTCTTCCTCGGCTTCCACGGCACCTTCCTGGTGCAGCACTGGCTCGGTGCGGAGGGCATGCCGCGCCGTTACGCGGACTACCTGGCCGCCGACGGCTTCACCGCCCTGAACACGATCTCCACGATCAGCTCCTTCGTCCTCGGCGCGTCGCTCCTGCCGTTCTTCTACAACGTCTGGAAGACCGCCAAGTACGGGAAGAAGATCGAGGTCGACGACCCGTGGGGCTACGGCCGTTCGCTCGAATGGGCGACGTCTTGCCCGCCGCCGCGGCACAACTTCCTCACCCTGCCGCGCATCCGTTCCGAATCGCCGGCGTTCGACCTCCACCACCCGGAGATCGCTGCCCTCGACCACCTGGACGACCACGCCGTCCTCACCACCGGGAAGGAGGCCGGCAAGTGAAGATCCAGGGAAGGATGTTCATCTGGCTCGCCGTCTTCATCCTCGCCGTAGCCATCCTCTACGGCGTGTGGTCGAAGGAGCCGGCCGGCACCACCGCGCTCTTCCTGGCCTTCGGCCTGAGCATCATGGTCGGCTACTACCTGGCCTTCACGGCCAAGCGGGTCGACGCGATGGCCCAGGACGACAAGGAGGCCGACGTCGCCGACGAGGCCGGCGAGCTGGGCTTCTTCGCCCCGCACAGCTGGCAGCCGCTCTTCCTCGGGTTCGGCGGCGCGCTCGCCTTCCTCTCGGTGGCGGTCGGCTGGTGGCTGATGTACTTCTCCGCCCCCATCATCCTCATGGGCATCTGGGGCTGGGTCTTCGAGTACTACCGCGGTGAGAACCAGAACCAGTAGCGGCGAACACCGCTAGGGCGTGTCGTCGCCCTGTCAACGGCACGCGCCGGGCCCGGGCCCCCCTTCACCCAAGGGGACCCGGGCCCGCCCCTTTTGCACGCATCCAGCGCGCCCTTCCGATGTGATCTTCATACCGTGGTCGGTATGAACCAGACGCCGCGCTCCCGCACCGTCCTCCGGTGCTCCCTGTTGCTCGTCTCCCTCGGGGCCGTCGCGATCGCGTGCGGCGAGGCCGGCCCCGACCCGATGACGACGAAGCCGTTCGACGCGGCCAAACAGGTCACGTTCAACACGCCCCGTGGCGGTGCCAAGGTCGACCCCGACAAGCCCCTGGAAGTCACCGTCAAGCGGGACGAGGGGCGGATCATGGACGTCTCCGTGGTCGACGGCACCGGCCACCACCTCGCCGGCGAACTCTCCGCCGACGGCGTCCGCTGGCGCTCCACCGGCGCCCTGTCCGCCGGCGCCAAGTACACCGCCAGGGTCTCCACGGAGGACGCCGAGGGCTCCCCGGGCACCCGTACGCTCACCTTCGCCACCTCCGCGGCCAAGCGGGAGCTGAGCGTGGAGTTCGGCCCGGAGGAGGGCGAGTACGGCGTCGGACAGCCGATCATCGCGGAGCTGAGCGCCCCGGTCGAGGGCAAGGCCGCCCGCGCCGCCGTCGAACGCGGACTCAAGGTCGACCTCAAGCCCGGCGCCGAGGGCGCCTGGCACTGGCTCAACGACGAGGTGCTGCACTACCGGCCCAAGGAGTTCTGGCCCGCCGGCGCCAAGGTCACCGTGAGCAACAACCTCCAGGGCGTGAAGATCGCCGACAAGCTCTACGGCGGCGCCCCCGGCAAGCCGCTCAAGATGACCATCGGCGACCGCATGGAGGCCATCACGGACGCCTCCTCGCACTGGATGACGGTGCTGCGCAACGGCGAGGTGATCAACACCATCCCGATCACCACCGGCAAGCCCGGCTTCTCCACCCGCAACGGCATCAAGGTGGTGCTCGGCCAGGAATACTTCGTACGCATGCGCGGATCCAGCGTCGGCATCGGCGGCTCCGAGGCGTACAACCTGCCCGTGTACTACGCCACCCGGGTCACCTGGAGCGGCGAGTACGTGCACGCCGCGCCCTGGTCCCTCAGCGACCACGGCAGCCGCAACGTCAGCCACGGCTGCACCGGGATGTCCACCTCCAACGCCGCCTGGTTCTACGAGACGTTCAAGGAGGGCGACATCGTCGAGGTCATCAACAGCATCGGCGAGGACATGGACCCCTTCGGCAACGGCTACGGCGACTGGAACCTGGACTGGACCGAGTGGCGCGACGGCAGCGCCCTGGTGGCCGACACCCGGCCCGACGGCAGCAGCGCCGCCGACTCCGCCCGGCTGCGTCCCCGGGTCTGACGCCGACGCCCGGCGGACAAGCCGCAGGGGCCGGTACGGGCGGCGCACACCGCCCGTACCGACCCCGTACGATCCTCGCGCCGGGAAGGCGCCCGAACGGCCCTCAGGCGTCCACGGACAGCCGGGAGCGCAGCAGCGCGGCGAGGGAAGCGGCGAACTCCACCGGCTCCACCGGCAGCGTCACGGCGGCCTCGGCGCGGCTCCAGGTGGCGAGCCAGGCGTCCTGCGGGCGCCCCATCAGCAGCAGCACGGGCGGGCAGTCGAACACCTCGTCCTTGATCTGCCGGCACACGCCCATGCCGCCCGCGGGGACGGTCTCCCCGTCCAGGACGCACACGTCGATGCCGCCCCGGTCGAGCCGGGCCAGCACGGCGGGCAGGGTGGCGCACTCGACGAACTCCACCGGTGGCAGATCGGCGGCGGGGCGGCGCCCGGCGGCCAGCCGCACCTGCTCGCGGGTGTTGGCGTCATCGCTGTAGACCAGCACGGTGGCGGTCGGCTGCATCGTTCCTCCGCGTCGTCGAACCGGGTGTGGACCGGCCTCGGCCGGTGTGGACCGGGTACTGATGGGGCGGATGCTACTCCGTCCGACTGTCGGTCAACACCGGTTCGAACGGTGCCCCGACGGGGCGAGGGCCCTGCTCGGGGCGGGCTGACACACCGAACGGCACCCCCCGGAGTGAGGGCGGGATAAGCGACCGACATAATGTCGGTCGTGGCGACAGCAACGACAGTAGATATCGGGCATGCGCACCCGCCGGTCAATCGACCGAACCTCACGAGCGTCGGAACCATCATCTGGCTGAGTTCCGAGCTGATGTTCTTCGCGGCTCTCTTCGCGATGTACTTCACCTTGCGTTCGGTGAAGGGTGCAAGCTTCTGGACCGAGAGGGCAGACCTTCTCAACTTTCCGTTCTCGGCGACGAACACCACGATCCTGGTGCTCTCCTCGCTCACCTGTCAGCTCGGCGTTTTCGCCGCCGAGCGCGGTGATGTGAAGAAGCTGCGGACGTGGTTCATCGTCACCTTCATCATGGGCGCGATCTTCATCGGCGGCCAGGTGTACGAGTACACCGAGCTGGTCCAGCACGGTCTCTCGCTGAGCTCCGACCCGTACGGTTCGGTGTTCTACCTGACGACCGGCTTCCACGGACTGCACGTGCTCGGCGGCCTCATCGCCTTCCTGCTGGTCCTCGGCCGCACCTACGCGGCTCGGCGGTTCACCCACGAGCAGGCGACCTCCGCCATCGTCGTGTCCTACTACTGGCACTTCGTCGATGTCGTCTGGATCGGCCTCTTCCTCACGATCTACATGATCAAGTAATGGGGCGGGCGCCCATCGCCGCCTGACGAACACAGACGCTGCCTAGTGCAGACACAGTCCAGAAGCACGACGCAGAAAATCCTGACACCGGGGTAATCCGTGAAAAAGCTCTCCGCACGACGACGCCATCCGCTGGCGGCGGTCGTCGTCCTACTCCTCGCGCTGGCGGCTACCGGGGGGCTGTACGCCGCGTTCGCGCCTGCGGACAAGGCACAGGCTGACGAAACCGCCCAGTCCCTCGCCATCGAGGAGGGCAAGAAGCTCTACACCGTCGGCTGCGCCAGCTGCCACGGAACCGGCGGTGAGGGAACGACTGACGGCCCGAGCCTGGTCGGCGTCGGCTCCGCAGCCGTCGACTTCCAGGTCGGCACCGGCCGCATGCCCGCGCAGCAGCCCGGCGCCCAGGCGCCGAAGAAGAAGGTCATCTACACCCAGGCTGAGATCGACCAGCTCGCGGCGTACGTCGCCTCGCTGGGCGCCGGTCCGATCACGCCGACCGAGAAGCAGTACAGCCCCACTGGCGCGGACGTCGCCAAGGGCGGCGACCTCTTCCGTAACAACTGTGCCCAGTGCCACAACTTCTCGGGCAAGGGCGGCGCGCTGACGGAGGGCAAGTACGCCCCGACCCTTGAGGGCGTCAGTGCCAAGCACATCTACGAGGCCATGCAGACCGGCCCGCAGAACATGCCCTCCTTCCCCGACGGGATCATGCCCGAGCAGGAGAAGCGCGACATCATCGCGTACGTCCGGGAGATGAACGACAGCCAGGCCGAAAGCCCGGGCGGTCTCTCCCTCGGCGCTCTCGGCCCCGTCACTGAGGGTCTCTTCGCCTGGGTCTTCGGGCTCGGCGCGCTGATCGCAGTTGCCGTCTGGGTCGCGGCCCACACCGCTAAGGCCAAGAAGTCATGAGTAGCCAAGACATTCCAGAAGAGAACCTGCCGTCGGAGCAGGGCGCCGCGCACGACGCGGCCGGTCACGGCTCGGCCGTGACCCCCCACGGGAACGACCCGTTCGCCGACCCGGGACTGCCGGCGCACAAGCCGCGCATCCAGGACATCGACGAGCGCGCCGCCAAGCGGTCCGAGCGCACCGTGGCGTTCTTGTTCACGCTGTCGATGCTGGCGACGGTGGGCTTCATCGCCTGCTACGTCATCTTCCCGATCGACAAGATCGTCTACATTTGGCCGTTCGGGCACATCAGCGCACTGAACTTCTCGCTCGGACTGACGCTCGGCGTCGCCCTCTTCTGCATCGGCGCGGGCGCGGTCCACTGGGCCCGCACCCTGATGTCCGACGTCGAGGTGGCCGACGACCGTCACCCGATCGAGGCGTCCCCCGAGGTCAAGGCCCAGGTCATGGCCGACTGGCGGGCGGGCAACGAGGAGTCCGGCTTCGGCCGCCGCAAGCTGATCCGCAACACGATGTTCGGTGCGATGGCGCTGGTGCCGCTCTCCGGCGTGGTGCTGCTGCGCGACCTCGGTCCGCTGCCGGAGAAGAAGCTCCGCAGCACCCTGTGGGCCAAGGGCAAGCAGCTCATCAACATGAACACCAACGAGCCGCTGCGTCCCGAGGACATCACGGTCGGCTCGCTGGTCTTCGCCAGCCCCGAGGGCCTCGACCCGCACGCGCACGACTGGCAGATCCAGATGGGCAAGGCCGCGCTGATGCTCGTCCGGATCAAGCCGGAGGACATCAAGGACAAGCGCGAGCTGGACTGGTCGCACGAGGGCATCGTGGCCTTCTCCAAGGTCTGCACCCACGTCGGCTGCCCGATCAGCCTCTACGAGCAGCAGACGCACCACGTGCTGTGCCCGTGTCACCAATCCACCTTCGACCTCTCCGACGGCGCCCGGGTCATCTTCGGCCCCGCGGGACACCCGCTTCCGCAGCTGCGGATCGGTGTCAACGCCGAGGGCAACCTCGAAGCGCTGGGCGACTTCGAAGAGCCCGTCGGTGCGTCCTTCTGGGAGCGCGGATGAGTACTACGACCGAGAACAAGCAGTCCGCGGAGCAGCGGAAGGCACCCGCGGGCGAGCGGGTCGCCGACTGGGCGGACGGCCGGCTGGGGATCTACTCCCTCGCCAAGGCCAACATGCGCAAGATCTTCCCGGACCACTGGTCCTTCATGCTCGGTGAGATCTGCCTCTACAGCTTCATCATCATCATCCTCACGGGTGTGTACCTGACGCTGTTCTTCAACCCCTCGATGAACGAGGTCGTCTACAACGGCAGCTACGTGCCCATGCAGGGCATCAAGGTGTCGGAGGCGTTCGCCTCGACGATGGACATCAGCTTCGACGTCCGCGGCGGTCTGCTGATCCGGCAGATCCACCACTGGGCCGCGCTGATCTTCGTCGCGGCGATGATGGTGCACATGATGCGCGTCTTCTTCACGGGCGCGTTCCGCAAGCCGCGCGAGGTCAACTGGCTGTTCGGCTTCCTGCTGCTCGTCCTGGGCATGTTCACCGGCTTCACCGGCTACTCCCTCCCGGACGACCTGATCTCCGGCACCGGTGTCCGCTTCATGCAGGGCGCGATCCTGTCCGTGCCGATCGTCGGCACGTACATCTCGATGTTCCTGTTCGGCGGCGAGTTCCCCGGCCACGACTTCGTGCCGCGGTTCTACTCGATCCACATCCTGCTGCTGCCCGGCATCATGATGGCGCTGCTGGTGGGCCACCTGATCCTCGTCGTTTACCACAAGCACACGCAGTACGCGGGTCCCGGCCGCACCAACAAGAACGTCGTCGGCATGCCGCTGCTGCCGGTCTACATGGCCAAGGCCGGAGGCTTCTTCTTCCTGGTCTTCGGCGTCATCGCGGTGGTCGCGGCGATCGCGACGCTCAACCCGGTCTGGTCGGTCGGTCCCTACCGCGTCGACCAGGTCTCCACGGGTGCGCAACCAGACTGGTACATGGGCTTCGCCGAGGGTCTGATCCGAGTGATGCCTGGCTGGGAGATCAACGCGTGGGGCCACACCCTGGCCCTGGGCGTCTTCATCCCGTTGGCGATCTTCCCGCTGGTGCTGGGCGCGATCGCGGTCTACCCGTTCATCGAGTCCTGGGTCACCGGCGACAAGCGCGAGCACCACATCCTGGACCGCCCGCGCAACGCCCCGACCCGCACCGCCTTCGGCGTCGCCTGGCTGTTCGCGTACTTCATCATGCTGGTGGGCGGTGGCAACGACATCTTCGCCACCCACTTCCACCTGTCGATCAACTCGATCACCTGGTTCGTCCGGATCTTCTTCTTCGTCGGTCCGGTGCTGGCCTTCATCATCACCAAGCGCATCTGCCTGGGCCTGCAGCGCCGGGACCGCGAGAAGGTGCTGCACGGACGCGAGTCCGGCATCATCAAGCGGCTGCCGCACGGTGAGTTCATCGAGGTCCACGAGCCGCTCAGCCAGGCGGACCTGCACACCCTCACCGCGCACGAGCAGCACCAGCCGCTCGAAGTCGGCCCCGAGGTCGACGAGAACGGCGTGCGCCGCAAGATCTCGCGGACGCAGAAGCTGCGCGCGAAGCTCAGCAAGGGCTACTACGGCGAGGGGAACCAGATCCCCAAGGCGACGCGCGAGGAGTACGAGGAGATCGCCGCGGCCCACGGTCACGGGCACGGCGAGCACGAGGAGGTCACCAGCGGCAAGCACTGACCGCTGAACCACCGTCGCCACGGTGAGAGCCCCGTCCACTGCCTGGACGGGGCTCTTCGCCGTTCCCGGGCCTGGATAGGCTGGATGGCGTACCTTCCCTTTCGTACCGCGATCGTTTTCGCATCGATCCCCTTTCCCCTTCGTCTGGACCCCAGGAGCGGACCATGAACGTTGTGACCCCGGCAGGCGGCGACAGCGTGGCGGCCCACTCCTGGCCGACCGTGCTGAACTCGCTGCTGAACAACGACGACCAGGGCGCGGACGCGACGGCCTGGGCGATGGACCGGATCCTCAGCGGCGAGGCGTCCGACGCGCAGATCGCGGGCTTCGCGGTCGCGCTGCGGGCGAAGGGGGAGACCGTGGAGGAGATCTCCGGTCTCGTGTCGACGATGTACGAGCACGCCAACCTCATCGAGGTGCCCGGGCCCAGCGTGGACATCGTCGGCACCGGCGGCGACGGCGCGAAGACGGTGAACATCTCCACCATGGCGTCGATCG
This sequence comes from Streptomyces sp. NPDC047315, assembly GCF_040643215.1. Lineage (NCBI taxonomy): Bacteria > Bacillati > Actinomycetota > Actinomycetes > Kitasatosporales > Streptomycetaceae > Streptomyces > Streptomyces sp. NPDC047315. Next base: position 99,336 of record NZ_JBEYTZ010000027.1, on the reverse strand, counting down.
TGGTCGCCGGCACCGGCGCGAAGGTCGTCAAGCACGGCAACCGCGCCGCGTCCAGCGCCTCCGGCGCCTCCGACGTGCTGGAGAAGCTCGGGGTGAACCTGGAGCTGTCCCCGCAGCGGGTGGCCGAGGTCGCCGAGGAGGCGGGCATCACGTTCTGCTTCGCGATCAAGTTCCACCCGGCGCTGCGGCACGTGGCGGTGGCCCGCCGTGAGCTGGGAATCCGTACGATCTTCAACTTCTTGGGTCCGCTGACGAACCCGGCGCGGGTGAAGGCGCAGGCCACCGGGGTGGCCGATGCGCGGATGGCGCCGATCATGGCGGGGGTGCTCGCCCGGCGCGGCTCGTCGGCGCTGGTCTTCCGCGGGGACGACGGGCTGGACGAGCTGACGACGACGTCCACGTCCCGGGTGTGGATCGTGCGGGACGGCACGGTCCGCGAGGAGCACTTCGACCCGCGGGACGTGGGCATCGACGTGGTGCCGGTGTCGGAGCTGCGGGGCGCTGACGCGTCGTACAACGCGGAGGTGGCGCACCGCGTGCTGTCGGGCGAGCGCGGCCCGGTGCGGGACGCGGTGCTGCTGAACGCGGCGGCGGCGCTGGTGGCGCTGGAGCCGGGGGAGGCGTCGCTGCGGGAGCAGATCGCGGCGGGTATGGAGCGGGCGGCGGAGGCGGTGGACTCGGGCGCGGCGTCCGCCACCCTCGCGCGCTGGGTCCGCGCCACGAACGCGTCCTAGCGCACGCGCTCGCCTTGCGCCTTGGCGCCCTTGCGCCGTGCCGGCTGCGCTGTGATGGCGTCTGCGGCCCATCTGTGGCTTGTCGCGCAGTTCCGCCCCCCATGCTCAGAGGGTACGGGGGGTACCCCCAGCGCCCCTGATCGTGCTCGGCCCGCAGGTGACTGACGGGCTGAGCGAAACAGGGGCGCGGGGAACTGCGCGACAAGCCCACGACGGCATGTAGACGCCATGAACACCCGTGCGCAACGGCGCTGACGCGGCGTTTCTCGGTGCGGCTCGGTGGGGGCCGGCCATGCCGGTCGCGCGCGGCAGTGTGTCCGGGATGCGGACGTGGTTGCGTGGGGGCGGGGCGTCGCATACGGTTTGCGCAGGTCATGAGTGACAGCGACTACGGCCCCGGCCCGCTGTCCGGCAACCCTCCGTCCGTGGCGGGGTGCCCCGGGTGAAGACCAGGTCGTGGGCAGCGAGGTCCGCGGCAAGCGCGGACCCCTGCGAACCCTGGGGTCCTGGTCCTCAAGGGAGCAGCCTCGTGAGCAAGCGAATGCGATAGGGCCTCGTAGCCCCTTCTTCATCACCCCTCCGCCGCACCGCGCCGTCAGCGCCCAGCGCCCAGCACGCACGCGCGTTCCCGCGGAGTCCGTCCTGAAGTCTTTCCATTCCGCTGTGCCCCACCGGGAGATTCCGCCATGTCCGCATGCCCGAACACCGCCGCCACCGCCATCGCCACCGACCGCGTCATCCTCCCCGTTCTCGGCCGGGACGTCACCGTGCCGCTGGTGACCGGCGGGGAGGTCACGTACGCGGCGCTGGACTACGCGGCGAGCGCCCCCGCGCTCCAGCGGGTGTGGGACGACGTCGCCGCGTACGCCCCGTACTACGGCAGCGTCCACCGCGGGGCCGGCTACCTCTCCCAGCTCTCCACCGACCTCTTCGAGAACAGCCGGCGCACCGTCGCCGAGTTCCTGGACTGCCGCGAGGGCGACCAGGTCGTGTTCACCCGCTCCACCACCGACTCGCTCAACCTCCTCGCCGCCGTGCTGCCCGCCGACTGCGAGGTGTTCGTCTTCGAGACGGAGCACCACGCCTCCCTGCTGCCCTGGCAGGAGGCGCGGGTGACGTACCTGAACGCGCCGCGCACCCCGCAGCAGGCGGTCAGCACCCTGGAGCGCGCGCTCGCCGACCGCGACCCGTACGGGCCGGCGCTGGTCTGCGTGACCGGTGCGTCGAACGTGACCGGTGAGCTGTGGCCGGTGAAGGAGCTCGCCGCCGCGGCCCACGCGCACGGCGCCCGCATCGTGCTGGACGCGGCCCAACTCGCCCCGCACCACCCGGTGTCCGTGCGCGAGCTGGACGTCGACTGGGTCGCCTTCTCGGGCCACAAGCTGTACGCCCCGTTCGGCTCCGGGGTGCTCGCGGGCCGCGCGGACTGGCTCCAGGAGGCGGAGCCGTACCTCGCCGGCGGCGGCGCCTCGCGCAAGGTCGCCCGCCGCGCGGACGGCGGCGTGGACGTCGAGTGGCACACCACCGCCGCCCGGCACGAGGCCGGCTCGCCGAACGTCATCGGGGTGTACGCGATCGCCGCCGCGTGCCGCGCGCTCACCGAAGCCGGCTTCGACTCCCTCGTCGCCCGGGAACAGGAGTTGGTGGCGCGGGTGCGCGCGGGGCTCGCCGAGGTGCCGCAGGTGAAGGTGTTGTCCCTGTTCGGCGACGACGCGCCCCGGGTCGGCGTGATCTCCTTCGTCGTCGAGGGGTGGAACAGCTCCCACTTCGCCGCCGCGCTCTCCGCCGAGTACGGCATCGGGGTCCGCGACGGACTGTTCTGCGCCCACCCCCTGGTGCGCACCCTGCTCGGCAGCGACCCCGAGGAGCCGGGCGAGTGCGGCGCCCCCGAGGCCGAGCCGGGCGAGCGGTCGCTGAACGCGATCCGGGTCAGCTTCGGCGCCGGTACGCCCGACGAGCACCTGGAGCGCTTCGTACGGGCCGTCCGGGAGCTGGTCACCGACGGCGCCCGGTGGAACTACCGCACCGAGGACGGCCGTTGCGTCCCCGACCCGACCGCGGGCCCCGCAGCCGCGCCGACCGGCTGACGCTCCGGCAGCCGCGTACCGAGCAGCACCATCCGCAGCGCCCGCTCGGTCGCGTCCGCCAGGAACTCCCCGCCGCGCCCCAGCGCTTCGCTCAGCGAGACGGGCGCGGGCAGGATCGAGCTGTACGCGTCCACGCCCGCCGACCGCACCTGGTGCGCGCCCTCCCCGATCGTGCCGGCGAGGGCGAGCACGGGGCGGCCGTACCGCTTGGCCCGCCGGGCGACCTCGGCGGGCACCTTGCCGCGCGGGGTCTGGTGGTCCAGCGCGCCCTCCGCGGTGAGCACCAGGTCCGCCCGGGCCAGCCGGGCGTCCAGGTCGAGCTGGTCGAGCAGGACCTCGAACCGGGGCAGCAGATGGGCGCCGAGGGCGGCGAGCCCCGCGCCGAGCCCGCCGGACGCGCCCGTGCCGGGGCCGCCGTACAGGTCGCCGCGGACCTTCAGGTCGCGGGTGAGGACGTCCGCCCAGTGCTCCAGGGCGGCGGAGAGCTCTTCGACCTGCTCAGGGGTGGCGCCCTTCTGCGGGCCGAAGACCCGGGCCACCCCGCGCTCCCCGCACAGCACGTTGAACGGGTTGCAGGCGACGCGGATGTCGGTACGGCCCAGCCTGGGGTCCAGCCCGCTGGTGTCGATGCGGTCCAGCTCCAGCAGGTGCCGGCCGCCGTGCGGCAGTTCCCGGCCGTCCGCGTCCAACAGCCGGGCGCCGAGCGCCTGGAGCGCACCGGCGCCGCCGTCCGACGTCCCGGAGTCGCCGCAGCCGACGAGGATCTCGCGGGCGCCGGAGTCCAGGGCGGAGCGGATCAGCTGCCCGACGCCGTACGTCGTGGTGACGCCCGGGTCGCGCAGGTCCCGCGGGACCAGCGAGAGGCCCGCGACCGCCGCCATCTCCACCACGGCCGTGTACTTGTCGAGCATGGCGAAGTGGGTGAGGACGGGGGCGCCGGTGGGGCCGGTGGCGGTCAGGGCGACCAGCCGGCCGCCGGAGGCGGCGGCCAGCGCGCGGGCCGTGCCCTCTCCGCCGTCGACCAGCGGGATCAGGTCGATCTCGGCGTCCGGGACCACCCGCAGCACCCCCGAAGCGATGGCCTCGGCGGCGGACTGGGCGGACAGGGACTCCTTGAAGCCGCTGGGTGCGATGGCGAAACGGGTCAGCATCGTGTGAACTCCCGGTACGAGTGAGGGTGAGGAGAAGTCGGAGGCGTCGGGCGTCAGGGGGTGAGGGGCACGCCGAGCAGCGGCCAGACGGCGACGGCGAACAGCAGCACCAGCGCGGCGGTCAGCGGCGCCAGGACGGCGGACATCTTCAGCAGGTCCCGCGGGGTGTAGGTGGGGACGTCCGGTATGTCGGCGAAGAGGGTGACCGGCTTCGCGGAGGCGGGCAGCGTGTGGCAGAACCCGGCCGCGGCGGTGGACGCGAGCGCGGCGGCGACCGGATTGACCCCGGCTCCCACCGCGGCGGCCACCACCAGCGGCACCAGCACGGAGGAGCGCGCCGAGCGGGACTGCAGGACCAGGTGGGCGAGCGTGGACACCACCACCACGACGGTGAGGAACGCCCAGGCGGGCAGGTCCAACGGCACCCCGCCGACCAGCCACTTCGCCGCCCCGGAGTCGGCGAGGGCCAGGCCCATCGCCATCGTCGCGGCCATGAAGAGCAGCAGCGACCACGGCACGGTCTTCAGCGCGTCCTTGAGGTTCACGGTGCCCAGTGCGGGGGAGGCGGCGACGACGGCCCCTATCAGCGCCACCACGGCCGGCGGCACCTGGTGCAGCGGCTCGCTGCACCACAGCACGACGACGGTGGCCAGCAGCAGCGCGCAGCGCGCCTCCGCCTGCGACCACGGCCCGGTGACGGGGTGCTCGGTGTGCTCCTGGATGTGTTCGGCGGTGATGTGCACCGCGCCCTTGCGGTCGGCCCGCTTCGTGGTGGTGAACAGCACCACCTCGGCCGCCAGATGGGACGACACCACCGCGAGCGGCAGTCCGAGCAGCAGCCACTCGGCGAAGCCGATGCGCTCGCCCGCGGACTCCCACAGCACGGAGACCGTGATCAGGTGGGCGCCCGCGCCGATCAGGGTGGCCACCGCCGACAGCAGGATCACCGTGGGGAAGAGCAGCGCCAGCATGACCACGAGCCGCTTGCGGTCGGCGAGCGCCTTCGCCAGCGCTATGAAGACCGGCAGCGCGAGCGCGGCCCGTCCGGAGGTCGCCGGCACCGCGAAGGCGGTGACCACCAGCGCGGCGGTCGTCAGATGGACGAGCTGCCGCACGTTGCGGGCACCGGTGACCAAGAACGCCGCCGCCCGGCCGGCGAGCCCGGTCCTGGTGACCGCGGCGGCCAGCACGAACGCGCAGATCAGCAGCCAGACGGTGTCGTCGCCGAGGGTCCCGAAGAGGGTGTCGCTGCTGATCACCCCGGTCGCGGTGAGCGCCAGCCCCGCGCCGAGCGCGATGTAGGTGTCGTCGATCGGCGTGCCGATCCAGGCGCAGGTCGCGAAGGCGAAGACGGCCAGGGTGATCCTGGCGTCACCGCTGAGGCCGGGGAAGTTGCCGGGCACCACGAGCAGCGCGCAGATGCTGAGCGCCACGCAGAGGGTCACGGCTTGTCGCAGGTTCAGTGTCACGTCATAGAGGGTTCACGGGCGCGGTGAGCACTTCATGAGCCGATGATGAAAGGAACTTCACCAAAGGCGACGCGGCGGTGTGACGATTGCGCCGTACGGGGGAGCGGAACATGAAGAAGCCGTACAGCCCCTGAGTGCCGTACGGCTTCGTCTTCGTCGCGGTGCGCCCGGGCTCACTCGGGCAGGCGGTACCCCATGCCCCGGACCGTCTCGACCCGGTCGGGCCCCAGCTTCTTGCGCAGCGCCCGCACGTACACGTCCACGATGTTCGACCCGGGGTCGAAGTCGTACCCCCACACGTGGGACAGGATCTGCTCGCGCGACAGCACTTGTCCGGGGTGGCGCAGGAACAGCTCCAGGAGGACGAACTCGCGCGCCGTCAGGTCCACGGTGCGCTCCCCCGAACGAGCGCGCCTGGTCCGCAGGTCGAGCGTCAACTCGCCGTTGCGCAGCACCGTGACCTCCGGCGCGCGGGCGGCGGTGCGCAGTCGCAGCCGCACCCGGGCCAGCAGCTCCTCGAAGCGGAACGGCTTGGTCATCCAGTCGTCCGCGCCGCCCTCCAGGCCGGCCACCGTGTCCCGTACGGAGTCCCGGGCGGTCAGCACGATCACCGGCACCGAGACCTGGGCCTCGCGCAGTTGGCGCAGCACCGTGAAGCCGTCCTTGCCGGGCAGCCCGATGTCCAGGATCACCAGGTCGAACCCGCCGGTCACCGCGTAGTCGAAGGCGGCGTCGCCGTCGTGGACGACGGAGGTGGTGAAGCCGTTGGCGCGCAGGCCCTTCTCCACGAAGGCGGCGATGCGCTCCTCGTCCTCGACGATGAGTATCCGGTTCACGACGTCGCTTCCTTCTGCAGTACGAGGACGAAGGTGGCGCCGCCGCCGTCCGTGGGGCGCAGCTCCACGCGTCCACCGTGCCCTTCGGCGATGGCCTTCACAATGGCGAGTCCGAGCCCCGCACCGGTCGCCCGCGAGCCGCGCCGCGAGGTGCCCCGCCGGAACCGTTCGAAGATCACTTCGGAGTCCTTGGGCTGGACGCCGGGGCCGCTGTCGGCGACGAACAGCTCGATCGTGCCGTCTCCGTCGCGCGATCCTATGCCGATGCGCTGCCCGGGGACGGTGTGCTGGACGGCGTTCTGCGCCAGTTGGACCATCGCCTGGGTGATGCGCTGGGGGTCGAGCAGGACCTCGGCGTCCACGGCCTGGTCCAGGTGCCAGTCGCGCTCGCCGAGCGCCCGGGCCTTCACGAAGACGTCCGCGGTCAGCTCGCCGAGCTGCACCGGTTCGGGCGAGACGAAGTCGGGCCGCTCCGCCTTGGCGAGCAGGAGCAGGTCCTCGACGATCCGGCTCATCCGGTCCAGCTCCTCCATCACGATCCGGACCGTCTGTTCGCGCTCGACGGGGTCGTCGCCCATCAGCTCCAGATGGCCCCGCACGATCGTGATCGGGGTGCGCAGCTCGTGGCCGGCGTCGTCGACGAACTCCCGCTGGGCGGCGAAGGCCCGCTCCAGGCGGTCGAGCATCCCGTTGAAGGTCTGGGCGAGTGCGGCGATGTCGTCCCGGCCCTGCACCGGGATGCGCTGGGTCAGGTCCTGCTCGGTGAGTTGCGCCGCGGTGGTGCGCACCAGGCGTACGGGGCGCAGGATGCGGCCGGCGACGACCCAGCCGATGCCGGTGGTCATCAGCAGCGCCACGCCGGAGATCCCGAGCAGCATGTGGAAGACGTCGGTGGCCTTGGACTGTTCGGCGGCGGGGTGGATGGCGACCACGAAGGCGGCCGGCAGCTGTCCCCCGGCGCCCTCGATGGGCACCTTGGCCCAGCGGATCTCGCCCTCGGGGCGGTTGAGCGTGCCCATCGAGTCCCCGGAGTGGAATATCGCCGTCATCGCGGCCTCGTCCTTGACCAGGGGGTGGGGCACCCGCTGGTCCCGGGACTGCTGCTTGACGGCGAAGCCGCGGCCGGGGTCCTGGACCAGGCCGATCAGCTCCTCGTCGGGGTCGGGGTACTGCCGGGCCAGGAACACCCGCAGCAGCGGGTTGGGGTCGGTGAACTTGCGTCCGTTGTCGGGGTCGACGCCCTGGCGGACGAAGTTGGCGAACTCGTTCGTCTCCTGGACCAACAGCCCGTTGATCCGGTGGTCCGCGTCGCGCAGCAGCACCGAGCGGGTGGCCAGCGCGACCGCGGCCAGGGCCACCGTCATCACGATCAGCAGCCACAGCAGGATGCGCGCCCGTGCGGAGACGATCTGGAGCCGTGCGGTGACCCAACGGCGTACTGGATCAGCCGTCGTCACCGTAGTCGTCGCCCCCCGGGCCGTCGTCGTCCCCGCCGTTGCCGTTGCCCGGGTTCGTGTTGTTGTTGCCGCCCGAGCCGTTGCCGCCGGAACCGGTGCCGTTGCCGCCGGAGCCGGTGCCCGTGCCGCCGGAACCGTTGCCGGAGCCGTTGGAGGGGGCGTCGTCGTCGCCCGCCGGGTTCTCGCTCACCGGCGGTGCGACGGTCTCGTCGCCGGGGGTCGTCGCGGGCGCGCTGGGCGCCTGTGAGGGGGTGCCGGGCGAGCCCGACGGCGTACCGGTCTCCAGGCGCACCTTCGGCGGAACCTTGTTCGAGTCTGGGTTGTCGGTGAGGGCATAGCTGGTCACCGCGATCCCGAGGGGGATCGCGACGACGGCGGCAAGGGCCGCGATGCGATGGGAGAAGACCATGGTGTCGATGGTGGGAGCCGGACCGGCGCAAGCGGATGAGGACAAGATGAGGATTTCTTCATCCGACTGTCGCGGGTGGGACCCGGTGCTAGGGGAGTGGTGCGGGGGAGTGCGGTGCCGGGGAGCGGGTGCGGGGCGTGGGGCTGCGGGGCTGCGGCGCAGCGGTCAGGAGTCGAGGCCGATGGCGAAGGCGGCCTCCAGGTCGTGCTGGGAGTACGTGCGGAAGGCGACGTGCGTGTCGGTGCCGACCACGCCCTCGACCTTGCTGATCCGGCCGGGGATCACGTCCGCCAGGTTCTCGTGCCGGGCGACCCGGACCATGGCGATCAGGTCGTAGGTGCCGGTGACGGAGAAGACCTCGCTCACCCCGTCCAGCGCTGCGATGGCGTCCGCGATCTCGGGGATGCGGTCCACGCTGGTCTTGATGAGCACGATCGCGGTGATCACGGCTGGTTTTCTCCCTCGGTCGCCGCTGCTGGGACCTTCACTGTAGCCGGCCGTCGAAAGCGGCCCCAGGCGTAGAGGAACCCCGCTCCGAACCCCACCAGATGGGCCAGGTAGGCCACCCCGGGGCCGCCCTCGCCCGCCCCCGACGCGGCCAGCCACTGGAGCACGAACCAGAAGACCAGCACGACCCAGGCGGGGAAGCGCAGCGGAAGGAAGAAGAGGAACGGGAAGAGACTGGTGACCCGGGCCCTGGGGAAGAGGAAGAGGAAGGCCCCGAGCACCCCTGAGATCGCCCCGGAGGCGCCCACCAGGGTCTGCTCGGACTCCGCGTTCGCGGCGGCGTAGGCCACCAGCGCCGCATAGCCCGTGCCGAGGTAGAAGAGGGTGTACTCGAACCGCCCCAAGTGCTCTTCGGTCATGGCGCCGAAGACGTGCAGGAAGAGCATGTTGCCGAGGAGGTGGAGCCAGTTGCCGTGGACGAAGAGCGCCGTGAGCGGGGTGACGAGGGCGTCGGCGGCGCCGCCGGTGAGGTGCGCCGGGATCACCCCCCACTGCTCGAAGTAGCGGCTCTGGGCGGCGAGCAGTGCGTCCCCGCTCCCGTAGGAGGGGTTGAGTCCCGACACCGGGCTGACGAGGAAGACCGCGCAGCACAGGGCGATCACGCCGGAGGTCACGGCGGGGCCGGTGGTGCCGCCCCGGACCGCACCGCGCAGCGCCCGGCCCACCGCCGACGGCACCGACTGCCAAAGGGTCACGGGACAGATCATGACGGAACGGTCCATGGTGGTACAGGGTGCCTCGCCGTGCCCCGGGAGCCCCGTGAGGCCATAGAGTTACGAGCAGTACACCCGCAGTTCGAAGGCGCACCGCGGCGACCGCGCGTGGCGGGCGGCTCCAAGCCGCCACCGAGGTCGAGGAAGTCGACGGCGCTCAGGGCGTCGGCGCACGTGGAAGCGTGTCGACACGTGCTGGCGAAGGCCAAGAGACGCCCAAGAGAAGCCCATGAACGTCAAGGAACGTCAAAGAAATGAGGACGGACGGAACGATGACGACGGTTCCCTCTCCCACGGCTGACACCCGCTGGCGCTGCACCCTCTGCGGAAACCTGACCCGCTTCGACGTGACCCGCTCGTCGAAGGTGGTGGAGTACGTCCATCTGGACCTCGCGGGGCAGCCCACGGTCGAGGAGCGCGAGGTGGTGAGTGAGACCATCGAGTCGGTGCGCTGCCGCTGGTGCAACGCCGTGGATCAGATCGAACTGGTGGACAGGCCGGGCGCGACCTCCTGAGGGGCCGCGCCCGGATCGGTGACGGGCGAACGGGTAATGGGGTGACGGATCGTGGAGCAGCCTGAGGGCGGCGCCGAACCGGCCGGTGCGGCCGACGACGCCGCGGAGGCGCTCGAAAGGCCGTTGCCGGAAGGCGTGCGGCGCAGGGTCGTGACCCTGGTCGCGGACGTCTTCGGCGGGCTGACCGTTGCGGAACTCCCGGCCCAGCTGCGGCAGTACGCCCGTTTCACCCCCTCCCGGCGCGCCAAGCTCGCGGGCAACGCGATGGCGGCGACGCTGGAGAGCGACCCGGTGTTCCGCCAGCGGGTGGGCGAGCGGATCGCACAGCTCCAGCCGGAGCTGTGCGCCGCGCTCACCGCGGGTTCGCCGCCCGCCGCCGCCGATCCCCTGGACGTGGCGGCGGCGGCCTACGTGCTGCGGCCCACCGGATGGGTGAAGCTGGTGGCCACCGCGGGCGAAGAGGCCCAGCGGGCGGACGCCGAGCGCGCCGACGAGGCCGGGCGGCGCGAGCAGGACCGGCTGCGCGCCGAGCTGTCCGAGGCGCGCGCCCTCACCAAGAGCGAGACCGAGCGGCTTCGCACGGAGCTGGAGACGGCCCGCAAGGAAGCGGAATCGCTTCGCCGCAAGCTGCGCAGCGCCGAGAGCGACGTCAAGCGCGGTGAGGCCGCACTGCGCCGGGCCGCCGCCGAGATCGACTCCGTACGGGCCGACGCCGCGGCCCAGGTGTCCGCGGCCGAGAGTGAGACCCGACGGCTCAAGGCGCGGCTGGGGGAGGCGGAGGCGGCGGTCGAGGCCGGGCGCCGCGCCGCCCGCGAGGGCCGCTCCATCGAGGACATGCGGCTGCGGCTGCTGTTGGACACGGTCCTGGACGCGGCCCAGGGGCTGCGGCGCGAGTTGGCGCTGCCGCCCGTCTCCGTGCACCCCGCCGACACGGTGGACGCCGTCGAGCCGGGGCGGATGACGCCCAAGGACGTTGCCGCCCGCGCGCTGTCGGAGACCGACCCGGCGCTCCTGGACCAACTGCTGTCGCTGCCCCAGGTCCATCTGGTCGTGGACGGCTACAACGTCACCAAGACCGGCTATCCCACGATGCCGCTGGAGAAGCAGCGGCTGCGGCTGCTCGGCGGGCTCTCCGTGCTCGCCGCCCAGACCGGCGCGGAGGTCACCTGCGTCTTCGACGGCGCCGAGTTGGCCGCGCCCGTGCTGCTCGCCCCGCCGCGCGGGGTGCGGGTGCTCTTCTCCAAACCGGGGGTGACCGCGGACGAGTTGATCCGCCAGCTCGTCCGGGCCGAGCCGCCGGGGCGGCCCGTGGTGGTCGCGTCCACCGATCGCGAGGTCGCCGACGGGGTCGCCAGGGCCGGTGCCCGTCCGGTTGCCTCCCTTCTGCTCCTGAAGCGGCTTTCCCGCACCTGATGCACTGTTGGGCGGCTTTGCTGGCTGGTGTCAGCGTATGACCGCTTTGTTGCCCCGTGGGTCGGGACGTACGGTCAAGTACCCATGACACAGTGTGTGATCAGAGTAAAGAATGCTCGGGTGACGGGATTTTTTTCGCCGGAAGATTTGAAGTGATCACAAGCGGGTCACTAGGGTCAGGCGTCGAACCTTCGCGCGGTTGATCGCCCACCCGGGGTGACAGCGAAGGACCGCCGTCCGTGCGTACAGCGAAGTCCGGGGGAGCTGGCACCGCGGAGCCGGGGGGCGTTGTCTCTCCCCACGCCGGCAGGCGGCCTTGAGGAAGAAGGAGCCCGCCTCCGTGGCGTCCCACCGTCGAGCCAAGCAGCCGGGCCGTACCCGCGTCACCGTCCTCACCGCGACCGCAGCCGCCGCGGTCGCCCTGACCTCGCAGGGCGCCAACGCCGCCCCGCAGCCCGGCAAGAACGAGGTGAAGGCGAAGGTCGACAAGTTGTACGCGGAGGCCGAGAAGGCCACCGAGAAGTACAACGGCGCCAAGGAGGAGCAGACCAAGCTCCAGAAGCAGGTCGACGGCCTCCAGGACAAGGTCGCCCGCGGCCAGGAGGAACTGAACACCCTGCGCAACAACCTCGGCACGGTCGCCAGCGCCCAGTACCGCTCCGGCGGCCTGGACCCCTCCCTCCAGCTCTTCCTCTCCGCCGACCCGGACACCTACCTCGACAAGGCGTCCGCGCTCGACCAGCTCGGCAGCAAGCACAGCGACTCGATCGACGAGATCCAGTCCAAGCAGCGGGCCCTCGCGCAGCAGCGCAAGGAGGCCCAGACCAAGCTGACCGAACTCGCCGAGGCACGTACCGAACTCGGTGCCCAAAAGCGCCAGGTGCAGGGCAAGCTGAACGAGGCGCAGAAGCTGCTCAACTCGCTGACCGCCAAGGAGCGCGAGGCCCTGAAGGAGGAGGAGACCCGCGCCAACCGCGCCGGTACCACCGCCCGCCCGGACCTCGACAAGCCGGGCAAGCCCGACAAGGCCACCAAGCCCGCCTCCAGCCGCGCAGCCGCCGCGTACGCCGCCGGCGTGAGCAAGATCGGCAAGCCGTACGTGTGGGGCGCGACGGGCCCCAACTCCTTCGACTGCTCCGGCTTCACCTCCTGGTCCTTCGCCCAGGCGGACGTCCAGATCCCGCGCACCTCCCAGGCCCAGGCCAACGCCGGCCAGCGGATCTACTCGCAGAGCCAGCTCAAACAGGGCGACCTGGTCTTCTTCTACGACGACCTGCACCACGTCGGCTTCTACGCGGGCAACGGCCAGATCCTGCACTCGCCGCGCACCGGCGCCGTCGTGCGGTACGAGTCCATCAACAACATGCCGTTCAAGTTCGGCGTTCGCATATAGCTCCACCGAGGGCCGCGCGCAAGGCCCGTTCGGGCGCCGCGCCCGAACGGGCGATTTCCCCGCCGCACCGCAGCCCCGCGTTCGGCCGGTGACCTGTGCACTCCCCGTCCACCCCACCGCGCCCCGGCCGGCGGGTCGTTGGTCGGCGGGCAGCCGCCGGCTACTGTCTGCCGCGCACCACTGTCGTACGCAGAAGGAGCGCGGCCCGTGGCGTCCCATCGACGGCCCCCGCAACCCGGCCCCGCCCACGGCGCCCGGGTCACCGTCCTGTCCGCCGCAGCCGCGACGGCCGCCGCGCTCGGCGCCGCGCCCGCGACCGCCGAGCCGCACTCCTCCCCGGAGGCCACCCGCGCCGGCGTGGACCGGCTGTTCGAGGAGGCCGAGCGGGCCACCGAGCGCTTCAACGAGGCCGGCGAACGGGCCGGCGGGCTGCGCACCCGGGTGACCGCCGCGCAGGACGCCGTCGCCCGCGGCCAGGAGCGCGTCAACCGGCTGCGCGGCGCGCTCGGCGCCGTCGCCGGCGCCCAGTACCGCTCCGGCGGCCTCGACCCCGCGCTGATGCTGCTGCTCTCCGCCGACCCCGAGAGCTATCTGGAGCACGCCGAGTTCCTGGAGCGCACCGGCGCCCGCCAGACCACCGCGCTGCGCGACTTCCTGCGCGCCCAGCGGGCCCTGGGCCAGCAGCGCACCGAGGCCCGGCACGACCTCGAAGCGTGGGAGCGCAGCCGGGCCGACCTCGCCCGCCACAAGCGCACCGTGGAACACAAGCTCGCCGCGGCGCAGCGGCTGCTGAACTCCCTGTCGGCCGCCGAACGCGCCGCCCACGACCGGGCCTCCCGCTCCGACCGGGACGCCCTGGGCCCCGCCGCCGGCGAGAGCGCCGCGTCCGGGCGCGCCGCAGCCGCGGTCGACGCCGTGCGCAGCGCGATCGGCCGCCCCTACGTCTGGGGCGCCAACGGCCCCGCCGGCTTCGACTGCTCCGGGCTGATGCAGTGGTCTTACGCCCGGGCCGGCGTCGGGCTGCCCCGCACCTCGCAGGCCCAGCGGCTCGCCGGCCGACAGGTCCCGCTGTCCCAGGCGCGCCCGGGCGACCTCGTCGCCTACCGGGACGACGCCAGCCACATCGGGATGTACGTGGGCGGCGGCCGGGTCGTGCACGCCCCCTACCCCGGGGCCGCGGTGCGCGCCGACCCGGTCGGCATGATGCCGATCTCCTCGGTCACCCGTCCCTGACGCCACTCGCGTTCCGTACGATCAGCGGCGTGGCGAACGGTGAGCGCGTACGGGGCGTACGCAGCGGACACAGTGGACGCACGGTGACGAGACGGACGGCGGCCCTGTGGCTCGCCACCGCCCTCGTGCCCGCCTGTACCGCCGCTCCCGAGGCGTCGCACCACACCGTCGACTCCGTGCAGGAGACCCTGAACGCCCGCGCTGCCGCCCTCCTCGACCGCGACGAGGAGGCGTTCTTGGCCTCCTGCGGGCCCGAGCAGAGCGAGCTGCGGGCCGAGGAGCGCCGGCAGTTCCGCAATCTGGCGGACGTGCCGATCGGGGAGTGGGCGTACCGGGTCGGCACGGTGCGGCGGGACGGCGCCAAGGCGTACGCCGACGTCGAACTGCACTACCGGATCGCCGACTACGACACCGCACCCGTGGTGGTGGCCCGCGCGATGGAACTCGGGCTGCGCGACGGCCGCTGGTACGTCACGGCCGACCGCCCGGCGAAGGGCACGGCGCAGCAGCTGTGGCAGCAGGGCCCGGTGGCCGCTGTGCACGGCCAGCGTTCGCTGGTGCTCGCCGTCGGCCAGCAGCCGGACCGGCTGCGGGCCCTCGCCGACACCACCGACCGCGCGGTGCCCGCGGTCTCCCGCGCCTGGCGCTCGCCGTGGGCCGAACGGGTCGTCGTCCTCGTGCCGCCGTCGCTGGAGGGGATGGGCGCGCTGCTCGGCTCCGAGGGGGCCGGCTACCGGGGCATCGCCGCGGTGACCACCGGCGAGACGGGCGGCACGCACGCGGTGCCGGCGGACCGGGTGATCGTGAACCCCGGCGCGTACGACGCGCTGGACCGCTACGGACAGCAGGTCGTCCTCACCCACGAGACGACGCACGTGGCGACCCGCGCCCGCACCACGCCGACGACCCCGATGTGGCTCTCCGAAGGCTTCGCCGACTGGGTCGCCTACCGGGACACGGCCCGCACCACCGGGCAGATCGCCCCGGAGATCCAGCGCGCCGTGCGCTCCGGCGACCTGCCCGACGCGCTGCCGACCGAGGCCGACTTCTCCTTCGGCAGCGATCCGGAGACCCTCGCCGTGGCGTACGAAGGAGGGTGGCTGGCCTGCGAGTTCATCGTCGGACGCTGGGGCGAGCAGGCGTTGCTTGAGCTGTACCACGCGGTGGGCCGGCAGCGCGGGGACCCCGCCGGCGCCGTGGACCGGGAGCTGTCCCGGGTGCTCGACATGGACACCGCCGAGTTCACCGCACGCTGGCGCGACTACCTCCGCCAACGCTTGGACTAGTGCCCGTCGCACGCCGCACCGGGGGCAGCGGTCCGGGGTCGGCCGGGCGGGGGACCGTCGCGCGCCACAGCCGACGGCACGCCGTCACCGTCGCCGCCACCAACAGCCCGTTGCGCACGGCGAGCAGCAGCACGCCCAGCGGATCGCTCGCCACGACCCGGGCGAAGAAGACGGGGAACTCCAGCACCGTCACCGCCGCCGCGGCGACGACGAGCCAGCCCGGCAGCGACATCCGGCTGCCGCGGTGCAGCAGGCACACCGCGGCGAGGCCCACCAGCCACACCAGGTACTGCGGGCTGATCACCCGACTCGTGGTGGTGAACAGCAGTGTCGCCGTCAGCGCCGCGTCCGCAGCCGTGCCCGGTCCCGCGTCCGTCAGCCGGGCCCGCACCCGCCACACCACGAGCCACGCCAGCGCGCCGAGCGCCAGCAGCAGCGCGGCGGTCGACACCGTGGACACGTACGGGCCCAGGAACTCCACCGAGCCGTAGTTCAGCAGCACCTGCCCGTCCCAGCCGCCGAGCAGCCGCGCCGCGTGGAACACCAGGGCGCCCAGGGACTCGACCTCCGTGCCGCGCTCGCGCTGGTACGTGAGGAAGGCGAACGCCCCGGGCGCGGCGAGCAGGAAGGCCGCCGAGAGGGCGACGGCGGTGACCGCGGCGCTCCACCACGCCCGCCTGGGCGCCGCCGCGAGCAGCAGCGCCGGCCAGACCTTCAGCAGCGCGCCGAAGGCGGCGAGGGCGCCGAACGCTCCCGGCCGGCGCGGACCGGCGAGCAGCGCGGCGACGGCGACCGCGGTGACCACCAGGTCGTAGCGGGCGTACGCGGTGGGGCCGAGCAGCGGGACGCCGACCACCCACACCCAACAGCCGTGCGTCCGGCGCCCGGGGCGGCGGCCGGCGGACAGCAGCAGGGCGAGCACCACGGCGTCGGAGAGCAGCGCGATGACGAAGAAGGCGGAGGCGTAGTCGAGGAAGGGCAGCAGGCCGGGGGAGAGCACCGGGAGCGCCGCGGCCGGCGGGTACTGCCAGGCGACGTCGCCCAGCGGGAACGTGCCGGTGCGCAGCACCTCGTACCAGCCGCGGTAGATCACGGACACGTCCGAGGTCACGTCCGGTCCGGGGAAGATCACCGCCTTGGTGACGAACAGCAGCAGCGCGGCCCTGGTGAGGACCCACACCGCGAGGATACACCGCACCCCGCCGTACCCTCTGCCCGTCATAGACCTTTCGCGCCCTTCATTGGCATTGATGGCGATATGCAAAGCCTCATGATGCCGGGCGGGGGCGGGCGCGCGGGGTCAGGCGGGGCCGACGGGTCGCCGCGCGGGGGCGGCCCGGCACGGTTGGTACTGTCGGCGCACGATGCACAAGACCCTGATCGTGACCAACGACTTCCCGCCCAGGCCCGGTGGCATCCAGGCGTTCCTGCACAACATGGCGCTGCGGCTGGAGCCCGATCGGCTCGTCGTGTACGCCTCCACCTGGAAGCGCGGGCCCGAGGGCGCGGAGGCGACGGCCGCCTTCGACGCGGAGCAGCCCTTCACCGTCGTGCGCGACCGCACCACGATGCTGCTGCCCACCCCCCGCGTCACCGCCCGGGCCACCTCCCTGCTGACGGAGCACGGCTGTACGTCGGTGTGGTTCGGCGCCGCGGCGCCGCTCGGGCTGATGGGCCCCGCGCTGCGCCGGGCGGGCGCGCGCCGGCTCGTCGCCACCTCGCACGGCCACGAGGCGGGCTGGGCCCAACTGCCCGGCTCCCGCGCGCTGCTGCGCCGCATCGGCGAGGGCACCGACACCATCACGTACCTGGGCGAGTACACCCGGTCCCGGATCGCCGCCGCCCTCACCCCGGAAGCGGCCGGCCGCATGGTCCACCTCCCGCCCGGGGTCGACGAGAAGACCTTCCACCCGGACTCGGGCGGCGCCGCGGTCCGCGCCGAACTCGATCTCAGCGACCGGCCCGTGGTGGTGTGCGTCTCGCGACTGGTGCCGCGCAAGGGGCAGGACACCCTCATCCGCGCGATGCCCGGGATCCTCGCCCGCGTCCCGGACGCCGTCCTGCTGGTCGTCGGCGGCGGCCCGTACGAGCAGGACCTGCGGAAGCTGGCGCAGCAGGTGGGCGTGGCCGGCGCGGTGCGCTTCACCGGCGCGGTGCCGTGGGCGCAACTGCCGGCGCACTACGGCGCGGGCGACGTCTTCGCCATGCCGTGCCGCACCCGCCGCGGCGGACTGGACGTCGAAGGGCTCGGCATCGTCTATCTGGAGGCGTCCGCCACCGGCCTGCCGGTGGTCGCCGGCGACTCGGGCGGGGCGCCGGACGCGGTGCTCGACGGCGAGACGGGCTGGGTCGTGCGCGGCGGTACGGACGAGGCGGCCGTGGCGGAGACGGGCGAGCGGATCGTGACGCTGCTCCAGGACCCGGAGCTGCGGCGGCGGATGGGCGAGCGCGGGCGGCGCTGGGTCGAGGAGACCTGGCGCTGGGACCTGCTGGCGGAGCGGCTGCGCGCGCTGCTGTGAACGTTGAGCCGCGCGAACGTTGAGCCGCGTAAACGTTGAGCGGCGCCCGACCGTCGTATGCGTACGGGGGCGGGCGCCGCTCTTGGCCTCTTCGGGCCGTCAGCCGTGTTCTTCGGGCCGTCAGCCGTGGTAGATGGCCTCGATCTCCTCGGCGAAGTCCTTCGCCACCACGTTCCGCTTCAGCTTCAGCGACGGCGTGATGTGGCCGTCCTCCTCGGTGAACTGCGCACCCAGGATGCGGAACTTGCGCACCGACTCCGCCTTGGACACCGCCGCGTTGCCGTCGTCCACCGCCCGCTGGACCTCTGCCAGCAGGTCCGGGTCGTCCCGTAGGGACGCCGCCGTCGAGCCGGCCGGCTTGCCGTGCTCCGCCGCCCACCGGCCCAGGAACTCCTCGTCGACCGTGACCAGCGCGGCGACGAACGGCCGCCCGTCGCCGACCACCATGCACTCCGCGACCAGCGCGTGCGCCCGGATGCGGTCCTCGATCACCGCGGGGGCCACGTTCTTGCCGCCGGCGGTCACCAGGATCTCCTTCTTGCGGCCGGTGATCGCGAGGTAGCCCTCCTCGTCGAGCGTCCCGATGTCGCCGGTGTGGAACCAGCCGTCCGCCATCGCCTCGGCGGTCGCCTCGCCGTTGTTCCAGTACCCCTCGAAGAGGTGCTCCCCGTGTAGTAGCACCTCGCCGTCGTCGGCGATCCGCACCACCGTGCCCGGCAGCGGCTGGCCGACCGTGCCGATCTTCTGCCGGTCCCAGGGGTTGAACGCGGTCGCCGCACAGGACTCGGTCAGCCCGTACCCCTCCAGCACCGTGAAGCCGATGCCGCGGAAGAAGTGCCCGAGGCGCTCGCCCAGCGGCGCACCGCCGGAGATCGCGTACTCGCCCCGGCCGCCCAGCACGGCGCGCAGCTTGCGGTAGACGAGCTTGTCGAAGAGCGCGTGCTTGAGCCGGAGGGCGAGCGAGGGGCCCTGCGGGGTGTCGAGCGAGCGGCTGTAGGCGATCGCCGTCCGCGACGCCCGGTCGAAGATCTTCCCCTTGCCGTCGGCCTGCGCCTTGGCGCGCGCCCCGTTGTAGACCTTCTCGAAGACCCGCGGCACCCCGAGGATCAGGGTGGGCCGGAAGGTGGCGAGGTCGTCGGTGAGGTTCTTGATGTCCGGCAGGGTGCCCAGCTTGATCGGCGCCATCACGGCCGCCACCTCGACCATCCGGCCGAAGACGTGCGCCGCGGGCAGGAAGAGCAGCACGGAGCTCTCACCCGTGCGGAACAGCGGCTTCAGCCGCTCCACCACGTTGCCGCACTCCGCGAAGAACGCCCGGTGGGTGAGGATCGAGCCCTTGGGGCGGCCGGTGGTGCCCGAGGTGTAGACGATCGTCGCCACGTCGTCCGCCTTCGCGCTCGCGGCGCGCGCGTCCACGGTCGCGTCGTCGACCTCCGCACCCAGCGTCACCAGCGCGTCCACGCCGCCCGCCGAGAGCTGCCAGACCTCCCGCAGCTGCGGCAGCCCGCCCCGTACGGACTCCACCGCTGCGGTGTGCGCATCGCTCTCCACGACCAGCGCGACCGCGCCCGAGTCGGAGAGGATCCACGACACCTGCTCGGGCGAGCTGGTCTCGTACACCGGGACGACGACCGCGCCCGCGCACCAGATCGCGAAGTCCAGTAGCACCCACTCGTAGCGGGTGCGCGACATCAGGGCGACCCGGTCGCCGGGCTCCACGCCCGCGGCGATCAGGCCCTTGGCGGCGGCCCGCACCTGGGCGAGGAACTCCCTGGCGGTGACGTCGACCCAGCCGTCCGGGACCTTGCGGCCCATCACGACGACGTCGGGGTGCTGAGCCGCGTTGCGGTGGACGAGGTCGGTCAGATTGCCGTCGGAGGGGACCTCGTACAAGGCCGGAAGGCTGAACTCGCGCAAGACTGCTGCTCCTCATCGGGCGCCGGTGCCACGGCTCTGTGGGGTGCGCCGGCCTGATCGGGCAGGGTGCTCCCGGGGGGTGAGCACGACTGGACTGCCCGGACGTTACCCACCAGTACTCAGTTCCGGATAGGGGGTTCCGACCAGATGTTCCGTGCGTCACACGGCGGACCGTGCTCCGCGCAGAGCAATCCCACGGTAGTCCACGCGCGGTGCGAGCCGGAAGAACGACCCTGTCCCACGGACGGGCGGGGTTCTAGGGTGATCAGAGGTGATCGCCGGTGATCACAGGGGAGGCACGAGTGAACGCACGGGCGGGTGCACGGGTGAGTACGCGGACGGGCCCGCGAACGAGTACACGGGTGAACGTGATCAGCGACGTCCACGGCAACGCCGCGGACCTGGCCGCCGCCGGGAACGGCGCCGACGCCCTGATCTGCCTCGGCGACCTCGTCCTCTTCCTCGACTACGCCGACCACTCCCGCGGCATCTTCCCCGACCTCTTCGGGGTCGAGAACGCCGACCTGATCGTCTCCCTGCGCACCGCCCGCCGCTTCGACGAGGCCCGCGAGCTCGGCCGCCGGCTCTGGGCCGAACTCGACGCGGACCGCGACACCGCCATCGAGCAGGCCGTGCGCCGCCAGTACGCGGAGCTGTTCGCCGCCTTCCCCACCCCGACGTACGCCACCTACGGGAACGTCGACATCCCCACCCTGTGGCCCGAGTACGCCCGCCCCGGGGTCACCGTCCTCGACGGCGAGCGGGTCGAGATCGGCGGCCGGGTCTTCGGCTTCGTCGGCGGCGGGCTGCGCACCCCGATGCGCACCCCCTACGAGATCTCCGACGAGGAGTACGCGGCCAAGGTCGAGGCGCTCGGCGACGTCGACGTGCTCTGCTCGCACATCCCGCCGGAGGTGCCCGAGTTGACGTACGACACCGTCGCCCGCCGCTTCGAGCGCGGCAGCGGCGCGCTCCTGGCCGCGATCCACCGGACGCGGCCCCGCTACGCCCTGTTCGGCCACGTCCACCAGCCGCTGGTGCCCCGGATGCGGATCGGCGCCACCGAGTGCGTGAACGTGGGGCACTTCGCCTCCTCCGGCCGGCCCTGGACGCTGAGCTGGTGACCGTCCGGCGGTGCGGCGACCGGGGCCGGGGTCGGGGGCCGGGCCCCTCCCGGGCGCGATAGCCTTCACACC
Source organism: Streptomyces sp. NPDC047315 (assembly GCF_040643215.1). NCBI lineage: Bacteria > Bacillati > Actinomycetota > Actinomycetes > Kitasatosporales > Streptomycetaceae > Streptomyces > Streptomyces sp. NPDC047315. The sequence continues at coordinate 78,501 of NZ_JBEYTZ010000027.1, read as the reverse complement.
TACATTCACCCCGGGTCGGTACCGCACTGAAGGAGCCGCTGCGATGGCGGAACACACCAGCTCTAGCATCACCATCGAGGCGGCGCCGGCCGACGTCATGGGAGTGATCTCCGACTTCGACCGCTATCCCGAGTGGACCGGCGAGGTCAAGCAGGCCGAGGTGGTCTCCCGGGACGACCGGGGCCGCGCCGAGCAGGTCAGGCTGGTCCTGGACGCCGGAGCGATCAAGGACGACCACACCCTGGAGTACACCTGGAGCGGTGACGACCAGGTCAGCTGGACGCTGGTGAAGTCACAGATGCTGCGCGCCCTGGACGGCTCGTACACGCTGCGGCCGGTCGGCGGCGGCGACCGCACCGAGGTGACCTACCAGCTCACCGTGGACGTCAAGATCCCCATGCTCGGGATGATCAAGCGCAAGGCCGAGAAGGTCATCATCGACCGCGCCCTCGACGGCCTGAAGAAGCGCGTCGAGAGCGGACCCGCCCTCTGATGCGCACGGTCCTCGTCACCGGCCTCGGCGGCGCGGGCCGTACCACGATCGCCGCGGCGACCGCGCTGGCCGCGGCCCGCGGCGGGCGCCGCACCCTGCTGCTGTCGCCGGACCCCGGGGACGTACTCGGGACGCCGCTCGCCCGCACGCCGAAGGAGTGCGCCCCCGGTCTGTGGGCCGCGCGGATCGACGCCGAGGTCGACTTCCGGGCCGAGTTCCTGGCGCTCCAGGACCGCGGCGCGGCCCTGTTCGACCTGCTCGGGGCCGCCCGGCTGGCCGAGGAGGAGCTGACGCCGCTGCCCGGCAGCGAGCAGTTCGCCCTGTTGCGTGCGGTGGCGCGGGCGGCGGGCGGCCTGACGGACGGCTCGGCGGGGGGCTCGTACGACGTGGTCGTCGTCGATCTGCCGCCGCTGGCCCAGAGCGTTCCCCTGCTCGCGCTGCCCGAGCAACTGCGCCGCTATCTGCGCCGGCTCCTGCCGCCCGAGCGGCAGGCCGCCCGCGCCCTGCGGCCCGTCCTCGCCCAACTCGCCGGGGTGCCCATGCCGGCGGAGTGGCTGTACGAGACGGCCGCGCGCTGGGACCGGGAACTGTCCGCCGTCGAGGCGCTGATCAACGACCCCGGCACCGCGCTGCGGCTGGTGGCCGAGCCGGGGCCGGCGGCGAACGACGCCCTGGGCGCCGCTCGCCCCGGGCTCGCCCTGCACGGGCTGCGCGTCGAGACCGTCGTCGCCAACCGGATGCTGCCCGCGCACTCCCCGGACACCTGGCTCGCCGGCCTCGCCGCCCAGCAGGCCAAGTGCCTGGACGAGTGGCACGGCGCGTGGGGGAGCGGCACGGAGGTCCACGAGGTCGCACACGCCGGCCGAGAGGTGCGCGGCCTCGACGACCTCGCGCTGCTCGACGTACCGCACGTGCCTGAGGCGACCGACCTGCCTGGAGCGCTTGAGGCGGACATAGAGGACCGGCGCGACGAGGACGGCATCCTGGTCTGGTCGATCCCGCTGCCCGGCGCCTCGAAGGAGGGCCTTGGCCTGGTGCGCCGCGGCGACGAACTCGTCCTCACCGTGGGCCCGTTCCGAAGGATCGTCCCCCTGCCGTCCGCACTGCGCCGCTGCACCGTCTCCGGCGCGGCCCTCGCGGACGGCGTCCTCACCCTCCGCTTCACCCCCGACCCCGGGCTCTGGCCCGCAGGGCGCTGAACGGCCGGCGCGCCTTCGGGTACCGTCGAGCGTACGCACAGACCACAGTCGAACCGCAGCCGAACCGCAGCCGAAGCCCCGTGCAGGAGTACGCCATGAGCGATGCCACCGAGCGTCCCGACCTCGACGCCGACGCCTGGGCCGACGCGTGCGCCGAGGACCTCGAAGAGGAGAAGGCCCGCCGCCGCGCCGAGTACGGGACGCCGCCCGGCTCCGCCGCCAAAGAGCTGCGCAAGCTCCTGGGGGCCGTCGCCGACAAGGTCTCCGAGTTCCAGACGTCGCTGCCGGGGGTGGCCGCGCAGAGCGCGGTGCAGCAGTTCGTGAACCAGGCGAAGTCCGCCGTCGAGCCGGTCATCGAGCGCAACCCCCAGGTCTTCGACCACCTCGCGGCGGCCGGCGGCGAACTGCTCGCCGCGTACCGCTCCGCGGTCCAGGGCCACGAGCACCGCTGGACGCAGCGCGCCGCCGACCCCTCCGCCGACCCGGCGGCGAAGCAGCCGGAGCGGAAGCCCGACGACGAGCAGGGGCCCGGCGAGCAGATCGACCTCGACTGAGGCCACCCGCCGCCCCCCAGTCCCTCCGGTACGGTTCTCCCTAGCGGGGCTCGACCTGAAATTGAGGGACATATGGGACTCACCATCGGTGTTGACATCGGCGGCACCAAGATCGCTGCGGGTGTGGTCGACGAAGAGGGCACCATCCTCGAAACCCACACGGTGCCCACCCCGTCGACGCCCGCCGCGATCGTCGACGCGATCTGCACCGCCGTCGCCGGCGCCGGCACCGGCCGCGACATCGAGGCCGTCGGCATCGGCGCCGCCGGCTACGTCGACGACAAGCGGGCCACGGTCATCTTCGCGCCCAACATCGACTGGCGGCACGAGCCGTTGAAGGACAAGGTCGAGCAGCGCGTCGGCCTCCCCGTCGTCGTCGAGAACGACGCGAACGCCGCGGCCTGGGGCGAGTACCGCTTCGGCGCGGGCCAGGGCCACCACGACGTCATCTGCATCACCCTCGGCACCGGCCTGGGCGGCGGCATCATCATCGGCAACAAGCTCCGCCGCGGACGCTTCGGCGTCGCCGCCGAGTTCGGCCATGTCCGGGTCGTCCCCGACGGCCTGCTCTGCGGCTGCGGCAGCCAGGGTTGTTGGGAGCAGTACGCCTCCGGGCGCGCCCTGGTGCGGTACGCCCGCCAGCGCGCCGCGGCCACCCCCGAGCAGGCGGCCGTCCTGCTCGGCCTCGGGGACGGCACCGTCGAGGGCATCGAGGGCAAGCACGTCAGCGCCGCGGCACGGCAGGGCGACCCGGTCGCCGTCGACTCCTTCCGCGAACTCGCCCGCTGGGCCGGCGCCGGCCTCGCCGACCTCGCCTCCCTCTTCGACCCGTCCGCCTTCATCATCGGCGGCGGTGTCTCCGACGAGGGCGAGCTGGTGCTCGAACCCATCCGGAAGTCCTTCCGCCGCTGGCTGATCGGCGCGCAGTGGCGTCCGCACGCGCAGGTGCTCGCCGCGCAGCTGGGCAACAAGGCCGGCCTCGTCGGCGCGGCGGACCTCGCCCGCCAGGGCTGACGCCTTGGTCCCACGGGGCGCACCTGACCGGTGCGTCCCGTGCGCCCTGCCGAAAGGTCGCCCGTCGGCCGGGCCCAGCCACAAAGATGGGCGCATGTCCGTGAACCATGCGCTGCCCAACTCCCGTACGAATGACGACGGCTCGGCCGTCGTCAGGGTGCTCAGCTACAACATCCGCTCGATGCGCGACGACGAGGACGCCCTCGCCCGAGTGATCAAGGCGACCGACCCGGACCTCGTGTTCGTCCAGGAGGCGCCCCGCTTCTTCCGCTGGCGCAAGCACGCCGCCCGCCTCGCCGCGAAGGCGGACCTCTTCGTGCTGACCGGCGGCGCGACCGCCGCGGGGCCGCTGCTGCTCTGCTCGCTGCGGGCGACGGTGGAGCGCACCGAGGACGTCCTGCTGCCGCTCGCCCCGGGGCTGCCGAGGCGCGGCTTCGCGACCGCGGTCGTACGCTTCGGGCCCGCGGCGCGCGTCGGCGCCATCAGCGCCCACCTGAGCCTGGAGGCCGCGGAACGCCGGGCGCAGGCCGGGATGCTGCTGGACCGGCTGGCGGGGCTCGGCACGCCGTACGCCGTCGCCGCGGGCGACTTCAACGAGGAGCCGGACGGCGAGGGCTTCCGCCTCGTGGCGGCGGACCTCCAGGACTGCTGGTCGGTTGCGCCGTGGGGCGGCGAGCACACCTTTCCGCAGTCGGCACCGCGCAAGCGGATCGACGCGGTGTTCGCTAGCAGGGGCGTCGAGGTCCACACCTGCGGGGTGCCCTCCGGGCTGGCCGGCGTCTCCTCGCGCGACCTGGCTGCCGCGAGCGACCACCTGCCGGTGCTGGCGACGCTCACAATCCCCGCGTCTTAGGCTCCGCCCGGGCTGGTGGACATTGCCGCCGTGCTCCTTGCGGGTGCGCTGGTCTCTGCGGCCCGGTGGTGGGCTTGTCGCGCAGTTCCCCGCGCCCCTGTGCCCTGCGGACGTGGGGGGACCCCAGCGCCCCTGATTGCCCCGCCCTTCGGGCGTGGGCAAGCCCCATCGGGCAGCAGTGAAACGACGGGTGGAGCGAAACAGGGGCGCGGGGAACTGCGCGACAAGCCACATTGTGCCGGTAGAGACCAACGCTCCCGCAGGGGAACGGCGAGGTCGTCGGGCAGCCCGGTGCCCGCACGGACGCGAGCAAGCCTCACCTGGGCGCAGGGTAAGGCGGGGCACTCGGCAGGAGGGAGCGCGGCATTTGGAAGGTGTCGCGCCGTGGAGGGCCGCGGCTCAGACCACCGCGCCGCGGCCCGGGTCGTCGTCCTCCTCGTCGTCGCCGCTCGCCATGCGGGCCACCAGCGTGACGAAGCCGCCGAGGAAGCCGCCCACGGACAGCGTGGTGAGCCACCACGTCATCTCCCACCGCAGCAGCACCGCGAGGAGCATCAGGACGGGGCCGCCGACCACCGCGAGCCAGGCGAACTTCGCCGTGACGTCCGCCTCCGGCAGCGGCGGCGGCTCGGGCGGCACGAAGTGGCCCTCGTCGGTCTCGTCGAGGTCGTCGTCCTTGGGCTCGGCGACGGAGTAGTCACGGGGGCCGGCGCCGCCGACACCCGGCGCGAAGGTGATCGAACTGCCGAGCCGGGGCCCGTCGTCGTCCGGACCGGCGCCGGCATCGGCACCCGCACCGGCGCCCGCGGGGTCGGCGGGATCGGTCCCGTCGTCGCCCTCCGGCTTCTTCTTCCGCAGGGCGTGCGGCGACTCGTTCACCTGGCCCTCCAATCGGGCCAGGTCCTCCACGGACTTGAAGGGCTTCGCGCCCGGTGGGTCCGGCGGCTCCTCGCCGTATCCCGCCACGATCGCGGCCCAGGCCGCCTCTTCGTCGATGGGTTGTGGTTCGCGGTCCGCATCGTGCTGTTCAGCCACCGGTCATGCTCCCCTTCAGATCCGCGTGCGGAGCCAGCCGGCCGATCAGCGCGTAACTCTCCTCGAAGATGCGCTCCGCATCATGGTCCAACGTCGCGACGTGGTAGCTCTGTTCCAGCAGGATCTCGGTGACGTCCGTGGACGAGACCCGGCTGAGGATCCGCGCCGAGTCGGCCGGGCTCACCACGTGGTCCTGCGGGCTGTGCAGCAGCACCAGGGGCTGGGTGACCTGCGGGAGGTCGCCGTCCACGAGCCGGGTGAGGTTCCGCAGGGAGTACGCCGCCTGGAGCGGCACCCGCTCGTAACCCACCTCGACGGCGCCCTCCTTCGCGATGTCGCTCGCGATGCCCGGCGTGGACCGCACGAAGTGCCGCAGGACGGGGAGCAGGTACGGCGCGACGCCGTGCAACTTGTTCAGCGGATTGACCAGCACCAGGCCGCTGATCGCGTCCCCGTGCTTCGCGGCGAGCCGCAGCGTGAGCGCGCCGCCCATGGACAGGCCGAAGACGAAGACCCGGGAGCACCGCTCGGAAAGCTCCCGCAGCGCCCGGTCCACCTCCGCGTACCAGTCCTGCCAGCCCGTGATCTGCAAGTCCTGCCAGCGGGTGCCGTGCCCGGGCAGCAGCGGCAGGGAGACCGTGAGACCGCGCTCCGCCAGGTGTTCGGCCCAGGGGCGCAACGACTGCGGGGAACCGGTGAAACCGTGACACAGCAGGACGCCGATCTCGCCGCCCTCGTGGCGGTACGGCTCGGCTCCGGGGAGGACCGGCACCGGAGTCTCCTTTCGGGGTGGGGCCCGCGGCGCCGCCGCCGGACGACGACAGCGCTCAGGCGACAGGGCACGGCTGTGAAGGTCTACTTCACGGTACGCGACGGCGCTGACACCGACCAGGTCCACAGCCCCGCCGCGGCGCCTTCGGAGGGGCGTCGGACCCCGTGCACCGGCCCGGCACGGCGAGCCCGGGCCCACCTCGGGTTAAGGTCTGACCGACGGCAACAGGAGGCACCCGAGTTGATCTACGGCGCAATGAAGTTCTCCCTCGGGGGCAGTCTGAAGCTCGCCTTCAGGCCCTGGGTGGAGGGTCTGGAGAACATTCCGGCGGAGGGGCCCGCGATCCTCGCGAGCAACCACCTCTCCTTCTCCGACTCGTTCTTCCTGCCGGCCGTCCTCGACCGCAAGGTCACCTTCATCGCCAAGGCGGAGTACTTCACCTCCCCCGGCGTCAAGGGAAAGCTGACGGCCGCCTTCTTCAAGGGCGTCGGGCAACTCCCGGTGGACCGCTCCGGCGCGCGCGGCGCGGCCGAAGCGGCGATCCAGGCCGGGATCAAGGTCGTGGAGGACGGCGGCCTGTTCGGCATCTACCCCGAGGGCACCCGCTCGCCGGACGGCCGGCTCTACCGGGGCAAGCCCGGCGCGCTCGCCCGCGTGGCGCTGGCGACCGGCGCCCCCGTCATCCCCGTGGCGATGATCGACACCGAGAAGATCCAGCCCCCCGGCAAGATCGTCCCCAAGCTGATGCGTCCGGGCATCCGGATCGGCAAGCCGCTGGACTTCCGCCGCTACCAGGGCCTGGAGGGCGACCGCTTCATCCTGCGCTCGGTCACCGACGAGGTGATGTACGAGATCATGAAGCTCTCCGGCCAGGAGTACGTGGACATCTACGCGACGGTGGCCAAGCGTCAACTCGCCGAGCAGAAGGCCGAACAGAAGGCGGAACTGAAGGCCGAGCAGAAGGCGGAGCAGAAGAAGGACGCGGTCGAGTCCGACGCCGCCGAGGGCGACAGACGCGACTGAAGACGGGGCAGGGCACGGGGGGATCGAAGAGCATGGCACGGCGCGAACGGGTCGTACGGATGTCGGTGGAGCTGCCGTTGTGGCGCGCCCTCGCCGGCTACCGCGTCCTCACCATGCTCTACGCCCTCCTCCTGTTCGTCCTCAACAAGCAGTACATCGAGCGTCAGGCGGTCGCCCTCGGCTATCTCGCGGTCCTCGCGGTGTGGACCCTGGCCACCCTGCCCAAGGTGCGCTCCGCCGCCCGCTGCACCCGCCCCTTCCTCGCCGTCGACCTGACGATCGCCCTCACCGGCATCCTGATCACCCCGCTCGCCGACGCGCAGGCGCAGGAGACGGACGGCCCGACGCTGCCGTCGATATGGACCGCCGGCGCCGTCCTCGCCTTCGCCCTCAAGGGCGGCTGGCGCTGGGCCGGCTTCGCGTCCTCCCTGGTCGCCGTCGCCAACATGGTCGAGCGCGGCGAGCCGAGCGGCGACACCTTCCACAACGTGGTGCTGGTGTGGGTGGCGTCCATCGCCATCGGCTACGTCGTCGAGGTCGCCCGCGCCTCCGAGCGCACCCTGGCGCGCGCCCTGGAGATCGAGGCCGCGACCCGGGAGCGCGAGCGACTGGCCCGGGACATCCACGACGGCGTGCTCCAGGTGCTCGCCATGGTGCAGCGGCGCGGCGCCGAGGTCGGCGGCGAGGCCGCCGAGTTGGGTCGGATGGCCGGGGAGCAGGAGATCGCCCTGCGCACCCTGGTCTCCAGCGGCCTGGTGCCCACCACCCGTGCTTCCGAGGACGCCTCCCAGGGCGCGGTCGTACGACTCGTCGACGTCGACGACCCCGATGACCCCGACGCCTCCGATGACGTCGGCGCAGCAGCGGAGCAGGACCTGCGTTCGCTGCTCGCCCGGCACGCCGGCGCCAGGGTCACGCTCTCGGAGCCGGGCGCCCCGGTGCTGCTGCCGCCCGCCGCGGCGACGGAGCTGGCCGCCGCCGTCAGTGCCGCGCTGGACAACGTGGACCGGCACGCGGGCCCCGGCGCCCACGCCTGGATCCTGGTCGAGGACTGGCCGGACGAGGTCGTCGTGACCGTCCGGGACGACGGCCCGGGGATTCCGGACGGCCGGCTCGCCCAGGCCGAGGGCGAGGGGCGGCTGGGGGTCGCCCTCTCGATCCGCGGCCGGCTGCGGGACCTGGGCGGCACCGCCGAGCTGATCTCGGTGCCGGGCCAGGGCACCGAGGTCGAATTGAAGGTTCCACGGGCCCACGGGGTCCCCGGGGGGAAGGACAGGACATGACGGAGCGGACGCAGGACGTGGCGGAGCGGACGGACGGCGCGGCGGCGACCCGGGTGATGGTCGTCGACGACCACCCGATGTGGCGGGACGCGGTCGCCCGGGACCTGGCCGCCGCCGGGTTCGACGTCGTCGCCACGGCCGGCGACGGCCAGCAGGCCGTCCGCCGCGCCAAGGCCGTGACGCCCGACGTGCTGGTCCTCGATCTGAACCTGCCGCAGAAGCCCGGCGTCCAGGTCTGCAGGGAACTGGTCGCCGCGCTGCCCGGGCTGCGGGTCCTGGTGCTGTCCGCCAGCGGTGAGCACGCGGACGTCCTGGAGGCGGTGAAGTCCGGGGCGACGGGCTATCTGCTCAAGTCCGCGAGCACGGAGGAGTTGACGGACGCCGTGCGGCGCACCGCCGTCGGCGACCCGGTCTTCACGCCGGGCCTCGCCGGACTGGTCCTCGGCGAGTACCGCCGGCTGGCCACCGACCCCGCCCCGACGTCCGGACCGGGCGACCCCAAGGCGCCCCGGCTGACCGACCGGGAGACCGAGGTGCTGCGGCTGGTCGCCAAGGGCCTTTCGTACAAGCAGATCGCCGAGCGGCTGGTGATCTCGCACCGCACCGTGCAGAACCACGTGCAGAACACCCTCGGCAAGCTCCAGTTGCACAACCGGGTGGAGCTGGTGCGGTACGCGATAGAGCAAGGCATCGACGAGCCGGATGAGCCGGATGAGTCAGACAGGCCGTAAGCGGCTGGCGAGACGGGTGAGCGGGGCCAGTCGGGTCGGCCCGGCCCGTCCGCCGGCCGGGCGCGCTGAGCCCTGAGCCCCGCCGTGTGACCGTGGTGCGCCCGGTGCTCGCGGGGCTCCGGAGGGCGTACGGGACGCACGTGCCGCACCACCGGCGCTCGTACGAGTGAACGCGCCGCCGGACTCGGCTCGGCCGCACCCCGCTGACCAGCGCGGGAAGCGGCCGGTCCGACAGGGGGATTGACCTTCTCCGCCCAGTCGTAGTGACCTGGATCACCATTAGCGTGACGGTCACCACTCTTCCATGGGCACGTCTGGCGAAGGGATTTCTTTCCATGCGCGTCGGAGTACTGACCGGGGGCGGCGACTGCCCCGGCCTCAACGCTGTGATCCGCGGGATCGTCCGCAAGGGCGTCCAGGAGTACGGGTACGAGTTCCTCGGCTTCCGCGACGGATGGCGCGGACCGCTGGAAGGCGACACCATCCCGCTCGGCATCCCCGCCGTCCGGGGCATCCTGCCCCGCGGCGGCACCATCCTCGGCTCCTCGCGCACCAACCCGCTCAAGGCCGAGGACGGCATCCGCCGCATCAAGGAGAACCTGGCGAAGACCGAGGTCGGGGCGCTGATCGCGATCGGCGGCGAGGACACCCTCGGCGTCGCGGCCCGGCTCCACGGGGAGTACGGCGTCCCGTGCGTCGGCGTCCCCAAGACCATCGACAACGACCTGTCCGCCACCGACTACACCTTCGGCTTCGACACCGCCGTCGGCATCGCCACCGAGGCGATCGACCGGCTGCACACCACCGCGGAATCCCACATGCGCGTCCTGGTCGTGGAGGTCATGGGGCGGCACGCGGGCTGGATCGCGCTGCACTCCGGGCTCGCGGGCGGTGCCAACGTCATCCTCATCCCCGAGCAGCGCTTCGACGTGGACCAGGTCTGCGCCTGGGTCACCTCGCGCTTCAAGGCCACGTACGCCCCGATCGTCGTCGTCGCCGAGGGCGCCATGCCCAAGGACGGCGACGTGGTCCTCAAGGACGGCACCCTGGACTCCTTCGGGCACGTGCGGCTCTCCGGCGTCGGCGAGTGGCTGGCCAAGGAGATCGAGAAGCGCACCGGCAAGGAGGCCCGCACCACCGTCCTCGGCCACGTCCAGCGCGGCGGCACGCCCAGCGCCTTCGACCGCTGGCTGGCCACCCGCTTCGGGCTGCACGCCATCGAGGCCGTACGGGACGGCGACTTCGGCGTGATGGTCGCCCTCCAGGGCACGGACATCGTGCGCGTGCCCATCGGGGACGCCACGGCCAAGCTCAAGACCGTCGACCCCGCGCTCTACGAAGAGGTCGGCGTCTTCTTCGGCTGAGCGCCGCCCGCCCCGCACCGCAGCCACCGCTCTGATCGGCGCATTCGGGCTGTGGGCCGTATATTCGGCCCACAGCTCACGTACGCACGGCACGTACAAGGGAGAGCGCTCGTGGAGATCCTCGCCTTCGGAGTGCAGGCGGACGAGCAGCCGCTGATCGAGGCCGCCTTCCGAGGGCTCCACGAAGTCCACTGCCTGGACGTCTTCCTCAACGAGGACACCGCCCCCATCGCCGCCGGCCACGAGGTGATCTCCACGTCCGTCAACGCGGACCTCAACGCGCGGGTGCTGCGGACCCTGGCCGCCGGCGGCACCCGGATGGTCGCCCAGCGCTCCACCGGCTTCAACAACATCGACCTCGACGTGGCCGAGGAGCTCGGCCTCACCATCGCCCGGGTCTCCTCCTACTCGCCGTACTCCGTCGCCGAGTTCGCCTGGACCCTGGCCATGGCGGTCAACCGCCGCATCGTCCGCGCCGCCGCCCGCACCCGCGACTTCGACTTCCGGCTCGACGGACTGATGGGCCGGGACTTCCACGGCCGCACCGTCGGAGTGATGGGCACCGGCAAGATCGGCGAGGCGTTCACCCGCATCGCCCACGGCTTCGGCATGCGGCTGCTCGGCTGGGACGTCGCCGAGAACCCCGCCTGCACGGCGCTCGGCATGCGGTACGTCGAGAAGGGCGAACTGCTCGCCGCCGCGGACCTCGTCAGCCTCCACGTGCCCCTGCTGCCGGCCACCCGCCACCTCATCGACGCCGACGCGCTGCGCTCGATGAAGGACGACGCGGTCCTGGTGAACTCCAGCCGCGGCGGGCTGATCGACACCGAAGCGCTGGTGGGGGAGTTGCGCCGGGGCCGCTTCCGCGGGGTGGGACTCGACGTGTACGAGGCGGAGGCCGGCCTCTTCTTCCTCGACAAGTCGCTGGAGGCGATCACCGACGACACCCTGGCCCGGCTGGTCACCTTCCCCCACGTGCTGGTCAGCTCCCACCAGGCGTACTACACCCACGACGCCGTCGGCCAGATCGTCGAGGCCACGGTCCGGAACGTGACCGACTACGCGGCCGGCCGCCACAACGAGAACGTCCTCGTCCCAGCGACGGCCGACGCGTAGCCCGCGTCCGCGAAGTCCTGCGTGCCTCCGCCCGCCTCGACCGGCGCGGTTCCGCCGTGCGGCGAGCTGTGCGGTGGCGTCTGCGGCCCGTCTGTGGTTGTTCGCGCAGTACCCCGCGCCCCTGTTTCGTCCCCCCGTCGTGTGTCTGCGGGTTGGGGGACGGTCTTTGGGGGGCGCGGGGAACTGCGCGGCAAGCCCACCACGGCCCGCGGAGACCAACGCTCCCGCAGGGAAACAGCGGCTGCGCCCAGACGCGCTATGGACGGGCCCGGAGGACGTTCAGACGTCCAGCAGCACGCTGTCGCGCAGCAACTCCGTCAGGAGGGCCGGGCCGTCCAGGGTGAGTACGGACTCCGGGTGGAACTGGACGGAGGCGAAGCGCGGTGCACGCAGCGCGTGGACCTCGCCGGTCACCGCGTCCCGCGCCACGTCCACCGCCCGCGCACCCAGCCGGGCCCGCTCCGTCGCGTCGCAGCGCGCCGAGAAGCTGTTGTAGAAGCCGACGGTCCGCTCCCGGCCGAAGAGGTCGATCTGCTCCTGCAGGCCCTGGTACGGCTCCGCCTTGCGGACGACCTCCAGGCCCAGCTGCGCCGCGATCAGCTCGTGGCCCAGGCACACCCCCAGCACGCCGTGCGGGTGCCCCTGCAACAGGTCGGCGGCGAGCGGGCGCAGCAGCCGCATCTTGGGGTCGCCGGCGTCGGACGGATCGCCGGGCCCCGGGCCCAGCACCACCGGGCCGAGGTGCGCGAGCGCCGCCGACCGCAGCCCGGGCTCGTCGTAGCGCCGCACGGTCACGGAGAGGCCGGTCGAGCGCAGCAGGTGCGCCAGCATGGCGGTGAAGGTGTCCTCGCAGTCGACCACCAGGGCGTGCCCGCGCAGCCCGCCGGCTGCTTCGTCGGCGCGCTCCTGCATCCGCAGCCAGAACGGCGCGAGCCCGGCACGGCGGGCGTCCAGGGCCGCCCGCACCCGCGGGTCGTCCGCCAGCCGGGGCCGTACGCCGCCCTCCGTCGCCCGGCCCGGCCGCACCCCGAGCGCGGTCAGCACCCCGGCCGCCTTGGCGTGGGTCTCCGCGACCTCCGCCGCCGGGTCCGAGTGGCGCACCAGCGTCGCCCCCACCGCCACCCGCAGCCGGCCCCGCGCGTCGATGTCGGCCGTACGGATCAGGATCGGGGAGTCCAGCGTCTGCCCGCCCTGCGCGTCCCGCCCGAGCAGCGCCAGCGCGCCCGCGTAGTACCCGCGCCCCTCCGGCTCGTGCCGCTCGATGACCCGGCAGGCGTTCTGCACCGGCGAGCCGGTGACGGTCGCGGCGAACATGGTCTCCTTCAGCACCTGGCGCACGTCGAGCGTCGACCGGCCGCGCAACTCGTACTCGGTGTGGGCCAGGTGCGCCATCTCCTTGAGCCGCGGGCCGACGACTACCCCGCCGCGGTCGCCGACGGTGCACATCATCTTCAGCTCCTCGTCGACCACCATCGAGAGCTCGTCGCGCTCCTTGCCGTCCGCGAGGAAGGTCAGCAGCGACGCGACGTCGGGGCCCTGCGGGGGATAGCGGAAGGTGCCGCTGATCGGATTCATCACGACCGTGCCGCCGCTCATGCGCACGTGCACCTCCGGGCTCGCACCCACCAGGGTGCGCTCGCCGGTGTGCACGACGAACGTCCAGTACGCGCCCCTCTCCTCGGTGAGCAGCCGGCGGAACAGCGCGAGCGCGTCCGCTCGCCCGAAGCCGGGGACCGTGCCCGTGTAGGTGCGGCGGATCACGAAGTTCGCGCCCTCGCCGGCGCCGATCTCGTCCGTCACGACCCGGCGGACGATCTCCTCGTAGCGCTCGTCGGACACGTCGAAGCCGCCGCCCTCCACGCGCACGGCCCGGTCGGGCAGCTCCTCGACGACCTCCGAGAGGGGCAGCTCGTACGACGCGTGGGCGACCAGCGCGCTCAGCGGGGTGCCGTCGTCCCGCACGTCGAAGCCGCGCTCCCGGATCTGCCGGAAGGGCACCAGCGCCAGCGTGGGGAGGTCGGTGAAGACGGGCAGCTCGGCGAGGGTCGCACAGGTGTGGACCGAGCCCAGCAGCACCTCGACGGTGTCGTGGTCGCGGCCGGGGGTGCGGCGGCGCAGCAGGGCGAAGGGGGTGTCGTCGTCGAGCAGCCGGGCGAGTACGGGGTGGGTGCGGGACATCCGGGTTCCTTCCCAATCGGGGCGGGGAGAGGAACGGCCGGGTCCGGGAGCCCGGTGTCACCGGGTCGCGGGGGAAAAGCAGAAGGCCGCCCCTCGGGCGGCCTTCGAAACACGTGGGTACGCGCGATCAGCGGGCCGCCGGATGAGCGGGCCACCACCACTGGCGGTTGATCGAGTGCGCGTACATGCGGCGAACTGTAGCGCACGCCCTTCGCCCGGCGGTACGACCCGAGTGCGCACCGGACGGCACCGGGCCCCTCGGGAGCGGGCAAAAAGCGACAAGATGCTGGACTGCATGTCTCACGTACTGGGCGGCCACCGAAGGGCGCGGCGCGACCCCGTACTGTTGGCGGTGTGACCGTGAACGCTAAGACCACCCTTTCCGGTGGCAACACCTGGCGAGACCTGCCCGCGGCGCAGCAGCCCGAGTACCCGGATGCCGAGGCTCTGCGCGATGTGATCGCCGAGCTCGAAAGCTATCCGCCGCTCGTCTTCGCGGGCGAGTGCGACCAGCTGCGCGCCCGGATGGGGGCCGTCGCCAGGGGCGAGGCGTTCCTGCTCCAGGGCGGCGACTGCGCCGAGGCGTTCGACGCCGTCTCGGCGGACCACATCCGCGCGAAGCTCAAGACCCTGCTCCAGATGAGCGCCGTGCTGACGTACGCGGCGTCCGTGCCCGTCGTCAAGGTGGGGCGGATCGCCGGCCAGTACTCCAAGCCGCGCTCCAAGCCGACCGAGACCCGCGACGGCGTGACCCTGCCCACGTACCGGGGCGACTCGGTCAACGGCTTCGACTTCACCGAAGAGGCCCGGATCCCGGACCCGCAGCGGCTGAAGCGGATGTACAACGCGTCCGCCTCCACCCTGAACCTGGTGCGCGCCTTCACCACCGGCGGCTACGCCGACCTGCGGCAGGTGCACGCCTGGAACCAGGACTTCGTGAAGTCCTCCCCCTCCGGCCAGCGCTACGAGCAGCTCGCCCGGGAGATCGACAACGCGCTGAACTTCATGAAGGCGTGCGGCACGGACCCGGCCGAGTTCCGCGCGGTCGAGTTCTTCGCCTCCCACGAGGCGCTGCTGCTCGACTACGAGGGCGCCCTGACCCGTACCGACTCGCGCACGGGACGGCTGTACGACACCTCCGGGCACATGGTCTGGATCGGCGAGCGCACCCGCCAGCTGGACGGGGCGCACATCGAGTTCGCCTCCCGGATCAGCAACCCGATCGGGATCAAGCTGGGCCCGACGACCTCGGTCGACGAGGCGCTGACGTACATCGACCGGCTGGACCCGGAGCGCGAGCCCGGCCGGCTGACGTTCGTCGTGCGGATGGGCGCGGACAAGGTCCGCGACAAGCTCCCCGAGCTGGTGGAGAAGGTGACCGCGTCCGGTGCGACCGTGGCGTGGGTGACCGACCCGATGCACGGCAACACCTTCGAGGCGGCCTCCGGCCACAAGACGCGTCGCTTCGACGACGTGCTCGACGAGGTCAAGGGCTTCTTCGAGGTGCACAAGGCGCTGGGCACCCACCCGGGCGGCATCCACGTGGAGCTGACCGGCGACGACGTCACGGAGTGCGTGGGCGGCGGCGACGAGATCTTCGTCGACGACCTGCACCAGCGGTACGAGACGGCCTGTGACCCGCGGCTGAACCGCAGCCAGTCCCTGGACCTGGCGTTCCTGGTCGCCGAGATGTACCGCGACCAGTGACCGCACGGTGACTGTGACCGTGCCGGCGGCGGTGTTGACGTAGATCGTCGCTCCGGTCCGAATTGACCGGATGGGGTGTGGATCCTTGTGATCCGCACCCCATCCGGCTTTTGCGGCCTCGCCCCGACGGGTAAGGTTAGGTTAGCCTCACTGACGGATCGGTCGATGTGTCGGGAAAGGCACGGCCCGATTCCGTAGCCCCGAGTCCGTACCGGACCCGTGGGGGACCACGTCAGGAGGTGAACCGCGTGTACGTCTGCTCGTGCTTCGGCATCACGGAGCAGCAGGTCAAGGAGCACGCGGCGGCGGGCGCCTGCACTCCCCGCCAGATAGCCTCCGCCAGCAAGGCGGGCACGGACTGCGGATCGTGCGTGCGCCGGATCCAGGCGCTCCTCGGCCGGGGCAACTGCCCCCGGCGCGAGCTGGTCGAGCAGGGCAGGCCCGCGCTGACCGCCGTGCCGGACGGGATCGCGGCTGCCGCGGCGGCCGTGAAGAAGCTCGGCGAAGCGGCGTAGCGACGCGTCGGGCGCGCCCGTGCGCCGGATGTCGGCCGTCAGGCGCCGAGCCGCCGGCAGGACCGTTTCCGCAGAGCCGTGTCAGCTGTCCGGCTGCTCGATCTGCTGGGCCAGGTACAGCGGCTCGCCCAGCTTCTCGATCAGGTCCAGCTGGGTGTCGAGGTAGTCGATGTGGTGCTCCTCGTCCTCCAGGATCTCCTCGAAGATCCGCGCGGAGGTGACGTCGTTCTTCGCCCGCATCAGGTCGATGCCGCGCTTGAGGCGGTCGATCGCCTCCACCTCGATCTGCCGGTCCGCCTGGAACATCTCGGTGACCGTCTGACCCACCCGGACGTGGAACAGCCGCTGGTAGTTCGGCAGCGCGTCCAGGAAGAGGATGCGTTCCGTCAGCCGGTCCGCGTGCTTCATCTCGTCGATGGACTCGGACCGGGTGTACGCGGCGAGCTTCGTCCAGCCGTTGTTCTCCTGGATCCGGTAGTGCAGCCAGTACTGGTTGATGGCCGTCAGCTCGCCCGTGAGCTGTTCGTTGAGGAACTCGATGACCTCGGGGTCGCCCTGCATCGCAGCGGCTCCTTCCACGCGTGAGGCTGGGTGGGGCAGGTGCGCGCATCCTCGCACCGCCACCGAAGGCCGTCCAGTAAGTGCCTCCTTAGTAGGAGTTGCCCGAATCGGTACGGGCCCGGTCATGACCGGCTCTCCCGGTCTGTCACCATTGGGGACATGGGTCAGCCGGAGAGCCGGGATTACCGGGAACCAGCGGAGTCCGTGCTTCCGCCGGGGCAGCGACTACAGCGCGGATGGCCGGTGACCCATTACGGACCGGTGCCCAAGTTCCGGCCGGAGCGCTGGGAGTTCCGGGTCTTCGGCGCCACCGCCGACGGGGACAAGCACTGCTGGAACCACGAGGAGTTCTCCGCGCTGCCCTACTCGACGGTCGTGGCCGATCTGCACTGCGTGACCAAGTTCAGCATGCTGGGGGCCGAGTGGGGCGGCGTGCCGGCCCGCACCGTCGTCGAACTCGCGCCGCCCGCCCCCGACGCCACCCACGTCATGGTGTGGGCCGAGTACGGATTCAGCTCCAACATGCGGCTCGCGGACTTCACCGCCGAGCGCACCATCTTCGCCACCCACAAGGACGGCGAGCTGCTCACCGCGGAACACGGCTTCCCGCTGCGGCTCGTGGTGCCGCACCTGTACGCCTGGAAGGGGCCGAAGTGGGTCCGGGGCGTGGAGTACATGACGGCGGACCGCCGCGGTTTCTGGGAGGAGCGGGGCTACCACAACGTCGGCGACCCCTGGACCGAACAGCGCTACTCCTACCAGGAGGAGCCGGGGGACGGCCCCGAGTTCTAGGTCGTGCCCGTAAAGCCCACCACCGGCCAGTGGAGACCAACGCTCCCGCAGGGAAACGGCGGCTACGTCAAGAGACGCCAGGAACGCGCGCGGGACTTTACGGACACGACCTAGGGCCTGTCCTACGGAATGGCGGAGACGGCCTCGTGATCTCCGCGGGGCTGCGTCGCCGCGGACCGTAGTTCCTTCAGCAGGGCCACGTCCGCCGCGTACTTCTCCTTGCCGCCGGGCGTTTCGATGACCAGCGGCACGCCTTCGGTCGACGGGTGGCGCAGCAGCTCCCGAAACGGTTCCGTGCCGATGTGGCCGACGCCGATGTTCTCGTGCCGGTCCTTGTGCGCACCGGCGACTTCCTTGGAGTCGTTCGCGTGGACCAGCTTCAGCCGGCCCTCGCCCACGGTCTCCACCAACTCGTCCAGTGCTGCGGCCATCCCGCCCGGCGCCGCGAGGTCGTGGCCGGCCGCGTACACATGGCAGGTGTCCAGACAGATGCCCAGCTTGGGGTGGTGCTCCAGGGCCTCGAAGTACGGGCCGAAGTCCGCCACCCGGGAGCAGAGCGAGGCGCCCTGCCCGGCGGTGCCCTCCAGCAGCAGGAACGGATCGTCGTCGTGCGTCAGCTCGTCCAGCAGCGGTAGCACCAGCTCGTGCACCTGGGCGAGCGCGACCTCGCGCGGTCGGCCCCCGGTCGCCGAGCCGGTGTGCACCACCACGCCCAGCGCCCCGATCTCCCGGCCCCGGCGCAGCGAGTGCCGCATCGACTCCACCGACCGCTGCGCGGTCTCCTCGGTGTGCGAGCCGAAGTTGATCAGGTAGGGGGCGTGCACCCACGGCGAGATGGCGCGCTCGGCGCACTGCTCACGGAACGTCTCGTCCTGGGCCGGATTGCCGGGCGGGGTCGCCCAGCCGCGCGGATTGGCCACGAAGACCTGGACGGCCTCGGCCGCCAGCTCGCTCGCGTAGCTCAGTCCGGTCGTGGCGAGGCCGCCCGCCACCGGTACGTGGCCGCCGACGGGGTTGCGCATGCGTCTGCCTACAGTCCCTTGATCGTGATGGTGACCGAGCTGCCTTCGGGGGCGCGCTCGTTCGCCGACGGCGACTGGCCGCCGACCTTGTCCCCGAGGAAGGGGAAGCTCTTCTCGACCTTGACCTCGAAGCCCGCGGCTTCCAGGGCCTTCTTCGCCTCGGCCTCGGAACGGCCGCCGACGTCCGGCACCACGACCATGCGCGGCCCCTTGGAGACCGTGAGCGTGATCGTGTCCCCGGCGGCCAGCCTGGCGCCTTCGGCGGCGGACTGCCGGGCCACGGTGCCCGCCTCCTGCGGGGCGTTCACCTGCTCGGGGGCGATGGCGACCTTGAAGCCTGCGCCCTCCAGCTCGGCGGTGGCCTCGTCGACGGACTGGCCCGTCACGTCCGGCACCTCGATGGGCGCGCCCTTGCTGACGAAGAGCGCCACCGCGGAGTCGGGGCTGCGACCGGTGCCCGCGGCCGGATCCGTACGGATCACGGAGCCCCGGGGGACCTCCGCGCTGAACTCCCCGGTGACCACGCCGGGCGCCAGCCCCGCCTTGCGGAGCTTGTCCTCGGCGGTGGCCAGCGGGTCACCCGCCACGGCGGGGACCCGGACGACCTCCGGGCCGCGGGAGACGACGAGCGTCACGGAGCCGTTGCCCCGGATCCGTTCGTTCGTCCCCGGGTCCGAGCCGATGACCGTGCCCCGCTCGACGGTCTCGCTGAAGTCGCGCCGTACGCCCTTCACGTCCAGACCGGCGCCCTCGATCCGCTTGCGGGCGTCGGCCTCGGTCTTGCCGATGACGGCGGGCACGCGGGTGAACTGGCCGGAGTTGATGTACCAGACGCCGGCGCCGATGGCGAAGGCGGCGAGTACGGCCACCAGGATCGTGACCACCCCGCGGCGCGGCAGCCCCGGGCGGAAGGAACGGCGCGGCGGGCCGTCGGGCGGCGGCCCCTGGGGCGTCGCCAGCCGGGCCGTGTGCTCGACGCGGCCGACCTCGGGGGGCAGTATTCGGGGCGGCCGGGGCAGTACGTCCGTACGCTCCTCCGAGCCGCTGCGCCGGGCGACGGCTCCGGTCCTCGCGGCCTTGCCCTTGCGCTTGCCGGTGGTCTGGTCGGCGGAGTCCGGGCCCGCGAGCGCCGTCGGCGGCACCAGGTCGAGCTGTTCTTCGTCGAGCGCCGCCCGCGCGGTGCGCGTGAGGGCGAGGAGCGCCACCGCGTCGTGCGGGCGGACCTCGGGATTGCGGGCGGTCGCGGTGGCGACCAGCTCGTCCAGCTCCACGGCCAGCCCCGGGACCGTCGCCGACGGGGGCGGCACGTCTTCGTTCAGGTGCTGGTAGAGGACCTGGGCGGGGGTGCCGCCGGAGCGCGGCTTGGCGCCCGTCAGCATCTCGTAGAGCACCACGCCGCACGCGTACACGTCCGTGCGCGTGTCGGCCGTGCCGTCCTCGATCTGCTCGGGCGCGAGGTAGGAGACCGTGCCCAGCAGGCTGCCGGTGGTGTTCGTGACCGATCCCACGGCCCGTACGAGACCGAAGTCGGCCACCTTGACGCGGCCGTCGTCGCCTATGAGGACGTTCTCCGGCTTGATGTCGCGGTGGACGAAGCCGGCCCGGTGCGCCGCGCCGAGCGCCGCGAGGACCGGCTCCAGGATGTCGAGCGCGGCCCTGGGCTGCAGCGCCCCGCGCTCGCGCAGCACGTCCCGCAGGGTGCAGCCGGCCACGTACTCCATGGCCAGATAGACGTACGCCCCCTCCGCGCCCTGGTCGAAGACCCCGACGACGTTGGGGTGGGAGAGGCGGGCGACGGACTTGGCCTCCCGGATGAAGCGCTCCACGAACGTCGCGTCCGTGGCCAGCGCCGGATGCATCACCTTGAGGGCGAGCTCCCGGTCCAGCCGGGTGTCCACGGCCCGGTAGACCGTGGCCATCCCGCCGACGGCGATGCGCGCGTCGACGCGGTAGCGGCCGTCGAGCAGCTGCCCGACGAGCGGGTCCTGGAGGGTCGTGTCCACGCAACGATTCTACGAGCCGGCGCCGACACTCCCGCCCGACCGCACCCGGGGCCCTCGCCTTGCAGCAACCCTGCGGCGACTCCGGAGCCGAGTTGTGACCGGCGGGGACTGGACGGAGGGCCGGGTGGGACCCCGGCCCTCCGAGCTAGAAGGCGGGGCGTTCCGGGTCAAGCGCGGCCACGCCGACGGTGGGCGACGACGCCTCGGCGAAGTGGCGGCGGGGGATGCGACCGGCCCTATAGGCCAGCCGGCCGGCCTCCACCCCGTACCGCATCGCCTCGGCCATCCGTGCCGGCTCCTGCGCCCGGGTGACGGCGGAGGCGAGCATCACGGCGTCGCACCCCAGCTCCATCGCGAACGCGGCGTCCGACGCCGTGCCCGCCCCCGCGTCCAGCACCACCGGCACGCCCGCCTGCTCGACGATCAGCCGGAAGTTGTGCGGATTGCGGATGCCGAGGCCGGAGCCGATGGGCGAGCCCAGGGGCATGACCGCGGCGCAGCCGACGTCCTCCAGGCGGCGTGCGAGCACCGGGTCGTCGTTGGTGTACGGCAGGACCGTGAACCCGTCGTCGACCAGGATCTCCGCGGCGTCCAGCAGCTCGACCGGGTCGGGCAGCAGGGTCCGCTCGTCGGCGACGACCTCCAGCTTCACCCAGTCGGTGCCCAGGGCCTCGCGGGCCAGTCGGGCGGTCAGCACCGCTTCGCCGGCGGTGAAGCAGCCCGCGGTGTTCGGCAGGACCCGGATTCCGAGGCGGTTCAGCACGGAGAGTACCGAGCCCTGCACGGTGGGGTTGACGCGGCGCATCGCGACGGTGGTGAGCTGTGTGCCGCTGGCGACGAGGGAGCGTTCGAGGACGTCCAGGCTGGGCGCGCCGCCCGTGCCCATGATCAGCCGGGAGGTGAAGGTCGTGCCGCCGATGGTCAGCAGGTCGTCGGCCATCGCGGTCACCCGCCCTGCACGGCGGTGAGGACTTCGACGCGGTCGCCGTCGTCCAGGACCGTGCCGGGCCAGGCGCTGCGCGGGACGACGGTCTCGTTGACGGCGGCGGCGACGCCCGCGGGGGCCGCGGTCAGCTCGGCGACCAGAGCGGCGAGCGTGGTGGGCGTGGCGAGTTCACGCCGTTCGCCGTTGACGGAGACAACCAGGGGAAAGCTGTTCATACGGGCTGCTCCTGAGGGACGGGAGTGAAGCGAGCGGGGGTGAAGGGATGGGCTTCTTCGGGGAGGGCGCCGTCGGTCAGGGCCGCGGCGAGCACATCGCCGGTCAGCGGCGTGAGGAGGACGCCGTTGCGGTAGTGGCCGGTGGCCAGCAGCAGGCCCGGCAGCTCGGTCGGGCCGAGCAGCGGGGCGTTGTCGGGAGAGCCGGGGCGCAGTCCGGCGCGGGTCTCGGTGAGCGGGAGCTCCGTGATGCCGGGGACGAGCTCATGGGCGTCCCGCAGCAGTTCGTAGACCCCGCCGGCGGTGACGGTGGTGTCCCAGCCCAGCTCCTCGCTGGTCGCTCCGATGACGAGCTCCCCGCTCTCGCGGGGCACGAGATAGACGTGGCTGCCGCGGACGACCGCGCGCACGGTCCGGGACAGGAAGGGCGCATAGGGCGCGGGCACCTGCAGGCGGATGACCTGCCCTTTCACGGGCCGCACCGGTGGGCGTACGGACGGGGGCAGCCCGTCGAGCCGGCCGCTGAGGCTGCCCGCCGCGAGCACGGTCTGGTCGGCGGTCAGCCGGGTGCCGTCCGCCAGGGCGACGCCCAGGGCCCGGTCGTGGGCCACCAGCAGCCGGGCCGCCCGGTCCCGGCGGAAGGTGACGTGCGCCCGTTCGCAGGCGGTGACCAGCGCGGACGCGAGCCGCCGTGGATCGACCTGGTGGTCCCCGTCGACCCGTAGCCCGCCGCGTACGCCCGGCGCCAGCATCGGCTCCAGCCGGCGGCACTCACGGCCGGTCAGCCACTCGGACTCCAGCCCGGAGCGCTGCTGGAGCGCGTGCAGCTCCCGCAGATGGGCGCGGTCGTCGGCGTCGAGTGCGACGGCGAGCGTGCCGCAGGCGCGGTAGCCGATGTCCGAGCCGCTGGCCTGGTCGAGTTCGGCCGCGAAGTCGGGGTAGCGGCGCGCGGACTCCAGATTGAGGGCGAGCAGGGCCTCTTCCCCGTAGTGGAGTTCGGTGACGGCTGCGAGCATGCCGGCCGCGACCTGTGCGGCGCCGCCGCCGGGCGTTGGGTCCACCACGGTGACGCTCAGGCCGCGTTGTGCGGTGCGCCAGGCCGTGACGAGCCCGATGATGCCGCCGCCGACGACGAGCACGTCTGCGGCGGGGGGCGGTGCGGACGGTGGCGGTGCGGCCGTCCGCGGGGGTGCAGGGTTGCCCGGTGGCACGGGAGCGTGCGGCATGGGTCTTCAGCTCCTCCCTTCGCCGGCATGACCCGGATCAGGTTCGTACGGTCGGAGGCCGCCCAGCCTCCCTCTCAGCCCGGTGCGTCCGGGCTCCCGCGGGTGCTTTACGGTGGCCACCCTAACCCCAGCCCGTGACGTGCCGTAAGACCGGTCGGAGCCGGTGGGACGCCGTCCTCGGGGGCGGTCTGGGGTGCAGGAGCGCGAAAGGACGGTTCACCGTGGCAGGCTCGCTCGACGGACTCGTGCTGTCGCCCGTCGCCGATCAGGCGCCGGGTCAGGTGGGGGTGCGCACCCGGTTTGAGTACCACGAGCAGGACGGCCGGATCTGGGCCGACTACGAAGGCGGGGACGTGGTCCGCGGCCATCTGGTGGGCACCCGCGAAGGCGACCGGCTGGACTTCCGCTACGTCCAGTTGCGGACGGACGGCAGCACCTCGTCGGGCCACTGCGTCTCCACCGTGGTGGAACTCCCCGACGGGCGCGTTCGGCTGGAGGAGAGTTGGGAGTGGGAGTCCCAGGAGGGCAGCGGCACGAGCGTGGTGGAGCAGCTGCGGTAGCGCCGTGACGGCGTCCCGCGATGGCGTCTGGGGCCCGGTGGAGGGCTGTTCACGCAGCTCCTCCCCATCGGCCCGGAGGGTGTGGGCCCCAGCGCCCTTGATCCCCTGTTCGCAGCCCGCAGGCGAGTGACGGGGGCAGCGAAAGAGGGGCGCTGGGGGTGCCCCCGTGCCCGCAGGGCACAGGGGCGGAACTGCGCGACAAGCCCACCACGGGCCGGTGGAGAGCAACGCTCCCGCAGAGCTACGGCGACCACGTCCCTGAGGCACAGAGGGGCGTGACCCACGACAGCGCGCGAGGGCGCCCTCTGGTCTAACAGGCACTAGGTCCGGCGTCGGGGCGGCAGCGGCACCCCGCTGGTCTGACGGTGCGTCAGATGCGTAAGGTTGATCGGGTGAGCGAGCAGCAGACACAGCAGCAGACGCGAGGCGTGGTCATCGTCGGCGCGGGCATGGCCGGTGTGCAGACCGCCGTCGCCCTGCGGGAAGGCGGCTTCACCGACCCCGTCACCCTCATCGGCGCCGAACCCCACCAGCCCTACGACCGCCCTCCGCTCTCCAAGGCCGTCCTGCTGGGCAAGGCCGAGGACTCCGCCTTCGACGTCGACTTCGAAGCCCTCGCCGTCGAACTGAGACTCGGCTGCGAGGTGACCGGGCTGCGCCACGCCGTGCGCGAGCTGGACACCGAAGCCGGGCCCGTCCCGTACGACGTCCTGGTCATCGCCAGCGGCGCCGAGCCCGTCACCCTGCCCGGCGCGGCGGCCGTCCCCGGCGTCCACCTGCTGCGCACCCTCGACGACGCCGAGCGGCTCAAGCCCGTCCTCGACCGGCAGCACGACGTCGTCGTGGTGGGCGCCGGCTGGATCGGCGCCGAGTTCGCCACCGCCGCCCGGGAGGCCGGCTGCGCGGTCACCGTCGTCGAGGCCGCCGACCGCCCGCTCGCCGAAGCCCTGCCCGCCGAGGTCACCGCCCCCATGGCCCAGTGGTACGCCGACGCCGGCGTCGACCTGGTCACCGGCGCCCGGGTGGCCGCGGTCGAGCCCGGGACCGTCGTCCTGGCCGACGGGCGGCGCATCCCCGCCGGCGCCGTGGTCGTCGGCATCGGCGCCCGCCCGGCCACCGGCTGGCTCGCCGGCTCCGGGATCGCCACCGACCCGAACGGCGCCGTCACCGCCGACGCACATCTGCGCACCTCGCTGAGTGGCGTGTACGCCGTGGGGGACTGCGCCTCCTTCCCCTCCGCCCGCTACGCCCGGCGCCTGCTGGTGCACCACTGGGACAACGCCCTCCAGGGGCCGCGGACCGTCGCAGCCAACGTCATCGCCGAGTTGGCCGCCGGCGCCGGACCGGTCGGCGCCACGGCGGCAGCGGCCGAGCCGCCGGAGGTCTACGACCCCGTGCCGTACTTCTGGTCCGAGCAGTTCGGCCGGTTCGTGCAGTACGCGGGAGACCACGCCGACGCCGACGCGCTCGTGTGGCGCGGCAGCCCCGCCGACCCCGCCTGGTCGGTGCTGTGGCTGCGCGACGGCGTGCTCGTCGCGCTGCTCGCCGTCGGCCGGCCGCGCGACCTCGCCCAGGGCCGCCGCGTCGTACAGGCCGGCGGACGGCTGGATCCACAACGCGCCTCGGACCCCGCGATCCCCCTGAAGGCCGCGTCCAGCTAGGGCCCACTGAGCCCGGCGCCGCACCGCTGACCAGGCGGTCCGCACCGAGGAGCGCTCGGATGGCGGCAGTCGACCGGGGGGCTCCCGCTACCCACTGTCGGTCCCAGATGGCAGGCTTGTCCCGTGACCGAGATTGACGCAAAGATCGATGCCCTCGTCCCCGACTGGCTCACCCTGCCCGACATCGCGGAAAGGTTGGACGTCGAGGTGACGCGCGTGCGCCAGCTGGTGAAGGAGGGCCAGCTGATCGCCGTGCGCCGCGGGGAGAGGCGCGTGCTCCAGGTCCCCGCCGCGTTCATCAGCGGCTCGAAGGTGGTCAAGGGCCTCAGCGGCACCCTGACGCTCCTGAAGGACGACGGCTTCACGGACGAAGAGATGTTGGAGTGGCTCTTCACCCCCGACCCGAGCCTGCCCGGGACCCCCGCACAGGCCCTCGGTGAGAACCGCGGCACGGAAGTGAAGCGCAGGGCGCAGGCGCTCGCCGTCTGACGTCCGCCGCCCGGCGGCTGCTCCGTAGCCGCCGCCCCGTGCGCCCCGCGCGCCGCCTCCCGCAGCGCGCCGGGGTGCCGAAGAGAGCTTTGTACCCATTCGCACGCGGTGTGCGGGGCGCTGCCGAAGGCGCACCCGCCGTACGTCCACGTCGTCGGCGTGCGTCGACGTGGACGTACACCGCACACCGCCGACCCACCCGGGGGAATCAGTCATGTCCACGGTCCGCGCCCGGCTGTCCGACGCCCGGCTCTACCTCTGCACGGACGCCCGCAAGCGCCAGGGCGACCTCGCCGACTTCCTCGACGCCGTCCTCGGCGCCGGAGTCGACGTCGTCCAGCTCCGCGACAAGGGCATGGAAGCCGCCGAGGAACTGGCGCACCTGGAGGTCTTCGCCGACGCCTGTCGCCGCCACGGCGCCCTGCTCGCGGTGAACGACCGGGCCGACGTCGCCCACGCCATCGGCTCCGACGTGCTCCACCTGGGCCAGGGCGACCTGCCCGTCCCCGCCGCCCGGGCGATCCTCGGCGACGGTGTCCTCGTCGGCCGCTCCACCCACAGCGCGGCCGAGGCGTCGGCCGCCGCAGTCCAGCCGGGCGTCGACTACTTCTGCACCGGCCCCTGCTGGCCCACCCCCACCAAGCCCGGCCGGCACGCCCCCGGGCTCGACCTGGTGCGCCACACCGCCGCCCTGGGCACCGACCGCCCCTGGTTCGCCATCGGAGGCATCGACGCAGGAAACCTCGACGAGGTCCTGGACGCCGGCGCCCGCCGGGTCGTCGTCGTTCGCGCCGTCACCGAGGCCGACGACCCCGCCGAAGCGGCTTCCCATCTCGCCCAGCGGATACGGAACCGCTGTGACGTGGGCAAACGTGATACGGCACAGTCCGATGGGTGGACATCGGTTGGGTGACCTTGTCACCCCCGATAGCCTGCGGGTATGGCCCTTGGCACACCATCGACCAGGACGGATCGCGCACGCACGGTGCGCGAGTTGCTCGCGACCGACCAGACCACCTACTCCTTCGAGTTCTGGGCTCCCAAGACGGAGAAGGGCGAGCGGAACCTGTGGAACGCCCTGCGCCGGGTGGAGGCAGTGGCTCCCAGCTTCGTCTCCGTGACGTACGGTGCGGGCGGCTCCACCAGGGCGGGCACGGTGAAGGCGACCCAGCAGATCGCCGCCGACACCACCCTCACCCCCGTCGCCCATCTGACCGCGGTCAACCACTCCATCGCGGAACTGCGCAACATGATCGGCCAGTACGCCGACGCCGGGATCCGCAACATCCTGGCCGTCCGGGGCGACCCGCCCGGCGACCCCATGGGCGAGTGGGTCAAGCACCCCGAGGGGGTGACCTACGCCGCCGAGCTGGTCAGCCTGATCAAGGACTCGGGTGACTTCTGCGTCGGAGTCGCCGCCTTCCCGGAGATGCACCCGCGTTCCGCGGACTGGGACACCGACGTCCGGCACTTCGTCGACAAGTGCCGCGCGGGCGCCGACTACGCCATCACCCAGATGTTCTTCCGCCCCGAGGACTACTTCCGACTGCGTGACCGGGTCGACGCCGCCGGCTGCGACACCCCCATCATTCCGGAGATCATGCCGGTCACCAGCGTCAAACAGCTCGAACGTTTCGCCCAGCTCAGCAACGCCGCCTTCCCCGCGGAGCTGAAAGACAGGATCCTCTCCGTCAAGGACGATCCGGCCGCTGTACGCTCCATGGGTATCGAGTTCGCAACGGAGTTCTGCGCGGAGCTGCTCTCGGAAGGCGTACCGGGGCTGCACTTCATCACCCTCAACAACTCCACCGCGACGCTTGAGATCTACGAAAGTCTCGGACTGCACAAGCAGTCGTGATCGGCCGGACTCGTCGACGGCCGAAGGAGAGGGGCGGGGATGGGTCTTACGGTCCTCTATGTCGCGTTCAGCATCGTCGCGCTGTGGCTCTTGGGTGAGGTGCTGCTCCAGTACAAGGCGCGCCTGCGCTGGAGACTCCTCGCCTTCGGCGGCTTCCTGACGGTCGTCCTCGGGATGCTGGTGGCCTCCAGGGTGGTGATCGCCCTGGGGGCGGTGGCCTTCGCGGTGGGCCAGACCTACGTCACGCTCTCGTTCCGCCGCGGCTTCTCCACCGGCTGGGCGCTGGGCGGCAAGCCCGGCGCCAGCCGGCGCCGCAGGGGCGGCGCCAAGGACGACCCGCCGGCCCCCGGGGAGGGTGCAGAGCCTCCGTTCGACACAGGAGCCGCAGGAGCGGCAGGGGCCGAGGGAGCCTCAGGAATCGGGGGATTCGCGGGAGCCGCGGGCGAGCGGCGCCTGGACGACGACTTCGCGCACGACGGCACGGCCGTCATGGCGGCCGTCCCGGGCTCCGACGCCCCGGCCGTCCACGACGTCTCCGCCGCCGAGCCCACGGCCATGTTCCCGGAAGGCGTGCCGGGCGACCCGTCGGGCGTCTACGAACCGCAGCCGATGCCCGACGACACCGGCCAGTACGGCGTGTACGACGACCCGTCCTTCGCCCCGGCCGGGGCGGGGGCCCGGCAGGAGTACGCCGACCGACCGGGCGCAGGCCAGGACTACGCGCCGTTCGACGGCGGTTACGACCCCCTCTACGCCCAGCAGCCCGCCGCCGCCCCGGACGCCGGGTACGACTACGGCCAGGCCCCGCAGCAGTACCCCGCGTACTCCGATCCCTACGTGGGCGGTCAGCAGTACGCCGCCGGCTACGAGGGCGAACTCGACGGCTACGACAGCTTCGGCAACCCCCGCCAGTACGCCGGGGACCCGTACTACGGCCAGCAGCAGCCCTACACCGACACGCCCCCCGGCGGGGTGTGGGTGCCCCAGCCGCGCGACCCCGAGACGCCCGGCCAGCAGCCCGGGCCCGACGGCCTCCCGTACGACCAGGGCTACGGCAACGAGCCGCAGCAGTACCGCTACTGACCGAGCGTCACGAAGCGGATCAAGGGCGTCCGGTCGCACACGCGCACCGGGCGCCCTGCTGCTGACCGGTGATCCCTTGCTCGTACGGGATGCGGCTCACTGGGAGCCGCTGAAGCCCGGGCCCTCCACGATCAGCCCGGCGACCAGCGCGCCCGACATGCCGCCGTGGGCGAGTCCGCCACCCGGATGGGCGTGGCCACCGACGAGGTGGAGCCCCGGGAGCCGGGTGGTGTTCGCCGGGTGCAGCCAGCGACCGCCCGGACCGGCGAGCGCCGGCGCCGTCAGCGAACCCGTCTCCGCGGGCGTCAGCACCTCCTGCCACAGCAGCCGCTCACGTATCTCGGCGGGGCGGTCGAAGGCCGCGCCCGCCGCGTCGAGCAGCACCTTCGCGTACCGCTCGCGCAGCGCCGCGTCCGTCCAGTCGACGCCACCGGATCGGTCGCGGTCGACGCCGTGTCCGGGGACGGTGGCGGTGACCGTGACGGCTTCGTGGGCGTCGTCGGGGACCGTGCGCGGGTCGCCCGGGCGCAGCACCGTGACCGTGGGCCGCTCTGCGGCCTGCCCGCCGAAGACGGCGGCTGCCTCCGCGGACGCGTCGGGGGAGTGCACCACGGTGCGGTGCGCCACGCCCTCGCCCCGGGCGCCGCGCAGCGCCAGCAGGACGGTGAACCGGCCGGGCAGCACCCGGCCGTCGTCCTGGGGCCGTACGTCGCCCTCCTGCTGGAGGTCGCGTCCGACCAGCCGCGCCGCGGCCCCGGCGGAGCCGCCCGCCACGACCTGATCGGCCTCGACGACGGTGCCGTCGGCCAGCTCGATGCCCGCGGCCCTGCCGTCCTTCTCGACGACCGAGGCCACCTCGGCGCCGAACGTGAACGTCACCCGGCGGGCCAGGCACCGCTCGTACACCGCGCGGGCCAGCTCGCGCAGCCCGCCGGACACGTACCAGGTGCCGAAGGTCTGCTCCATGTACGGCAGCAGGGCGGCGCCGGCGGGTGCGTGCCGCGGGTCCAGCCCGTACGCCAGCGCGTACGACTCGAAGAGGGCGGCCAGGCGGGGGTCCGCCAGCTCCCAGGCGCCGACCTCTGCGACCGTCGTCGCCTGGCGCGTCCGCAGGAAGACGCGGCGCCGGGGGGCGGGGTAGGGATCGCGCTCCAGCACCCGCCAGTCGGACCACAGGGGCTCTTCCAGGAGGGGGCGGCGGGAGCGGTCCCAGGCGTCCCGGGCGCGGCCCAGGAACTCGCCCCAGCGCTCGCCGGCTCCGGTGCCGACGGCGGACTCCAGGGCGGAGACGATGCCCGCGCGCGAGGCGTCGGGCAGCGAGACGTCGGTGCTGTCGGCGAAGAGGTGCCGGCTCGCGGGGGAGACCGGCGCGAGGTCCACGCACTTCTCCAGGGGCTCCCGGCCCGTCTTCAAGAAGAGGTCGCGCCAGACGGCGGGCAGGTGCAGCAGCCCGGGGCCGGTGTCGAAGCGGAAACCGGCGCGCTCGACCGCGCCGAGCGCGCCTCCGTACGTCTGCGCGCGCTCGTACACCGCCACCTGGTGGCCCGCCACGGCCAGCCGGGCGGCAGCCGCCATGGCGCCCATCCCGGCGCCGATCACTGCAATCCGTGCCATGCCAAGACTTTATCGACTGCCACTGACAACGCCGACGGCCGCGGTCGGGGCCGTTGTGGGCGGGGTCGTCGTGGGTGGAACCGGAATCCCTAGGTGGTAGCGCGTGCTGCTGAGTACGCGTACCTAGTCACCGAGATGAGTAGCCGCGCGGATGGGTTCCCACCTGCGGAGACGGAAGAGTGGTGGGCACGGAAGGGAACGCAGCACCGGTACCGCCGACACGGGGCGGCGGAACAGATGCTGCGCCCCGGAAGGAACGGGGTGCAGGACGGAACGGCCTTCGGGATCGGGGGATTGGCCGAAGGCGTTCCGAGACCACGGGGGAACATCCGTGACCGGGAGGTCCGGATCACCGCAGGGACCGGTGATCCGGCCCCCGGTACACGGAGACCCCCACCGTGCGGTGGGTGCGCTCAGCGCCCGCTGACCCGACCGTGCAGCAGCCGCGAGAGCGCCGCGTGCACGTCGTCCAGCGAACGTTCCCGCTGGAACGACTGCCAGTCGAGCGCCGCCACCAGCACCATCCCCACCAGGGCCGCGGCCGTGAGCGGGATGTCGATCTCCTCGCTGAGCTCCTCGCCCTCCACGGCCTCTCTGAGCACGGTCTCCACCACGGCCACCGCCTGCTGCCGCACCACCAGCAGCGTCTGCTGCCAGGCGCGGTTGGTCCGCCAGAGCTCGGCGACGTACAGCTGGGTGAAGGCCGGATAGCGGTCGATGAAGACGAGTCCGGCCCGGATCATCGCGTCCAGGGCCTCGACCTTGGTGCCGCCCCGGTCGGCGGTCTCGTCGGCGGCGGTCTGGAGCGAGGAGGTCAGCAGTCCGACGCCGTACCGCAACAACTCCTCGAACAGCTCGGTCTTGCTGCGGAAGTTGTAGTAGACGGTGCCCTTCGCCACTCCGGCGCGTTCGGCGATCTCGTCCACGGTGGTGGCGGAGAAGCCCTGCTCGGCGATGAGCGTCACCGCGGCCTCGTAGAGCTTCGCCCGGGTCGCCCGTCGTCTCGTGCTGGTGCTGTCCATGGCGTCCATGGCGTCGATTCTCACAGGTCTCCTCGGGGGCGCGGACCCCGTCCCGCCGGCTCTCATCCTCGGCCCTCATCCCACCGGCCGGGGCGTCACAGGCTCAGCTCCGGGTGCAGTCGATCGAGCGTCCAGACCTGCTTCTGCCGCGCCGAGAGCGCCGTGAGGGCGAGGGCGGCGGCGGTGAACGCCACCAGCACCGCGGTCGCCTGCCACACCGGCCCGAGGCCACCGCCGGTGATCAGCCGGCGCAGGGCCTCCACGACGTAGCTCATCGGCAGGAACGGATGGATCGCGTTGAAGAACCCGGGGCTGGTCTGCACCGGATACGTGCCGCCCGCCGAGGTCAACTGGAGCATCAGCACCGCGAGGACCAAGATCCGGCCGGCCGCGCCGAAGCGGGCGTTCAACCACTGGATGATCGCGGCGAAGCAGCCGATCACCAGGGCGAGGAACGCAACGGTGGCGGCCCCGTCGGCGGTCCTGAGCCCCAGGCCGAAGTGGAGGACGGACATCAGTGCGGCGACCTGCACCAGGCCGATGGCGACCACCGGCAGCCAGCCCGCCAGCGCGATCCGCCAGGCGGAGGCGCCCGCGGCGAGCGCGCGCCGGTTGAGCGGTTGGATGATCATGTACGCGACCATCGCGCCCACCCAGAGGGAGAGCGGGATGAAGTACGGGGCGAAGCCGGTGCCGTAGTTGGGGGCCTGGTGGAGCGAGGAGGACGCCAGCTTCACGGGGTCGGCCATCACCTCCGTACGGGCGTCGCGGTCCTGCTCGTCGTAGTCGGGGATCTTGGCGACGCCCTCGTTGAGCCCGCCGGCCAACTGCGCCGAGCCGTCGACGAGCTTGAAGATGCCGCCGTCGAGGTCGCTCGCGCCCGTTCGCAGCTTGCCCACGCCGGTGTCGAGGTCGACGGAGCCGGTCGCGGCGTTCGCCAGGCCGGTGTGCAGGGCGTCGGCGCCCGCGGCGGCCTTCTTCGCGCCCGAGTTGAGGGTGTTGATCCTGGCGACGGCGGACTCCAGGTCCTCGTCCAGGTTCGGTGCGCGCTCGGCGAGGTCCGCGGCCTTCTTCTGGAGGTCGGCGAGGTGGCCGTCCAACTTCTTCAGGTCGCCCCGGTTGTCCGTGACGAGCGCGTTGACGTCCGCGGCGACCTTGGCGACGTCGGACGCCGTGGTCGCGGCGCGCTCCAGCGCCGGGCACAGGGCCGGGTCGGCCGCGGCGGCCCCGGTGCACTGCTCGGTGTGGATCCGCTTCAGTTCGCCGGCGGACGTCTGCGCCAGCGAGGCGCTGCCCGGGGCCGCCTTGACCAGGGTGTCCAGTTGGGTGCGCAGGGCGCCGGAGCTGTCGGCGACCAGCCGGGCCGTGCTGCCGACGGTCTTGCCGTTGTCCTTGAGGTACGGGCGTACGTCACCGGCGATGCCGTTGACCTTGTCGGCGAGCGCCTGGGTGCCCTCGGAGATGCTGCGGGTGCCCGACTCCAGGTCGCTGGCGCCCTTGTTGAGCTTGGCGAGGCCCCCGGACAGCTTGCTGCTGTTGTCCTTGGCGCTCTTGAGGCCGTCCGCCAGGTCGGCGGAGCCCTTCTTCGCGTCCCCGATGCCGCCCTTGAGGTCGTCCGCGCCCTTCGCCGCCTCCGCGGTGCGGTCGTGGATGTCGGAGAACGAGATGAAGATCTTGTCCAGGAAGGAGCGGGACGCCTTCGTCGACGCGGCGGTGCGGACCTCGGAGAAGACGGTCCGCGAGACCTGGCCGACGATGTAGTTGTTCGCGTCGTTGGTCTCCACCTTCAGGGCGCCCGTCTCGGGGGAGTCGCCCGAACTCGACGCGATGCGGGCGCTGAAGTCCTTCGGCATCGTCAGTGACAGGTAGTACGTGCCGTCCTCGACGCCCTTGCGGGCCTCGGCGGCGCTGACCTCGTGCCAGGCGAACACCTCGCTGTCGTGCAGGCCCTTGACGATGTCGTCGCCCGCCTTCAGCTCCTCGCCGTCGGCGGTGGCGCCCCGGTCGTCGTTGACGAGGGCGACCGGGACGCGGTCGAGCTGTCCGTACGGATCCCAGAAGGACCACAGGTACAGCGCCCCGTAAAGCAGCGGCAGCAGCACGATCGCGACGATCGCGGCGCGGGGCAGCTTGCCCCGGCCGAACCGCTTCAGCTCAAGCGCGGCCAGCTTCGGCGAGCGCATCGGTGGTTCCCTCCCCATCGGTTTCGGCGCTGGGCGCGCCGTCGGTCCCGGCGTCCTGCGCGGTCTTCGTGCCGGCGTTGTGCGAGGCTTCGGCGCCCTGCGCGGTCTTCGCGTCGGTGTCCGGTGCAGCCTCGGTGTCCCGCGCGGTCTCCGTGTCCGTACGGATGACGCTGGTGCACTCCTGGGCCCGGCCGCACACGGCCAGGACGGTGGTGCCCGCGTCGGCCACGGACCGCAGCAGGTCCCACGCGGTGGCGCGGTCGGCGTCCGAGAGCTTCAGATCGGAGTCGTCGACGGCGAGCAGCCGCGGGCGGCCGATCAGCGCGAGGGCGATCGACAGCCGCAGCGCTTCGAGCCGTTCCAGGTCGCGCACCGAGGTGCGCCCCTCCTTGGCCAGACCGCCGCGGTCCAGACCGGCCGCCTCCAGGGCGGCGTCGATCCGCTGCCGCAGGGCCCCGGTGCGCTCGGCGCGCGGGCGCAGCAGATCGCGCAGCGAGCCGTCGTAGCGGCTCTGCAGCAGAGCCCGTTCCCTGAGGTGTTCGTCGACGGTGAGGGCCGGGTCGAGGTCGCTCACCCCCGGTACGTGGGCGAGCGCGCTGATCCGGCGCACGGCGGCCATCTTGCGCGGCAGCGCCAGCCCGCCGACCTCGGCGCGGCCCGCCGCGGGGCGCATCCGGCCGGTGAGCGCGAGCAGAAGGCAGGTCCGGCCGGAGCCCGACGGGCCCTCGACGCCGATGAGCGAACCCGGTGCGGCGTCGACGTCCACCGATCGAAAGGCCCAGCCGCGCGGGCCCTTCACCCCGAAGCCCTCGGCGAATACGGCCGCCCCTGACGGGCTGTCCACGAGTCCTCCCCGGCGCGACGATCGCGTGCCCCTGGGCACGTCGATCACAAGTCTTTGAACTGACTGGTCAGTGCAAAAACTATCCCGAAGCAATCCGGTGCAGCAAAGTCGCACGTCAAGTGGGGTGTGAAGGAACGGGGGTTAGGGGGCTTCTGATGGATCAGGCTGGAACAGGGAGCGGGTTCTGGTGCCGTGGATCTCAAGGCGGAGGAGGGAGTCGACGCGGAGTGTCGGCGACCGACGACAACGCGGAGAGGCATGGTGCCAGGGCGCGCGAGCCCAGCAAGATCCATCAGAAGCCCCCTAAGGACCTTCCTTCGCGTGATCGCCCCCGCGCCGTGTAAGGCAGACACATGACCCAAGCAACCGACCCTCAGTCCTTCGACCGCTTCGCCCGCGACTACGACCGCTTCGTGAGCCTGCTCCCCGGGCGGAACACCGCATGGCTCACGGGGCTCGGCCTGAAGGGCGGACGCGCGCTGGACGCCGGCTGCGGGTCGGGGCACGCGGTCGAGGTGCTGGCGGACGACTTCGACGAGGTCGTCGGCCTGGACCTGAGCGCCCCGCTGATCGAGATCGCCCGGGCCGAACGGGCGCGGCCCCACGTGCGCTACGTGGTGCAGGACCTGTTCGACCTGACGGACGACGACGGCTTCGACCTCGTCTACAGCCACACGATGCTGCACCACCTGGAGGACTACCGGGCCGGCCTGGAGCATCTGAAGGGGCTCGTGCGCCCCGGCGGCACCGTCGCACTGGTCGACAACGTGAGCGACCGGCGGCCGACGCCGCCGCGCTGGGCGTACACCTGGGCCGCGCGGTTGGGCTTCCCCGGCGAAGTGCGGCGCGTGGGGCTGCGCGACGCCTGGTTCCAACTGCGCTTCTGGCACAGCCGGCCGTGGCTGGCCCATCTGCTCAGCGACCGCTACCTGTCGCGCGGGCAGTTCCGCGAGCTGTACGGGAACGTCTTCCCCGGAGCCCGGTTCGACGACCTCGGCTTCGCCCTGGCGATGGCCTGGACGGCCCCGCAGGACGTCGGAGAGGGAAGCCGCTGACAGGCCGCCGACCAGCCGCCACGAGCCGCTGCCGGGGGCCGCCGGCCGGCGGCGAGCGGTCGTCCCGCTTCACCCGAATGTTGACCAAAAGCCCAGGTCAGGGCCGATTGTCAGTGGTGACCTGCACGATGGACACATACGGCCACCGTGCCGTCACACGACGACAGGAGGTTCGTCATGGCCAGTCACCACGCGGCAGCCGCGCACCGGCGCCGTGCCACCGGCCCTGTCCCCTCACTGACCGGGCCCGCGAGCGATGTGCACCCCGTCCTGCGGCGCGCCACCGCACCGCCCGCCGCCCTCGACCTCCTCGCCCAGGCCCGCGCAGGGCTGGACGAGGCCGCCGCCTTCGAGACTCCGAACGAGCGGTACGCGATGGCGCACCTCGCCGCCCTGCGCACCGCCGCGGCCGTGCTCGCGGCCCGCGGCTATCCGGACGCCCAGCAGCCCGCCGCCGGTGGACGGGGCGCCGCCCCCCGGCGCGGTCGGCGCGCCGGCATACGCAGCGCCTGGGACCTGCTGCCCGAGACCGCTCCCGAACTGTCCGAGTGGAGCGCCCACTTCGCCGCCGGCGCCAGCCGCCGGGCCCGCGCCGAAGCGGGCATCCGGGGCGCCGCCAGCAGCGGCGACGCCGACGAACTGCTGAGGAACGCCGGGATGTTCCTCCGCCTGGTGGAACGGATGCTGGTGCTCCAGCCCGTCCTGCCGCAGCCGAGGACGGAGCCGGCGCAGCCCGCGGAGGGGCCGCCGGCGGGGGAGGCGGGAGAGGTGAGGCGGGTGATCGACGAGAAGGCGGGGTGAGCCCGCGGCGTGCCGGGGCGCTGCGCCGTGGGCGGCAGCGGGCGCGGACCCGTCGAACGGAGGCAATCCGGGCGGAGGCAATAGGGTGGGCGGTGTCGTCGCCCCCGACGAGATCCCGAGATCCCGCGTCCGCGGCCGACGCCGACCGAGGTCCACCGACCGTGGTCGTACGCACACCAACCGCCCGCCCGGTCCGCGTCCGCGCGGTCGGGGCGGTACCGCCCGAGGAGTCAACTGCCGTGCCGGACCAGGCCCCCCGTGGGGAGACCACTTCGCGCCCGCCCCGCGCCGCTCTGCGTACCTCCGTGGTCTGGGAGGTCCTGAAGGACGCCATCGACCAGCGGGTCAAGGACACCGGGGCGGACGCCCTGGACGTGCTCGACACCGGTGGCGGCAGCGGCTCCTTCGCCGTGCCCCTCGCCCAGCTCGGGCACCGCGTCACCGTCGTCGACCCCAGCCCCAATGCGCTGTTCGCGCTGGAGCGCCGGGCCGCCGAAGCCGGCGTGGCCGACCAGGTGAAGGCCGTGCAGGGCGATGTGCACGGCCTCTTCGACGTCGTCGAGCGCGAGGGCCACGACCTGGTCCTGTGCCACGGAGTGCTGGAGTACGTGGACGACCCCGCCGAGGGCGTACGGAACGCGGTCGACGCGCTGCGGCCCGCAGGCTCCCTCAGCCTGCTCGCCGCCGGCCTGGGTGGCGCGGTCCTCGCCCGCGCCCTGGCCGGGCACTTCGCCGAGGCGCGGCACGCCCTGGGCGACCCCGCGGGACGCTGGGGCGAAGGCGACCCGGTGCCCCGCCGCTTCACCGCCGACCAGCTCACCGCCCTCGTGGCGGGGGCCGGCGCCGAGGTCGGCGCGGTGCACGGCGTACGGGTCTTCACCGACCTCGTACCGGGCGTCCTGGTGGACACCGAGCCCGGTGCGCTGGACGGCCTGCTGAAGCTGGAGGCCGTTGCGGCCGAACTGCCGGCCTTCCACTCCGTCGCCACCCAGCTGCACGTGCTGGCCCAGAAGCATCGCTGATCAGCGGCGCAGCAGCAGATGGACTACGACACATACCACCCGAACGTGTCGTTCGCCCCGTATGATCGAGGGACACCGCCCGGCATGACGGAACGGAGGTTGGGGAATCTACGCCTCAGCAGCCGAGCCGCCGTGGCGGCCCGACCAGCGATTTGACGTAACGACATAGAGGGCGGGTTTCACGGGGGCGATTCCCTGCCTATCCTGAAAGGGCCGCATCCGGTCGCCCCCGCGGCCGACGACTAGGAGGACTCCGTGCCGCTCTCGGAGCACGAGCAGCGAATGCTCGAGCAGATGGAGCGAGCGCTGTACGCCGAAGATCCCAAATTCGCGACAGCGCTTGAGGGAAGCGGGCTGCGTACGTACACCCGACGACGGGTTTACCAAGCGGTTGCAGGCTTCCTGGTGGGTATCGCGCTCCTGGTGGCCGGAGTGGCCGCAGGGGGCGGGCAGAACTGGTGGATCAGCGTGGTGGGCTTCCTCGTCATGCTGGGCTGCGCCGTTCTGGCGGTCACCGGGTGGCGCAAGGCGCCCAAGCCGGGTGAGCAGCGGACCATGGGGGACGCGGCGGGAGGCGCCCGTCGTCAGCCCCGGCAATCACGTCAGCGCAAGTCGATGATGAACCGCATCGAGGAACGGTGGCAGCGCCGCCGTGACGAGCAAGGACACTGAGTCACCCACGGCCGGTGGGCGATGCGCCCGTAGCCGTGCCCGGCTCCGACGCCCCGGCACGTCGACCTCCCGAGGTCTCTCCGGGCAGCAGATTTCTTAAGCAGCGAGTGCCGCAAGGCCCGGTGCCCGCCCTCCGCGGCGGACACCGGGCCTTGCGGCGTTACGGCCTGTCTTCAGCCCGGCGGCCCCCACCACGTGTCCCACACGGACGCCCACATGACGACATGTGCCCGAGTGGCTGCGGTCGGTACGCCCGCTGCCGAAGCAGGCACGCCCGGACCCGTGGGCCCGGGCGCACCCGCTCAGCCGCGCTGACGGAAAGGTCGACGCAGGGCGGGCAGCCTGCGCGGCACGCGCGAGCGCACCGCGGTGCGACAGCGCTCCGCGAGCGCTCCCCAACGTGCCGAAGCGGCCCAGATCACCCGAACGGCGGAACGCGGGAACAGTCGGGCCCGCAGTCGCTCCCACCGGCCCGCTGCCGCGGACAATCCGGCGCGCACCCGGCCGACGTCGTCCACCAGGCCGCCGGCCGACTGCGGCTGCGGCGCGTACAGGACCTGCTCCACCGCGCCGGCTATCCGGTGGACCGCATCGGCCGCTTCGCCGTCCAAACGGCCCAGCCGCACGATCCGCTCGGCCGACTTGCGGGCCGTGAGCGCGCCGTCGGGCACGATGCCGTGGTCCCACGCCGTGTCCAACACCTCCTGCCACGCCTGGAGCGTCCGGTCCCGCGCGTCGTCGGGCGTGCGCCCCCGGGAGCCCAGCCGGCGCGCGGTCACCCGCATCCGCCACAGCAGGGGCAGCAGCGGCAGCACCACCACGGCCAGCGCGGCGAGCGCGATCAGCGGAAGGCGCCACGAGGAGCCGTCGGACCCGGTGGGCGTGATCGCCTGGACCGGGGCCGAACTCTCGCACTCCCCGCGCCGGCGCTGGTCGGCCGGGCAGGTGTCCGGGGCGGAAGCCGTCGCGGAGGGCTCCTGCGACACGGACGGCTGCTGCTCGGCCGGGTCCGACGGGCCCGAGGACGGCGACTCCGGCAGGGCGTAGTCCGGCACGCTGCCGATGCTGGGCGTCGGCTCGAAGCGCGTCCACCCCACGCCCTCGAAGTACAGCTCGGGCCAGGCGTGGGCGTTGCGGATGCTCACCGACATCGTCTCGTCGGCACGCTCGGTGCCCGGGGTGAAGCCCACCGCGACCCGGGCCGGTATGCCCAGGGTGCGGGCCATCGCCGCCATCGAGAAGGAGAAGTGGACGCAGAAGCCCCGCTTGTCCTCCAGGAAGCGGCTGATCGCCGAGACGCCCGTACCGGACCGGACGTCGGTGTCGTAGGTGAAGCCGCCGTTCACCGCGAACCAGTCCTGGAGGCGGACCGCGGACTCGTAGTCGTTCCGGGAGCCGACGGTGATGTTCCGTGCGGTCTCCTTGACCACGTCAGGCAGGGTCGATGGCACCTTCGTGTACTCCGCGACGATGTCCGCGGGAGGACGCGGCGCCGTCGCCAGGTCCTGCGCCGTCGGCTTCACCACGAGGCTGTTCACCGAGTACTCGACGCCGCGGGTGTTCTGGCCGCGGTCGCCGACGAGGGTGCGGCCCTCGGGCTCGAAGCGCCAGCGGCCGTCGATGTCCACCCGGGTCGCCGGGTAGGGCATCGGCAGCCAGTCCTGGCGGTAGCCGTCGGAGGCCGTGATGTTCGTCTGGACCTCCTGCGTCGCGATCGACGAACTCAGGCCCGTCGGCTGGGGCAGCCGGTCCGGAACGTCCTTGACGCCGCGCTCCGAGGTCTTCCACGTCGTGCCGTCGAACTGGTCGAGCGCCACGAACCGCAGGTACATGCCGTCCTTGTCCGGGGAGTTCGTCCGGTAGCGCAGCACCTCGACGTCCTCGGGCTGGTTCAGGCTGTCCTGGAGCGAGACCAGCGGATTGACCGCGTTGATCGTGCTGCCGCCCGAGCCGGAGCCGCCCCCGGAGCGCGAGTCCGACAGCAGGCCGCCGTCGAGCGCCGGCAGCGCCGCCGGGACCGCGAGGGCGACTCCCAGCGCCAGCACGCCGATCCGCCGGCCGGTGCGCACCGGGGCCAGCGGCGCCCTCGACGACTCGAAGGCCCGCGCCCCGCGCGCCGCCCCCGCCGACGAACCGCCGAAGACCCGGCCCCACTGGGAGAGCCGGTCACGCCCCTCCGCCAGCAGGAGCAGCAGATAGCCGATCGCGGCGAGTACGAACCACAGCACGCTCGCCGCGTCGCCCGCGAGGCCGGCGGCGACCGAGTAGAGCGCGAGGAGCGGCAGACCGGCCGGGGCGGCGCTGCGGTAGGTCACCGCGAGCGCGTCCACCATGAGGCCGACGGTGAGCACCCCGCCGATCACCATCAGCTCTATGCCGGGGGAGGAGGGCGCCGGGATCGCGTACCGCTCGATGTCCTGGCCGCCCTGGGAGAGCAGCTCACCGAACCGGGCCAGCACGGCGGGGCCCGGCACCACGCCCAGCAGCGCTTCCTGCCGGGCGAAGGACAAGGTGAGCAGCATCAGGCCGACCAGGGCCTGGAAGACCAGGGTCAGCGGCCGGGCCAGCGACACCCGCCGGGCTACGGCGCCCGCCCCGAACTGGACCGCGAGCAGCACCGCGGCCAGCGCCAGCCACTGCGCCGAGTCCAGCAGGGGTAGCAACGCGCTCGCCGCCATGAGCGTCGCGGCGTAGGCGCAGAGCGTGATCCGGGTGCGTCCGCTCACGACCGACCCCCCGGAACGCCGCTCGCGCCGAGCCCGAGGGAATCGGAGCGCTGCCGGCCGGCCTGCTGCCACAGGGCGGGCAGCGTCGCACCGGGCGACACCGCGAGCGCCGTCCAACCGGCCTCGCGCAACACCCTCAGCCGCTCTTCCACCGGCCCTACCGCCGTCCCGCCCGTCACCCACGCCTCACTGTCCAGTACGAAGGCCACGGCGCCCGAGCCGCGCTGCCGCATCCGGGCCACCCGTGCCACCTGCTCCTCGTCGAGATCGCCGAGGAAGGCGACCAGCAGCCCCTCGCTCGCGCCCCGCGCCGTGTCGTACGAGGGGGAGAAGTCCACGCCGTCGGAGTGGTCGACCACGGCGAGGGCGTCCATCAGCAGCCCCGTGGCGTCGGCGGACTCCTGGGACGAACCGGAGAAGCCGTCGGCGCCCTCCGCGGGGACCGCGCTCCCCGTGTCCGTCAGCAGCCGGACCGTGTACCCCTGGGCCATCATGTGCAGCAGGACCGAAGCCGCGCCCGACACCGCCCACTCGAAAGCCGCGTCCGGGCCCACGCCCTCGTAGGCCACCGACCGGGTGTCCAACAGCACGGTGCACCGGGCCCGCTGGGGCTGCTCCTCGCGGCGCACCATCAGCTCGCCGAAGCGCGCGGTGGAGCGCCAGTGCACCCGCCGCAGATCGTCGCCGTAGCGGTAGGCGCGGGGGATGATGTCGTCGTCGCCGGCGAGGGCCAGGGCGCGCCGGTGCCCCTCGCCGTACCCCGCGGACTCGCCCGCCAGATGCACCGGCGGCAGCTCTTCGGTGTGCGGGATCACGGTGAGCACGTCGAACGCGCTGAAGGAGCGCGTCAGTTCGCACATGCCGAAGGGGTCGGTGAGGCGGAGCTGGAGCGGGCCGAGCGGATAGCGCCCCCGCAGGTCCGAGCGGACCCGGTACGACACCTCGCGCCGCCCGGCGGCCTCCACCCGGTCCAGGACGAACCGGGGACGGGGCCCCAGCACGTACGGCACGTGGTCCTGGAGCATCAGCAGACCGGTGGGCAGCCGGGAGACGTTGTCCATCCGCAGGTGGACCCGGGCTTCCGCGCCGGCCGCCACCCGCGCCGGCGCGAGCCGGCGGCTGCCCGCGACCCGGTGGCGGGTGCCGTACAGGACGGCGGTGCACACCAGCGGCAGCGCGGTGAGCAGCAGCCCCACCCGCAACAGGTCGTCCTGGCCGAGGACGTACGCACACGCGGTGGCCGCCACTCCGGCGGCCACGAACGAGCGCCCCCGGGTGGTCAGCCCGCTCAGCGCCACCCGCAGGCCGCCCTGCCCCCGCTCGGCGAGCGCCGAAGCGGGGGCGGCGTCATCGACGGTGGTGTCCGCGGCGGACATCACAACCGCCGTGCGTCGTGCTGCCGCCCGTAGTACTGCGGGGGCTGGTGGCCCGGGACGTACGCCGCCTGGCTGCCGCCGGCCGTGGGCACCGGGGTGCGCTGCAGGATCTCCAGCACGACCTGCTCGGCCGTACGACGGTTCAACTGGGCCTGCGCGGTGGGCAGCAGCCGGTGCGCCAGCACCTGCACCACCAGCGCCTGGACGTCGTCCGGCAGGGCGTAGTCCCGGCCGCTCAGCGCGGCCGTGGCCTTCGCGGCGCGCAGCAGGTGCAGCGTGGCCCGGGGCGAGGCGCCCAGCCGCAGGTCCGGATGGTGGCGGGTGGCGGCGACCAGCTCGACCGCGTACCGCTGCACGGACTCGGCGACGTGCACGCCGCGGACCGCCTCGATCAGCTTCACGATGTCGTGCGCATGGGCCACCGGCTGGATGTCGTCCAGCGGAGAGGGCCCGCCGTGCACGTCGAGCATCCGCAACTCGGCCTCCGCGCTGGGATAGCCGATGGACACCCGGGCCATGAAGCGGTCCCGCTGGGCCTCGGGCAGCGGATAGGTGCCCTCCATCTCCACCGGATTCTGGGTGGCCACCACCATGAAGGGGCTGGGCAGCTCGTACGTGCTCCCGTCGACGGTGACCTGGCGCTCTTCCATCGACTCCAGCAGCGCCGACTGGGTCTTGGGCGAGGCGCGGTTGATCTCGTCACCGATGACGATCTGGGCGAAGATGGCGCCCGGTTTGAACTCGAAGTCCCGCTCGTGCTGGTCGAAGACCGACACGCCGGTGATGTCGGACGGCAGCAGGTCCGGCGTGAACTGGATGCGTCTGACGGAACAGTCCACGGACCGCGCCAGCGCCTTCGCCAGCATCGTCTTGCCCACGCCCGGTACATCCTCGATCAAGAGGTGACCTTCGGCGAGCAGCACCGTCAGCGTGAGCCGTACGACCTCGGGCTTGCCCTCGATCACACCCTCCACCGACCTGCGGACACGATCCGCTGTGGCGGTCAGATCTGTGAGGCTCGCTCGATCGTCATAGGTCGTCACACGGCCCTCCTCGGCCCGTTCTGCGGGCCGGGACTGCGACGACCCGGCCCACCCCGAAACACGGGCACCGCCCCCCATCGGTTCGAGGGGCGTGCCTCTCCCCGCATTCTTGTTGCCGTTACCGCTTCGTGTCACTCGCCTGTGGATAACCATG
The DNA here is from genome assembly GCF_040643215.1 of Streptomyces sp. NPDC047315. Taxonomy (NCBI): domain Bacteria; kingdom Bacillati; phylum Actinomycetota; class Actinomycetes; order Kitasatosporales; family Streptomycetaceae; genus Streptomyces; species Streptomyces sp. NPDC047315. The sequence continues at coordinate 35,739 of NZ_JBEYTZ010000027.1, read as the reverse complement.
GCGGGTTTGGGCGGGTTGGCCGGACTTATCCGGTGGCGGGCCGGACTTGTCCGGCGGTTGAGGGGCGCGTGCCCGCGTCGGCGCGGGTGTCAGCGGGTGTCAGGCGGCCGGGTCGATCTCCCGCAGCAGCCCTTCCTTCACGTCGAAGACGAAGCCCCGCACGTCGTCGGTGTGGAGCAGGAACGGGGAGGTGCGCACCCGCTGCATCGACTGCCGCACGTCCTGGTCGACGTCGCGGAACGCCTCCACCGCCCACGGCGGACGCTGCCCCACCTCGTCCTCCAACTCGTGCCGGAAGTCCTCCGTCAGCGACTCCAGGCCGCAGCCGGTGTGGTGGATCAGGATGACGCTGCGGGTGCCGAGGGCCCGCTGGCTGATGGTGAGGGAGCGGATCACGTCGTCCGTCACGACGCCGCCCGCGTTGCGGATGGTGTGGCAGTCGCCCAGTTCCAGGCCGAGGGCGGCGTGCAGGTCCAGCCGGGCGTCCATGCAGGCGACGACCGCCACCCGCAGCACGGGGCGGGCGTCCATCCCGGGGTCCTGGAAGTCGGCCGCGTAGCTCCGGTTCGCCGAGACCAGGCGATCGGTGACCGTGCCGTCGGTGCGCGCGCTGTCGGCGGGGAGGTGCGCGGAAGTCGTCATGTCGACGACGGTAACGGGAAGGGACCCCTCCGGCCTGCTGTGAGAGCGGACAAAGAACATCAACGAGGCTTGTTGTGAGGTAACCCACAGAGGCGATGTGTCGACATCCGTTCGAGTGAATCGGCGGAACCGTTCCCCCGCCCGCCACGCCGTCGAACCGGTTGATTGACCGGGCAGGACCGTGGACTAAAGTGACGCGCAGTCCACTGGCGCGGCCCGTGCTCCGCCGAGGCAGGACCGGGCGGACCGGCACGTCCGGTCGCGTCCAGTACGGTCAGTCGTTCAGCCAGTACGTCCAGTGCATCCAGTACGTTCCGTAGATTTCCAGATCGTCTCCCCGCGTGTGCGGCAAACGCACGGCTCGGCCTTCCTCCTCAGCTCGCCGGTCGCTCCAGCCCCGCGCCGGACCTGAGAGGGCCCAGTGAGCAATACCCGACACGTCCCGGTGATGCTCCAGCGGTGCCTGGACCTGTTGGCCCCCGCCCTGGAGCGCCCCGGAGCCGTCGTCGTCGACTGCACCCTCGGGCTCGGCGGGCACAGCGAGGCCCTGCTCACCCGGTTCCCCGAGGCCCGGCTGGTGGCGCTCGACCGGGACAAGGAGGCCCTGCGGCTGTCGGCCGAGCGCCTCGCGCCCTTCGGGGAGCGCGCCACGCTCGTCCACGCGGTGTACGACGAACTGCCCGAGGTGCTCGACCGGCTCTCGCTCCCGCGCGTCCAGGGCGTCCTGTTCGACCTCGGCGTCTCGTCCATGCAGCTCGACGAGGCGGAGCGGGGCTTCGCCTACGCCCAGGACGCCCCGCTGGACATGCGGATGGACCAGACGACCGGCATCTCGGCGGCCGAGGTGCTGAACACCTACCCGCCCGGCGAACTGGTGCGGATCCTGCGGGCGTACGGCGAGGAGAAGCAGGCCAAACGGATCGTTTCCGCAGTCGTGCGGGAGCGGGACCGGGAGCCCTTCAGCCACAGCGCCCGGCTCGTCCAACTGATCCGGGACGCCCTGCCGCAGGCCGCCAAGCGCACCGGCGGCAACCCCGCCAAGCGCACCTTCCAGGCCCTGCGCATCGAGGTGAACGGGGAGCTGCGCGTCCTGGAGCGGGCGATTCCGGCGGCGGTGGGCGCCCTCGACGTCGGCGGTCGGATCGCCGTGCTGTCGTACCACTCGCTGGAGGACCGACTGGTGAAGCAGGTCTTCGCGGCGGGCGCCGCCAACACGGCGCCGCCCGGGCTGCCCGTCGTCCCCGAGGAGTTCCAGCCCCGGCTGAAGCTGCTGACCCGGGGCGCCGAGCTGCCGACCGAGGAAGAGGTCACCGAGAACCGCCGCGCCGCCCCGGCGCGTCTGAGGGGAGCACAGCGCATCCGTGAGGACGCGCCGTGAGTCGTACGGGCAGTGGACACGCGCACGTCGGAGCGAGCGGGAGGACGCGGTGAGCACAGCGGGCAAACAGCTGAAGGGACGCGCTGCGAGACTCGCCCGGCTGATGCCCGCGGGCCCCAGCAACGCGGCCCGCACCCCCTTCGTCTTCCTGATCGTGGTCCTCCTCGGCGGCGGCCTCATCACCCTGCTGATGCTGAACTCCTCGCTCAACGAGGGCTCCTTCGAGCTGAGCGAACTGAAGCGCAAGACCACCGAGCTCACCGACGAGCAGCAGGCCCTGCAGCGGGACGTCGACGACCGCTCGGCGCCCGACGCCCTGGAGCGGCGGGCCCGGGAGCTCGGCATGGTCCCCGGCGGCGGCCCCGCCTTCATCGACACCGACGGGACCGTCAAGGGCGAGCCCGAGAAGGCCGACAAGGCCGACGCCGATCCGTCGCCGCCGGGCTCCGGGCAGCAGGAGCCGCCGACCACGCCGCCCCCGGCCGACTCCACCGGACAGCCCACTCTGGGGCCGTCGACGCCGCCCGTGACCACCGGCCGCGAGTCCCAAAGCCAGGGCCAGACTCAGGGCCAGGGCCCGGACCAGGGCGCGCTGCCCGAGCCGCAGACCAGCCCGCAGCGGCTCGGCACCCAGAGCGCGCCGAACGCGCAGAGCACCCAGAGCGCGCAGGACACGCAGAGCACGCAGAACACGCCACCGAACCTCCGGTCCCACACGCCCGCGCAACCGCCCCAGACGCCCCCCGGCAGGTGACGCAGTGCCCCCTCAGGAACCACGCCGGCGCCCCGCTCCCCGGGACCGGGGAGCCCCATCGCGCGGCCGGGTCCCGGGACCGTCCCCACGGCCGTCCGCCCGCCCCGCCCGCCGCCCCTCCGGCGGCCCCGGCGGGCCCCGCGGCCCCCGCGGCACCGGCCCCCTGCGGCTCGGCAGCCCGCGCCCCCGACTGCGCCTCGTCGGCTTCGGACTCACCCTCGTGATGCTCGCCTTCGTGGTCCGCCTCCTCCAGGTCCAGGCGGTGGACGCCGAGGCGTACGCGGCCAAGGCCGACAAGAGCCGCTATCTGAGCGTCAAGCTCGCCGCCGAGCGCGGGGAGATCACCGACCGCTCCGGCATCGCGCTGGCGACCAGCGTCGACGCGTACGACATCACCGCCGACCCGAAGCTGTTCACCCCCGAGGAGAGCAAGGCCCCCGACGCGCCCGAGCAGGCCGCGGCGCTGCTCGCGCCCATCTTGAACGTGCCCGCCGAGGACGTGGTCAAGAAGCTCAAGCAGCCCAAGTCCCGCTATACCGTCCTGGCCCGCCGCCAGACCCCCCAGGTGTGGAACCAGATCAAGGACCTCAAGGGCGTCTTCGCCGAGAAGGCCCGCGAGGACAAGGCCGACGGCGGCCCCGGCGCCAACGTGCTCGGCGGCGTCTTCCAGGAGCCCAGCAGCAAGCGGGTGTACCCCAACGGCGAGCTCGCCGCCGGGATACTGGGCTACGTGAACGCCGAGGGCCGCGGCGGCGGGGGCGTCGAGTCCATGCTCGACAAGGACCTCGCCGGCGAGGACGGCGAGGTCACCTACGCCCAGTCCGGCGGGCGCCGGGTGCCCACCGCCGGCGGCACCCGCGAGACCCCGGCCGTCCCCGGCTCCGACATCGAACTCACCATCGACCGGGACATCCAGTGGGCGGCCCAGCAGGCGATCTCCGAGCAGGTGGAGAAGTCCAAGGCCGACCGCGGATACGTGATCGTGCAGGACACCCGCACCGGCGAGGTCCTCGCCATGGCGAACTCGCCCGGCTTCGACCCCAACGACCTCAACCGGGCGAACGCCGCAGAGCTGGGCAACGCGGCCCTCCAGGACGCGTACGAGCCCGGCTCCACCGCCAAGGTGGTGTCCATGGCCGCCGTCCTGGAGGAGGGCGCGGCGACCCCCGACACCCACGTGGTGGTCCCCAACCGGCTGCACCGCGGCGACCGCCTCTTCAAAGACGACGTCGACCACCCGACCTGGTACCTCACCCTCAACGGCGTGCTGGCCAAGTCGAGCAACATCGGCACCATCCTGGCGACCGGCCAGCTCGGCAAGACCCAGGCCCAGGCCAACCAGGTGCTCCACTCGTACCTGAAGAAGTTCGGCCTCGGCAGCCCCACCGGGCTGGACTACCCGGGCGAGACCCCCGGCATCCTCGCCCCGCCGTCGAAGTGGTCGACCTCGCAGCAGTACACGATCCCCTTCGGCCAGGGCATGTCCATCAACGCCATGCAGGCGGCGTCCGTCTACTCGACCATCGCCAACGGCGGCGTACGGATCGAACCCACCCTCGTGCGCGGCTCCAAGGGCCCGGACGGGCGGTTCGCCGCGGCGCCCGCACCCCAGAAGACCCGGGTCGTCAGCGAGAAGACCGCGACCACCCTGGCGGCCATGCTGGAGTCCGTCGTCGGCGACGAGGAGGGCACCGGCACCAAGGCCCGCATCGACGGCTACCGGGTGGCCGGCAAGACGGGCACGGCCAACCGCGTCGACCCCGAACTGGGCCGCTACCGCGGCTACACCGCCTCCTTCGCCGGATTCGCCCCCGCCGACAAACCCCGGGTCACCGTCTACTGCGCCATCCAGAACCCGACCAAGGGCAGCTACTTCGGCGGCCAGATCTGCGGCCCGATCTACCAGAAGGTGATGGCCTTCGCTCTGAAGACCCTCCAGGTCCCGCCGACGGGCGCGGAGCCCGCCGGACTGCCCGTCACCTTCAAACCGGGCGGTTGAGCGGTGTCCACCGGGGCACCCGCCCCCTTCGGAAGCCGCCCGCCGCCGGCCCGGCCGCGGCCAGGACCCACCCGGGCACGGCCCCGGAACCGCCCCGGCCGCCCGACGCACATCCCCTGATCCAAGGAACCACCAGTGACGACGATCACCCCCGATTCCGGGAACCACGGACCCGGGCGGACCTCTTTTGGCTCCGCCCGCACCACGCCCGGTACGCTCACCGCCGTGCCCCACCCTGATCAGTACGGAACGACCTCCCCGGAAGGCGCGGCCGAGACGGCGCGGCAGCCGGGAGCCCCCCGACCTCACCACCTCCACCCGACACCGCTCGGGGACCTGGCGGTCCGAGCGGGGCTGCCGACCCCCGAGGGGGGAGCGGCGCCGGATCAGGTCCAGGTCACCGGCATCACCCACGACTCCCGCGCGGTGCGCCCCGGCGACCTGTACGCGGCCCTGCCGGGCGCGCGGCTGCACGGCGCCGACTTCGCCGCCCAGGCCGCCGACCTCGGCGCGGTGGCCGTCCTCACCGACCCCACGGGCGCCGAGCGGGCCGCCGCCACCGGACTGCCCGTCCTGGTCGCCGAAGACCCCCGCGGTCACATGGGCGAACTCGCCGCCGCGATCTACGGACACCCTGGCGAGTCCCTGCTCCAACTCGGCATCACCGGCACCTCGGGCAAGACGACCTCCGTCTACCTCGTCGAGGGCGGCCTGCGGGCCGCCGGCCGCGCCGCCGGTCTGATCGGCACCGTGGAGACCCGGATCGGCGGCGAGAGCGTCAAGTCGGAGCGCACGACCCCGGAGGCCACCGACCTCCAGGCGCTGTTCGCCGTGATGCGCGAACGGGGCGTCGAGGCGGTCGCCATGGAGGTCTCCAGCCACGCCCTGGTGCTCGGCCGGGTCGACGGCTGCGTCTTCGACGTCGCCGTGTTCAACAACCTCAGCCCGGAGCACATGGAGTTCCACTCCGACATGGAGGACTACTTCCGGGCGAAGGCGCGGCTGTTCACCCCCGCCCGCAGCCGCAGCGGGGTGGTCAACCTGGACGACGAGTGGGGCCGCCGGCTCGCCAAGGAGGCGTCCGTACCGGTCACCACCTTCTCCGCCGAGGGCGACCCGGACGCCGACTGGCGCGCCGAGGACGTCGAACTGGGCGCCGTCCGCTCGACCTTCACCGTCGTCGGGCCCGGCGGGCAGCGCGTACGGGCCGAGGCCCCGCTCCCGGGCGCCTTCAACGTCGCGAACACCCTCGCCGCCGTGGTGACCCTCGCCGTCGCCGGGATCGACCCGCAGACGGCCGCCGACGGCGTCGCCTCCGTACCGGGCGTCCCCGGCCGGCTGGAGCGCGTGGACGAGGGCCAGCCCTACCTCGCCGTCGTCGACTACGCGCACAAGACCGACGCCGTCGAGTCCGTGCTGCGCTCGCTGCGCAAGGTCACCGAGGGCCGGCTGCACGTCGTGCTCGGCTGCGGCGGCGACCGCGACACCACCAAGCGCGGCCCGATGGGCGCGGCAGCCGCCCGGCTCGCCGACACCGCCGTGCTGACCTCCGACAACCCCCGCTCCGAGGACCCCCTCGCGATCCTCGCCACCATGCTCGCCGGCGCCGCCCAGGTGCCCGCCCACGAGCGCGGACACGTGCTCGTCGAGGCGGACCGGGCCGCGGCCATTGCCGCCGCGGTGGCCCGCGCCGAGCCCGGCGACACCGTCCTGATCGCCGGCAAGGGCCACGAGCAGGGCCAGGACGTCGCCGGAGTCGTCCGCTCCTTCGACGACCGCCAGGTCCTGCGCGAAGCCATCCGCGCCTCCCGCGCCACCAGCACGGCGGCAGCCGCCCCCGTCCCACCGCACCCATCGCACGAGAAGCCCCGGGGATGACCCTGTGATCACCCTCTCCCTCGCCGAGGTCGCCGAAATCGTCGGCGGGCAGTCGTACGACATACCGGATCCGACCGCCGAGGTCACCGGCCCCGTCGTCACCGACTCCCGGGCCGTCGCCCCCGGCGCCCTCTTCGTCGCCTTCGCCGGAGCGAAGGTCGACGGCCACGACTACGCCGCACGGGCCGTGGCCGACGGCGCCGTCGGCGTCCTCGCCACCCGTCCCGTCGGCGTGCCCGCGATCGTGGTGCCCGACGTCACCGCGGCGCTGGGCGCCCTCGCGCGCCACGTCGTGGAGCGCCTGGGCGCCACCACCGTCGCGCTCACCGGCTCGGTGGGCAAGACCGGCACCAAGGACCTCATCGCCCAACTCCTGGCGCGCAAGGGCCCGACGGTCTACCCGGAGGGCAACCTCAACAACGAGATCGGGCTGCCGCTGACCGCGCTGCGCGCCGACTCCGCCACCGAGCACCTGGTGTTGGAGATGGGTGCCCGCTACGTCGGCGACATCCGCTACCTCACCGGGCTCGTACCGCCGCGGATCTCCCTCGTCCTGAACGTCGGCACCGCCCACATCGGCGAGTTCGGCGGCCGGGAGAGGATCGCCGAGGCCAAGGGCGAGATCGTGGAGGCGCTGCCCGCGGACGGCGTGGCCGTGCTCAACGCGGACGACCCCCTCGTACGGGCCATGGCCGACCGCACGAAGGCCCGCGTGGTGACCTTCGGAGAGTCGGACAACGCCGACATCCGTGCCGAGAACGTGCGTCTCACCCCGCAGGGGCAGCCCGCGTTCACGCTTCACACCCCCACCGGGTGCAGCGATGTGACGATGCGGCTGTACGGTGAGCACCACGTGTCGAACGCGCTCGCCGCGACCGCCGTCGCCCACGAGTTGGGCCTGCCCGTCGACGAGATCGCCAGCGCGCTCTCCGAGGCAGGTAACCTCTCCCGCTGGCGCATGGAGGTCACCGAGCGTCCGGACGGCGTGACGATCGTCAACGACGCCTACAACGCGAACCCCGAATCCATGAGGGCGGCGCTGCGCGCGCTTGCCGCCATGGGCAAGGACGCAACGAGCCGGGGGGGACGCACGTGGGCGGTGCTCGGCCTGATGGCCGAGCTCGGGGACGAGGCACTCGCCGAGCACGACGCGGTGGGACGGCTCGCCGTCCGACTCAACGTCAGCAAGCTCGTCGCAGTCGGGGGCAGGGAAGCGTCCTGGCTGCAACTGGGCGCATATAACGAGGGTTCGTGGGGTGAGGAGTCGGTGCACGTGTCCGACGCTGAGGCGGCGGTCGACCTGTTGCGCAGAGAGTTGCGCCCGGGAGACGTCGTGCTGGTGAAGGCATCCAGGTCGGTCGGGCTTGAGCGGCTTGCCCAGACGCTGGTCGATGACGGGGCAGCTCCTTCGGATGGGCAGGGTGCCGCTCGATGAGGCAGATCCTCTTCGCGGGGGCCATCGGGCTCTTCCTCACGCTCATCGGCACGCCACTGCTGATCAAGCTGCTGGCGCGCAAGGGGTACGGGCAGTTCATCCGGGACGACGGCCCGCGCACCCACGGCAGCAAGAAGGGCACGCCCACCATGGGCGGCATCTCCTTCATCCTGGCGACCCTGATCGCCTACGCGCTCGCCAAGGTGATCACCGGAGAGCCGGTCACCTTCTCCGGTCTGCTCGTCCTCTTCCTGATGGCCGGCATGGGCCTGGTGGGCTTCCTGGACGACTACATCAAGATCGTCAAGCAGCGTTCGCTGGGCCTGCGGGCCAAGGCGAAGATGGCGGGACAGCTGATCGTCGGCATCGCCTTCGCGGTGCTCTCGCTGCAATTCGCCGACCAGCGCGGCAACACCCCGGCCTCCACCAAGCTGTCGTTCATCACGGACTTCGGCTGGGCGATCGGACCGGTGCTGTTCGTCGTCTGGGCGCTGTTCATGATCCTGGCGATGTCGAACGGCGTGAACCTCACCGACGGCCTGGACGGCCTGGCCACCGGCGCGTCCGTGATGGTCTTCGGCGCGTACACCTTCATCGGGCTCTGGCAGTTCCAGGAGTCCTGCGCCAACGCGCTGTCGCTGACCAACCCCGAAGCCTGTTTCGAGGTGCGAGATCCGCTCGACCTCGCCGTGGTGGCCTCCGCACTGATGGGCTCCTGCTTCGGCTTCCTGTGGTGGAACACCTCACCCGCCAAGATCTTCATGGGTGACACCGGCTCGCTGGCCCTGGGCGGCGCCCTGGCCGGCCTGGCGATCTGCTCCCGCACCGAACTGCTGCTCGCCATCCTCGGCGGCCTCTTCGTCCTGATCACCATGTCGGTGGTCATCCAGGTCGGCTCGTTCAAGATGACCGGCAAGCGGGTCTTCCGCATGGCGCCACTGCAACACCACTTCGAACTAAAGGGGTGGTCGGAAGTCCTTGTGGTGGTCCGGTTCTGGATCATCCAGGGCATGTGCGTGATCGTCGGACTCGGACTCTTCTACGCGGGCTGGGCGGCGGACAAGTGAGCACGCGCGAGGAGCTGTCGGGCAAGCGGGTCACCGTCGCCGGCCTGGGGGTCTCCGGGATCCCCGCGGCGAAGGTCCTGCACGGCCTCGGCGCGCACGTCACGGTCGTCAACGACGGCGACGACGAGCGCGCCCGGGCCCAGGCCGCGGAGCTGGCGGACTGGGCTGCGGCGCGCAGCGCCTCCGGCGAGGGTGGTGGTGGGCGACGGGCGGGAGGGATCTCCGTCCGCCTCGGCGACGGGGACACCCTGCCCGACGGCACCGAGCTGATCGTCACGGCCCCCGGCTGGCGGCCCGACAAGCCGCTGTTCGCCGCGGCCGAGAAGGCGGGCGTGGAGGTCTGGGGCGACGTCGAACTGGCGTGGCGGCTGAGGGAGACCGGTTCGGGACGGGCCCCGGCCCCCTGGCTCGCGGTCACCGGCACCAACGGCAAGACCACCACGGTGCGCATGCTCGCCGCCATCCTCGAAGCCGCGGGCCTGCGGACGGCCGCCGTCGGCAACATCGGCGTCTCGCTCCTCGACGCCGTGCTCGGGGACGAGGAGTACGACGTCCTCGCCGTGGAGCTCTCCAGCTACCAGCTCCACTGGGCGCCCTCGCTGCGCGCCCACTCGGCCGCCGTGCTCAACCTCGCCCCCGACCACCTCGACTGGCACGGCTCCATGGCGGCGTACGCCACGGACAAGGGCCGCATCTACGAGGGCAACGAGATCGCCTGCGTCTACAACGTCGCCGACCCGGCGACCGAGGACCTGGTGCGCGGGGCGGACGTGGTGGAGGGCTGCCGCGCCATCGGCTTCACCCTCGGCACCCCCGGGCCCTCGCAGCTCGGCGTGGTCGACGGCATCCTCGTCGACCGGGCCTTCGTCGAGGACCGCCATCAGCAGGCGCAGGAGCTCGCCGAGGTCTCCGACGTCTCCCCGCCCGCCCCGCACAACGTCGCCAACGCGCTGGCCGCGGCGGCGCTGGCCCGCGCCTACGGCGTACCGGCGTCCGCGGTACGGGACGGGCTGCGCGCCTTCCGACCCGATCCGCACCGCATCGAGAAGGTCGCGGACGTGGCCGAGGTCGCCTACGTCGACGACTCCAAGGCCACCAACACCCATGCGGCCGAGGCGTCGCTGGCGGCGTATGACCCGATCGTGTGGATCGCCGGCGGCCTCGCCAAGGGCGCGGCCTTCGACGAGTTGGCGGCGCGCGCCGCGGACCGGTTGCGCGCGGTCGTCCTCATGGGCGCCGACCGCGCCCTGATCGCGGCGGCCCTGGCGCGACACGCACCCGATGTGCCGGTCGTGGACCTCGACCGGACGGACACTGGGGCGATGATGGCGGCGGTCCGCGAAGCGGCGCGCCTCGCGGAGCCGGGAGACACCGTCCTGTTGGCCCCGGCCTGCGCCTCGATGGACATGTTCGCCAATTACAACAAGCGGGGCGAGGCGTTCGCGGCTGCGGTCCGTACCCTCGCCGCCGAGCGCGCCTGACCGGCCCGACCTCCGCGCCGTGCCGTGCGCCCCGGACCACCTCCGGGGCGCTGGGGCGGCGCGCCGGGCCCGACTGGAGGGGACTGCGCCGATGCGAATGCCGGACCTGACGCGGTGGTACCGCGGGCCCGTGCCCGCCGCCGCGGGAGCGCCCGCGGGCCGGGCCGCGGGCACGGCCCTGCGGAGCCGTACGAGCGGGGCCGTCCGCGGCCCCCGGGCCGGCGGCACCGGCGGGCCCGGGCGGACCGGCCGGTCGACCGGGACGCCCCGGCCCCCGCGCTGGCGGGGCCCCCGACGGCTGTACGAGCGGGCGCGCCGGGCGTGGGACCGGCCGCTCACCGCGTACTACCTGATCCTCGGGAGCAGCCTGCTGATCACCGTCCTCGGGCTGGTGATGGTGTACTCCGCGTCGATGATCAAGGCGCTGGAGCTGTCGCTCCCGGGCTCGTACTTCTTCCGCAAGCAGTTCCTCGCCGCGCTCATCGGCACCGGACTGCTGCTGCTCGCCTCCCGGATGCCGATCAAGCTGCACCGGGCCCTGGCGTACCCGCTGCTGATGGTCACCGTGTTCCTGATGGTGCTGGTGCAGATCCCGGGGATAGGGGTTTCGGTCGGCGGCAACCAGAACTGGCTGTCGCTCGGCGGCTCGTTCCAACTCCAGCCCAGCGAGTTCGCCAAGTTGGCGCTGATCCTGTGGGGCGCCGACCTGCTGGCGCGCAAGCAGGACAAGCGGCTGCTGTCGCAGTGGAAGCACCTGCTGGTGCCGCTGGTGCCGGTCGCGTTCCTGCTGCTCGGGCTGATCATGCTCGGCGGTGACATGGGCACCGCGATCATCGTCTCCGCGGTCCTCTTCGGCCTGCTCTGGCTCGCCGGGGCGCCCACCCGACTCTTCGCGGGCGTCCTCGGCGCCGCGCTCCTCGTCGGCTTCTTCCTGATCAAGACCAGCGAGAACCGGATGTCCCGGCTGGAGTGCATCGGCGCGATCGACCTGGGGCCCAAGGGGGAGTGCTGGCAGGCGGTGCACGGGATCTACGCACTCGCCTCCGGCGGATGGTTCGGTTCCGGTCTCGGTGCGAGTGTGGAAAAATGGGGACAACTCCCGGAACCGCACACCGACTTCATCTTCGCCATCGCCGGCGAGGAACTGGGCCTGGCGGGGACGCTGTCGGTGCTCGCCCTCTTCGCGGCTCTAGGCTATGCGGGTATCCGCGTGGCCGGACGCACGGAGGACCCCTTCGTGAGGTACGCCGCGGGAGGTGTGACCACCTGGATCACGGCCCAGGCCGTGGTCAACATCGGTGCGGTGCTCGGTCTGCTGCCGATCGCCGGGGTCCCGCTCCCGCTGTTCTCCTACGGAGGGTCCGCCCTGCTGCCGACCATGTTCGCGATCGGGTTGCTGATCGCCTTCGCGCGCGACGAGCCCGCCGCGAAGGCCGCCCTGGCGGTGCGTACGCCAGGCGTGAGATGGAAGACGATGAGACGGCGCGTCACCAAGCGTCCGTCCGGAGAGCGGTGAAATTCGGTGCATGTCGTACTCGCCGGCGGGGGGACCGCCGGCCACATCGAGCCCGCGCTCGCGCTCGCTGACGCCCTGCGCAGGCAGGACCCGACCGTGGGCATCACGGCCCTGGGCACGGAACGCGGCCTGGAGACCAGACTGGTGCCCGAGCGCGGTTACGAGCTGGCCCTGATCCCGGCCGTGCCGCTGCCCCGGAAGCCCACCCCGGAGCTGATCACCGTCCCGGGCCGGCTGCGCGGCACCATCAAGGCCGCCGAGCAGGTCCTGGAGCGCACCAAGGCCGACTGCGTCGTCGGCTTCGGCGGATACGTCGCCCTGCCCGGCTACCTCGCCGCCAAGCGCCGCGGGGTGCCGATCGTCATCCACGAGGCCAACGCCCGCCCCGGCCTCGCCAACAAGATCGGCTCGCGCTACGCCGCCGCGGTCGCCGTCGCCACCCCGGACAGCAAGCTGCGCGGCTCCCGCTACATCGGCATCCCGCTGCGGCACTCCATCGCCACGCTGGACCGCGCCCGGGTGCGGCCCGAGGCGCGCGCCGCCTTCGGCCTCGACCCCAACCTGCCCACGCTGCTGGTCTCCGGCGGCTCCCAGGGCGCCCGCCGCCTCAACGAGGTCGTCCAGCAGGTCGCACCGGTGCTCCAGCGCTCCGGGATCCAGATCCTGCACGCCGTCGGCCCGAAGAACGAACTGCCGCGCGCCGACAACATGCCCGGAATGCCGCCGTACATCCCGGTACCGTACGTGGACCGGATGGACCTCGCGTACGCCGCTGCCGACATGATGCTCTGCCGCGCGGGCGCGATGACCGTCGCCGAACTCTCCGCCGTCGGGCTCCCCGCCGCGTACGTCCCGCTGCCGATCGGCAACGGCGAGCAGCGACTGAACGCCCAGCCGGTGGTCAAGGCGGGCGGCGGAGTGCTGGTCGACGACGCCGAGCTGACCCCCGAGTGGGTCCAGGGCAACGTCCTGCCGGTGCTGGCCGACCCGCACCGGCTGTACGAGATGTCCCGTGCAGCCGCCGAGTTCGGCCGCAGGGACGCCGACGAACTCCTCGTCGGCATGGTGTACGAGGCGATCGCGGCCCGCCGCTAGCTCGCTCGTGGATCGGGCCCGGGGGCGACCCGGGCCCGGGTCGGAAGGAGACCCGGAGCGTGGCCGGACCCACCACCGCCGACCGCGGTGTGAGCAAACCGTCAGCGGGCTCGTCCGGTCCGCCGCCCCGGCGCCGCTTCGCCGGCATCGGACGCCTGCGCGGACGGCTGAGCCCCCGGACGGTCCTGCTGCTCGTCGCCGCCCTCGCCCTCGGCGGGGGGATCGTCTGGGCGTTGTACGGCTCGTCCTGGCTGCGCGCGGAGCGGGTGGAGGTCTCCGGCGTGGACGTGCTCACCCCCGAGCAGGTCAGCGAGGCCGCGCGGGTGCCGCTGGGCTCGCCCCTGGTCTCCGTCGACACGGACGCCGTCGAGGCCCGGCTGAAGCGGCGGCTGCCGCGGATCGACTCGGTGGAGGTGTCCCGCTCGTGGCCGGACGGCGTCGCGCTGGACGTCACCGAGCGACGGCCGGTGCTCCTGCTCGAACAGGGCGCGAAGTTCGTCGAAGTCGACGCGGAGGGCGTCCGGTTCGCGACCGTGACCGTGGCCCCGAAGGGCGTGCCGAGGCTCACCATGGACATCGCCGCCGCGCCCAGCCTGAACAGGTTCGGGCGGGACCGGCTGATCTCCGCGGCGGTGCGCGTCAAGGGCGACCTGCCGAAGGTGGTCGCCGCGGACATCCGTAAAGTCGCAGTCCGTTCATACGACTACATCACCCTGGAGTTGACGGGGGGACGGACCGTCGTGTGGGGCAGCCCCGAAGAGGGCGAGCTCAAGGCCCGAGCCCTGACCGCCCTCATGAAGGCCGCGCCGAAGGCCCGCGACTTCGACGTCAGCGCCCCCACCGCGCCCGCGGTGGCCGGGAGTTGACGCACACCTGCCCCGGCCCGGCCCCCTGGGTGGTGCGCGCAACGGCTGATCACATAGGGTGAAAAGAAAAACGGGAGGTTCGGCGTGTTCATTGAACGTGCGCCGCTCGCCGACTTAGTGTCCTGTTCGGAAGAGTCCAGCGGACAGACACTCTGGTAACCCTAAACTTCAACGTTAGGGTTCGGGTCGGCGTTACGGACCGTCCCATCGGCATCCGTCGTCGCGGCGCGCAGAGCGCACCATGACGACACGTATTTCGAGGCGAGAGGCCTTCGACGTGGCAGCACCGCAGAACTACCTCGCAGTCATCAAGGTCATCGGTGTCGGCGGCGGTGGTGTCAATGCCATCAACCGAATGATCGAGGTCGGCCTCAAGGGCGTTGAGTTCATCGCGATCAACACCGATGCGCAGGCCCTGTTGATGAGCGACGCCGACGTCAAACTCGACGTCGGCCGCGAACTCACCCGCGGCCTCGGCGCCGGAGCCAACCCCGCCGTCGGCCGCAAGGCCGCCGAGGACCACCGCGAGGAGATCGAGGAGGTCCTCAAGGGGGCCGACATGGTCTTCGTCACCGCGGGCGAGGGCGGCGGCACCGGCACCGGCGGCGCCCCCGTCGTGGCCAACATCGCCCGCTCGCTGGGCGCCCTGACGATCGGTGTGGTCACCCGCCCCTTCACCTTCGAGGGCCGGCGCCGCGCCAACCAGGCCGAGGACGGCATCGCCGAGCTGCGCGAAGAGGTCGACACCCTCATCGTCATCCCCAACGACCGACTGCTGTCCATCTCGGACCGCCAGGTCAGCGTGTTGGACGCGTTCAAGTCCGCGGACCAGGTCCTGCTCTCCGGCGTCCAGGGCATCACCGACCTCATCACCACCCCCGGTCTGATCAACCTCGACTTCGCCGACGTCAAGTCCGTGATGTCGGAAGCCGGCTCGGCCCTGATGGGCATCGGCTCGGCCCGCGGCGACGACCGCGCGGTGGCCGCCGCCGAGATGGCCATCTCCTCGCCGCTGCTGGAGGCGTCCATCGACGGCGCCCGCGGGGTGCTGCTCTCCATCTCCGGCGGCTCCGACCTCGGTCTCTTCGAGATCAACGAGGCCGCCCAGCTGGTGAGCGAGGCCGCCCACCCCGAGGCCAACATCATCTTCGGCGCGGTCATCGACGACGCGCTCGGCGACGAGGTGCGGGTCACGGTCATCGCCGCCGGCTTCGACGGCGGTCAGCCGCCCGCCCGCCGGGACAACGTCCTCGGCTCGTCCTCCGCCAAGCGCGAGGAGCCGGCGCCGGCGCCCTCGCGCCCGGTCGAGACCCCCCGCCCCTCCTCTTCCCTGGGCGCGGTGCCGGTCCGCGAGGAGCCCCCGGTCGAGCCCGCCCCGGTGCCCGAGGCCAGCACGCAGGCGCCCCAGGTCCCGCCGACCCGCACCTACAGCGACACCTCGGCCGAAGAGCTGGACGTACCGGACTTCTTGAAGTGACCGTGCAGCACGACGCGATACACGAGAGCGGCGCGCACTTCGCCTTCACCGACCGGTGGGGCGGGGTGAGCGCCGTTCCGTACGAAGAGCTGAACCTCGGCGGCGCGGTGGGCGACGACCCCGCGGCCGTCGTCACCAACCGGACGATCGCCGCGAAGGAACTGGGGCTCGACCCCGAGGGCGTCGTCTGGATGAACCAGGTCCACGGCCGGGACGTCGCGGTGGTCGACGGCCCGTGGGGCGAAGGCCCGATCCCCGCCGTCGACGCGCTGGTCACCGCCCGACGCGGGCTCGCCCTCGCCGTGTTGACCGCGGACTGCACCCCCGTCCTGCTCGCCGACCCCGTCGCCGGAGTCGTCGGCGCCGCCCACGCGGGCCGCCCCGGCATGGTCGCCGGAGTGGTGCCCGCCGCCGTCGAGGCCATGGTGTCCCTGGGGGCGCGGCCCGAGCGGATCGCGGCCCGCACCGGCCCCGCGGTCTGCGGCCGTTGCTACGAGGTGCCGGCCCCGATGCGGGCGCAGGTGGCCGAGGTCGAACCGGCCGCCTGGTCCGAGACGAGCTGGGGCACTCCGGCCGTGGACGTCACCGCCGCGGTGCACGCCCAGCTCGCCGCGCTCGGGGTCACGGACCGTCAGCAGTCCGACGTCTGCACCCTGGAGTCCCGGGACCACTACTCGTACCGCCGAGACCGCGTCACCGGGCGGCTGGCCGGATACGTCTGGCTCGCGGAGTCGGACGCCCCTGGGGCAGGAGAGGCATGACGGACCGTCGCGGCGAACTCGCCGCAAACCTGGCATCGGTGGAGGAACGCATCGCCGCCGCCTGCGCTTCGGCCGGGCGGAAGCGGGAGGAAGTGACGCTGATCGTCGTCACCAAGACCTATCCCGCGAGCGATGTGCGCATCCTCCACGAACTCGGTGTACGCCATGTGGCCGAGAACCGCGACCAGGACGCGGCGCCCAAGGCCGCCGAATGCGCCGACCTCGACCTCACCTGGCACTTCGTCGGACAGTTGCAGACCAACAAGGTCCGTTCCGTGGTGCGCTACGCCGATCTGGTGCAGTCGATCGATCGAGTAAGACTTGTCACAGCGCTCTCCGCCGCGGCGGAGAAGGCCGGCCGTGAGGTCGGCTGTCTGATCCAGGTCGCCCTGGACGCAGAGGAGGGCGCCGTCCGCGGTGAGCGCGGCGGCGTCGCGCCGGACGGGATCGGGGAGTTGGCGGACGCGGTCGAGGCCGCGCCGGGGCTGCGCCTCGGCGGACTGATGACCGTAGCGCCGCTGGTCGGACCCTACGAGGGCCGGCCGCGGGCGGCCTTCGAGCGGCTGGTGGAATTCTCATCACGCCTGCGCGCGGGGCATCCTGCTGCAACGATGGTGTCCGCGGGGATGAGTGGAGACCTCGAAGATGCCGTGGCGGCGGGGGCGACACATGTGCGCGTCGGCACTGCGGTACTCGGAGTCCGTCCCCGGCTCGGGTAACGTCGCGAAGCAGGTCGGACCACAGCAGAAAATATGGTCATTCCCGCCAAGAAGCGGGCATGCCACGTGGATCGCGGACACTTGGTGACACTGCAACAACGGCGAGACGGCGATCCACCTCAGAGCGGAGGACTCAGAGCATGGCCGGCGCGATGCGCAAGATGGCGGTCTACCTCGGCCTCGTGGAGGACGATGGCTACGACGGCCGGGGCTTCGACCCCGACGACGACTTCGAACCCGAGCCGGAGCCCGAGCGGGACCACCGGCGGCACCAGCCGCCGCACCAGATGGAGCGGGAAGAACCGGTGCGCGCGACGCAACCCCCGGCGCAGCGCGAGCCGGTGGCGCACGCCGCTTCGCTTCCCGCGGAATCCGGGCGTCCGGCCCGCATCGCCCCCGTGGCGTCCATCACACCAGAACGTCCGAGCCTGGAGAAGAACGCACCGGTGATCATGCCCAAGGTCGTGTCCGAGCGGGAGCCGTACCGCATCACCACGTTGCACCCGCGGACCTACAACGAGGCCCGTACCATCGGGGAACACTTCCGTGAGGGCACCCCGGTGATCATGAATCTGACCGAGATGGACGACACCGACGCGAAGCGACTTGTCGACTTTGCCGCGGGGTTGGTCTTCGGTCTCCACGGGAGTATTGAACGGGTGACTCAGAAGGTCTTCCTCCTCTCGCCTGCTAACGTCGATGTCACGGCGGAGGACAAGGCCCGTATCGCAGAGGGCGGATTCTTCAACCAGAGCTGAGACACGACATCGGACGAACCCGGCCTTGCAGGTCGGGGGCACGTGAGCACAGGGGAGAGGGAAGCGCGGAATGGGTGTCGCACTAGAGGTGGTCTACATCGCGCTGGTGTGCTTCCTGGTCGTGCTGGTCTTCCGGCTAGTCATGGACTATGTCTTCCAGTTCGCACGTTCATGGCAACCCGGGAAGGTGATGGTGGTCATCCTTGAGGCCACCTACACTGTCACCGATCCACCGCTCAAGCTTCTTCGGCGGTTCATCCCGCCGTTGCGTCTCGGGGGCGTGGCACTCGACCTGTCCTTCTTCGTTCTGATGATCATCGTCTACATCCTGATCTCCATCGTGGGAAAGTACGCGGGGTGAGCGGGGTAACTGTGGACGATACGGTCTTGCCGACTGCCGACGACTACGTAGAGGTGAAGAAGAGATGCCGCTGACCCCCGAGGACGTGCGGAACAAGCAGTTCACGACCGTCCGCCTCCGAGAAGGCTATGACGAGGACGAGGTCGATGCCTTTCTCGACGAGGTGGAGTCCGAACTGACCCGCCTGCTTCGCGAGAACGAGGACCTGCGCGCCAAGTTGGCCGCGGCGACCCGAGCGGCGGCGCAGAACCAGCAGCAGGGCATGCGCAAGGGGCCGGAGCCGCAGGACCAACGGCCCGGGGCCCCGGTGCCCGCTGCCATATCGGGCCCCCCGGTCCAGCAGCAGCCGCCGCAGCAGATGGGCCCGCCCCAGCTGCCCGGTGGTGCACCGCAGCTGCCGGCCGGTCCCAGCCACGGCGGCCCGATGGGCGGCCCCGGTCCCATGCAGGGCGGCCCCATGGGCGGTCCGATGGGTCAGATGCAGGGTGGTCAGATGCAGGGCGGTCCCATGGGCGGCCACCCGCAGCAGATGCCCGGTCAGGGCGGCCCCGGTGGCGACAGCGCCGCCCGGGTCCTCTCGCTGGCGCAGCAGACCGCCGACCAGGCGATCGCCGAGGCCCGTTCCGAGGCCAACAAGATCGTCGGCGAGGCGCGTTCGCGCGCCGAGGGCTTGGAGCGGGACGCCCGTGCCAAGGCCGACGCCCTGGAGCGGGACGCGCAGGAGAAGCACCGCGTCGCGATGGGTTCGCTGGAGTCGGCCCGCGCCACGCTGGAGCGCAAGGTCGAGGACCTGCGGGGCTTCGAGCGCGAGTACCGCACCCGGCTGAAGTCCTACCTGGAGAGCCAACTGCGTCAGTTGGAGACCCAGGCGGACGACTCGCTGGCCCCGCCGCGGACGCCTGCTGCGGCATCGCTGCCGCCGTCGCCGTCGATGGCTTCGGCCGGCGCCCCCTCCATGGGCCACTCCATGGGCGGCGCCCCGTCCATGGGTTCGCCGATGGGCGGCAGCCCGTCGTACGGCGGACAGCAGCAGATGGCTCCCGCGATGACCCAGCCGATGGCCCCGGTCCGCCCGCAGGCGCCGCAGCCGATGCAGCAGGCGCCGTCGCCGATGCGCGGTTTCCTGATCGACGAGGACGACAACTGACAGCCGCGCGATGACGACTCCGTAGTCGTCGGCAGTCAGTCCCAAGGGCCGGGCCCGGACACTCTCTGTCCGGGCCCGGCCCTTTGGCGTGCCGTACGGACGCGCGTTGACGCCGGGACGACGAATGCCCGCGACGACGAACGCTCGCGACGACGAACGCCCCGCCCACCTTCGAAGAGGGGGCGGGGCGTTCGTCGCGTCGAGCGGGGTCAGACCTTGCGCAGGTGGAAGGTGAGGGACAGCGGCTCGTCCGTGAAGGCCGGGCCGTACGAGTCGTCCGCGGCCGACCGGGTGAAGTCGGCGGCCAGCACCTCGTCCGCGATCAACGTGCTGTGCTCCGTGAGGGCCTGCGCGGTCGACGGGTCGTCGGCGGCCCAGACGACGGCGATGCGGTCGGCCACGTCCAGGCCGCTGTTCTTGCGCGCTTCCTGGATGAGCCGGATCGCGTCCCGGGCCAGTCCCGCGAGCCGCAGCTCGGGGGTGATCTCCAGGTCGAGGGCGACCGTCGCACCGGAGTCGGACGCCACGGACCAGCCCTCGCGCGGGGTCTCCGTGATGATGACCTCGTCCGGGGCGAGCGTCACCGTCTCGCCGTCGACCACCAGGCTCGCCTCCCCGTCACGCAGCGCCAGCGCCAGCGCGGCGGCGTCCGTCTCGGCGATCGCCTTCGCCACCGCCTGGACGCCCTTGCCGAACCGCTTGCCCAGCGCCCGGAAGTTGGCCTTCGCAGTGGTGTCCACCAGCGAGCCGCCGACCTCGGACAGGGACGCCAGCGAGGAGACGTTCAGCTCTTCGGTGATCTGGGCGTGCAGCTCGGGGGAGAGGGCGTCGAAGCCGGTCGCCGCCACCAGCGCACGGGACAGCGGCTGCCGGGTCTTGACCCCGGACTCCGCCCGCGTCGCCCGGCCCAGCTCGACCAGCCGGCGCACCAGCGCCATCTGCCGCGACAGCGCCTCGTCGACCAGCGCCGCATCGGCCTTCGGCCACTCGCTCAGGTGGACCGACTCCGGGGCGTCCGCGGTGACCGGGACCACCAGGTCCTGCCAGACCCGCTCGGTGATGAACGGGGTCAGCGGGGCCATCAGCCGGGTGACCGTCTCGACCACCTCGTGCAGGGTGCGCAGCGCAGCCGCGTCGCCCTGCCAGAAGCGGCGTCGGGAGCGTCGTACGTACCAGTTGGACAGGTCGTCGACGAACGCGGACAGCAGCTTGCCGGCGCGCTGGGTGTCGTACGCCTCCATCGCCTCGGTGACCTGGTCCACCAGTGCGTTCAACTCGCCGAGCAGCCAGCGGTCCTGGACCGGGCGGTCGACCGGCGCCGGGTCGGCGGCGGAGGGGGCCCAGTTCGAGGTGCGGGCGTACAGCGACTGGAAGGCGACGGTGTTCCAGTACGTCAGCAGCGTCTTGCGGACGACCTCCTGGATCGCGCCGTGTCCGACCCGGCGGGCCGACCACGGGGAGCCGCCGGCTGCCATGAACCAGCGGACCGCGTCCGCGCCGTGCTGGTCCATCAGCGGGATCGGCTGGAGGATGTTCCCCAGGTGCTTGGACATCTTGCGGCCGTCCTCGGCGAGGATGTGGCCGAGGCAGACCACGTTCTCGTACGACGACTTGTCGAAGACCAGCGTGCCGACGGCCATCAGCGTGTAGAACCAGCCGCGGGTCTGGTCGATGGCCTCCGAGATGAACTGCGCCGGGTAGCGCTTCTCGAACAGCTCCTTGTTCTTGTACGGGTAGCCCCACTGCGCGAAGGGCATCGAGCCGGCGTCGTACCAGGCGTCGATGACCTCGGGGACGCGGGTCGCCGTGCCGCCGCACTCGGGGCAGTCGAAGGTGACGTCGTCGATGAAGGGGCGGTGCGGGTCGAGCGCGGTCTGGTCCGTGCCGGTCAGCTCGGTCAGCTCGGCGCGCGAGCCGACGCAGGTGAGGTGGTCGTCGGCGCAGCGCCAGATGGGCAGCGGGGTGCCCCAGTAGCGGTTGCGGGACAGGGCCCAGTCGACGTTGTTGTTGAGCCAGTCGCCGAACCGGCCGTGCTTGACGGAGTCCGGGAACCAGTTCGTCCGCTCGTTCTCCTCGATCAGCCGGTCCTTGACCGCGGTCGTGCGGATGTACCAGGACGGCTGTGCGTAGTACAGCAGCGCGGTGTGGCAGCGCCAGCAGTGCGGATAGCTGTGCTCGTAGGGGATGTGGCGGAAGAGCTTGCCGCGGGCGTCGAGGTCGGCGGTCAGCGCCTCGTCGGCCTTCTTGAAGAAGACGCCGCCGACCAGCGGCACGTCCTCCTCGAAGGTGCCGTCGGGGCGGATCGGGTTGACCACCGGCAGGCCGTAGGCGCGGCAGACCTTGAGGTCGTCCTCGCCGAAGGCGGGGGACTGGTGGACCAGACCCGTGCCGTCCTCGGTGGTGACGTAGTCGGCGTTGACGACGTAGTGCGCGGGGGCGGGGAACTCGACCAGGTCGAAGGGGCGCTCGTACGTCCAGCGCTCCATCTCGGCGCCGGTGAACGACCGGCCGGTGGCCTCCCAGCCCTCGCCGAGGGCCTTCTCCAGCAGCGGCTCGGCGACGACGATCCGCTCCGTGCCGTCGGTGGCGACCACGTAGGTGACGTCGGGGTGGGCGGCGACGGCGGTGTTGGACACCAGGGTCCACGGGGTCGTCGTCCACACCAGCAGCGACGCCTCGCCCGCGAGGGGGCCGGAGGTGAGCGGGAAGCGCACGTACACGGACGGGTCGACGACCGTCTCGTAGCCCTGAGCCAGCTCGTGGTCCGACAGGCCGGTGCCGCAGCGGGGGCACCAGGGGGCGACGCGGTGGTCCTGGACCAGCAGCCCCTTGCCGAAGATCTCCTTCAGCGACCACCAGACGGAGTCGATGTACTCCGGCTTCATGGTCCAGTACGCCTCGTCGAGGTCGACCCAGTAGCCCATGCGGTCGGTCAGCTCGGCGAAGGCGTCGGTGTGCCGGGTCACCGACTCGCGGCACTTCTCGTTGAACTCGGCGATGCCGTACGCCTCGATGTCCTGCTTGCCGGAGAAGCCCAGCTCCTTCTCGACGGCGAGCTCGACCGGCAGTCCGTGGCAGTCCCAGCCGGCCTTGCGGGCGACGTGGTAGCCGCGCATGGTGCGGAAGCGGGGGAAGACGTCCTTGAAGACGCGGGCCTCGATGTGGTGGGCGCCGGGCATGCCGTTGGCGGTGGGCGGGCCCTCGTAGAAGACCCACTCGGGGCGGCCCTCGGACTGGGCGAGGCTCTTGGCGAAGACCTTGTTCTCGCGCCAGAAGTCGAGCACGGCGTGCTCCAGCGCGGGCAGGTCCACCTGGGCGGGGACCTGGCGGTACTGGGGGGGTGTCATGGGCGAACTCCTCCGGCGGACAGACTCTCTTCCGTCGGAGGGACGAGAGCGGTCGGCTCCCGCGGTACCACCCTCCTTGACGGCGCGCGGCGCGCCGTCCCCTCATTGGGGCGCGAAGCCGGGTCTAGTCGCCGCGGACGGGTCCGCGGCTTTCTTCCGGCGGCTCCGGGGTGATGCTTCACGTCGCGCTCGTCCCCCGGGCTCGCACCGTCCCCGGGTCGCTCATGGCTGCGTACGACGCTACTCGGCCCCATCGTCGCCTTTCGCTCAGCCCAGTGTAAGCGCCTCGGAGGGCCCCGGCCGACCGGATATCGGGGCGGCCGGGACGGGGGCCGGCGCCGGTGCGCGGGGTCGGTGCGGACGTGACCCGAACGGGCCAGGGGCGCATCGGGTCCGCGACGGCGGGCGGCGCGGGTGCCGTACGGGAGGCGTGCGGGTGCCGTCAAGGGGCGGATTACGGGGCGGGGGACCGGGCACAACGGATGAAGGCCCGTTTCACCGAGACCTAGGTGCGAGACCGAGGTGGTCGATATGTGGCGGCGTGCCCCGTTTGCCGCGGAGCTGGGGTCGATTTATCGTCCCAGCACGATTCGCGAGCAAGATCACAATATGTGAAGGGGCCGCGGCCATGGTGGCGAAGAAGACCGCTGCGAAGAAGAGCGCTGCGCAGGAGGCCGTGGCCGGGGCGGCGGCTGACGCGCCGCGGGAGGGCGCGGCGGACGGGGCCGGCGCGGAGGGGTCCGCGGGGCAGGAGCCCGTCGCCCGAAAGGCGGCGGCGAAGGCCACCAAGAAGGCGCCGGCGAAGAAGGTCGCTGCGAAGAAGGCTGCTGCGACAAAGTCGGCAGTGAAGAAGGCAGCGTCCAAGAAGGCAGCGCCCAAGAAGGCCGCCGCAAAGACTGCACCGGCCAAAACGGCTGCGGTCAAGAAGGCTGCGGTCAAGAAGGCTGCGGTCGAGGAAGCGCCGGCGAAGAAGACCGCGAAGAAGGCGGCCAAGAAGGCAGCCGAGAAGTCTCCGAGGCAGACAGGAGCCGGGAAAGTGGGAGCGAAGAAGACCGTGGCCCTCGACGGGGGCCCCACGGCGGTGCCCACCGCGCGCGATGCGGCGGCCCCCGCGGAGGAGCTCGCCGTACGTCCGGGCGAGGAGCCCTGGACTCCGGAGGAGGTCGCGGCGGCCCGTGCCGAGCTGACCGACGACGTCGCCCGGCTCACCGCCGAGCTGACCGCCTCCGAGGCGGCCCTCGCGGGGCTGATGCGCGACTCCGGCGACGGCGCCGGTGACGACGACGCCGACACGGGCACGAAGAACATCACCCGCGAGCACGAGCTGGCGCTGGCGGCGAACGCCCGGGAGATGCTGGAGCAGACCGAGCGCGCCCTGCTGCGGCTGGACGCCGGCACGTACGGCATCTGCGAGAACTGCGGGAAGCCGATCGGCAAGGCCAGGATGCAGGCGTTCCCGCGCGCCACCCTGTGCGTGGAGTGCAAGCAGAAGCAGGAGCGCCGGGGCTGAGTCCGGACGTGTGACGTACCCTCGTGCTCAGTCAGGCACCTAGGTTGAGGGACTCACGTGGCAGAGGCGGAGCGCATCATCGGTACGCCGGAGGACGGGGCCGAGGACGGAGCCCGGAGCGGGGCCGACAGCGGTGCTGATAGCGGTGCCGAGGCCGGTGCCGGAACCGGTGCTGACAGCGGTGCCGACGGCGGCGGGGCCGAGACCCCTGCGGAGCGGCCCCGGGGCAAGCGGAAGATCGCCGTGCTCGTCAGCGTCGCCGTGGTCGCGTACCTGATCGACCTGGTCAGCAAGATGATCGTGGTGGCCAAGCTGGAGCACCAGCCGTCGATCGAGGTCGTCGGGGACCTGCTCAAGTTCACCGCGGTGCGCAACCCCGGCGCGGCCTTCGGGATCGGCGAGGCGTTCACCGTGATCTTCACCGCCATCGCGGCGACGGTGATCATCGTGATCGTCCGGCTGGCCCGCAAGCTCTACAGCCTGCCGTGGGCCATCGCGCTGGGTCTGCTGCTGGGCGGGGCGCTCGGCAACCTCACGGACCGGATCTTCCGCTCCCCGGGGGTCTTCGAAGGGGCGGTCGTCGACTTCATCGCGCCGGCGCACTTCGCGGTCTTCAACCTCGCCGACACCGCGATCGTCTGCGGCGGCTTCCTGATCGTGATCCTCTCCTTCCGGGGGCTCGACCCGGACGGGACCGTCCACAAGGACTGAGGCCCGGTCCGGCCTTGCTTGCCCGCCTGCACGACGTGCGTGCACGCAAGCAAGGCATACTCAACGGGTGAGTACGCTTCCCGAGATCCGCACCCTGCCCGTACCCGACGGCCTGGAGGGCGAGCGCGTCGACGCCGCCATCTCCCGCATGTTCGGCTTCTCCCGCACGAAGGCGGCGGAGCTGGCCGCGCTGGGGAAGGTGCAGGTCGACGGCGCGGTCGTCGGAAAGTCCGAGCGGGTGCACGGCGGTGCGTGGCTGGAAGTGGAGATGCCGCAGGCGCCCGCACCGGTCCAGATCGTCGCCGAGCCCGTCGAGGGCATGGAGATCATCCACGACGACGACGACATCGTGGTGATCGTGAAGCCGGTCGGCGTGGCCGCGCACCCCAGCCCCGGGTGGACCGGCACGACCGTGATCGGCGGCCTCGCCGCGGCGGGCTACCGGATCTCCACGTCCGGAGCGGCCGAGCGGCAGGGCGTCGTCCACCGGCTGGACGTCGGGACCAGCGGGCTGATGGTCGTCGCGAAGTCCGAGCGCGCGTACACGCTACTGAAGCAGCAGTTCCGGGAGCGTACGGTCGACAAGCGCTACCACGCGCTGGTGCAGGGGCACCCCGACCCGCTGAGCGGGACGATCGACGCGCCGATCGGGCGGCACCCGAACCACGACTACAAGTGGGCCGTGACGGCGGAGGGCAAACCGTCGGTCACCCACTACGACCTGCTGGAGGCGTTCCGGGCGGCGTCCCTGCTGGACATCAAGCTGGAGACGGGCCGCACCCACCAGATCCGGGTGCACATGTCGGCGCACCGGCACCCGTGCGTGGGGGACCTGACGTACGGGGCGGACCCGACGCTGGCGAAGCGGCTGGGGCTGACGCGGCAGTGGTTGCACGCGGTGCGGTTGGGGTTCGAGCATCCGTCGGACGGCCGGTGGGTCGAGTTCGAGAGCGGATATCCGGCGGACTTGCAGGTGGCGCTGGACCGCATCGCGGCGGAGAGCGTGTAGCGAAGCGGGTGCCCTGCGGGCTGGCGGTGCGGGTGGCTTCTTCGCCGTTGCGCTGAAGGTACGTCGGCCTCTGCGGGCCGGTGGGGCTTGTTCGCGCAGCTCCGCCCCCTGTTCCCTGCGGGCACGGGGGGACCCCCAGCGCCCCTGATTCGCTTCCCCCGTCGGTCAGCTGCGGCCTGTTTGTCGCTCAGTTCCGGGCCGTGGGCGTCACGGTTGCTCAGGTGGTCACGGCACCGCCGCGTCCATGCGCCTGCGTCGTCGCAAAAGTGGGCGTACGGGGTATAAGGGGCGCGTGGATCAAGTCGCGCTTTTGTTGGGGCTGGTGCTCGGCGCCGTGGTGAGCGTGCCGTTGGGGGAGCGGCTCGATCTGCCCGCGCCGGTGTTGATGACGCTCGCCGGCGCGGGCGTCGCGTTCCTGCCCGTCGTACCGGACGTGGCGATCCCGCCGGAGTTCATCCTGCCCCTGGTGCTCCCGCCGCTGCTGTACGCCGCCGTGCAGCGCACCTCCTGGCGCCAGTTCACCGCCAACGTGCGCCCCATCCTCCTGCTCGCGGTCGCGCTGGTCTTCGTCACCACCGCGGCCGTCGCGTTCGTCGTCAACGCCGTCGTACCCGGTCTGCCGATCGCCGCGGCCGTCGCGCTCGGGGCGCTCGTCGCACCCCCGGACCCGGTCGCGGCCACCGCCGTCGCCGGGCGGCTCGGGCTGCCGCGCCGGCTGGTGTCCATCCTGGAGGGCGAGGGGCTCTTCAACGACGTCACCGCCATCGTGCTCTACCACGTGGCCATCGCCGCGGCCGTGAGCGGCACCTTCTCCTGGTCCGCAGCCGCCCTGCAACTGCTGCTCTCCGCCGTCGTGGCGGTGGTCGTGGGGCTGGTGATCGGATGGCTGTCGAACAGGCTGATGGGGTTCCTGGGGGACCCCACCCTCCAGGTCGGGCTCTCCCT
This sequence comes from Streptomyces sp. NPDC047315, assembly GCF_040643215.1. Classification (NCBI taxonomy): domain Bacteria; kingdom Bacillati; phylum Actinomycetota; class Actinomycetes; order Kitasatosporales; family Streptomycetaceae; genus Streptomyces; species Streptomyces sp. NPDC047315. The sequence goes on along the minus strand of NZ_JBEYTZ010000027.1, from coordinate 8,883 downwards.
GATGGTGCCGTTCGTGAGCTACGTCGTCGCCGAGGAGCTGCACGGCTCCGGCGTGCTCGCGGTCCTCATCACCGCGCTCTTCCTCGCCGAGCACGCCACCGACGCGGACGACGTGCTCGGCCGGCTCGCCGGGAACACCTTCTGGGGCATCGTGGACACCCTGGTCACCGGCGTCGCCTTCGGACTCATCGGGCTGGAGCTGCGCAACGTCTTCGGCACCGCCGACGGCCAGGTGCTGCGGATGCTCGGCTGGGGCGCGCTGATCACCGCCGTGGTGATCGGCGTACGGCTGCTGTGGCTGCTCCCGGCCACCTGGCTCGCCAAACGGCTGCACGGCAAACGGGACTACGACGAGGACATCCCGATGAGCTGGCGCGAGACCGTCGTCATGTGGTGGTCCGGCATGCGCGGCGTCGCCTCCGTGGCGCTCGCCCTCGCCATCCCCCTGACCACCGACGACGGCTCCCCCTTCCCCGGCCGGAGCGAGATCGTCTTCATCGCCTTCGTGGTGATCCTCGCCACCCTGCTGCTCCAGGGCCTGACCCTGCCCTGGCTGGTGAAACGGCTCGGCGTGCGCGCCGACGTGGACGCCGAGCGGGACCTGGAGCACGAGTTGGCGCTGCGCGCCGCCCGCGCCGCCCGGCACCGGCTGAAGGAGATCGAGGAGGTCGAGGAGTTGCCGGAGGAGGTCAGCGAGCGACTGCACCGGGGCGCGTACGAGGTGGGCGCCCGGATCAGCCCCGACATCGTCGACGAGGACCGGCGCGAGTGGTTCGCCCGGCGCACCGAGCGGGCGCGGACCGTCCAGCGCATCCAGCGCGAGATGCTGTCGGCCGCCCGCCACGAAGTGCTCGCCGCCCGCAGCGAGCCGGGCGCCGACCCGGAGGTCGTCGACCGCGTGCTGCGACACCTGGACGTGCGCAGCCTGCGCTGAGCCCCGGCCGGCCCCGAGGGCTCGTAGGATCCGCACCATGGCGCGCACCGTGGTGATCAGTGGCGGAGGAACGGGCATCGGGCTGGCGGCGGCGGAGACGTTCGCCGATGGCGGGGACCGGGTGGTGCTGCTCGGTCGGCGCGCGGACGTACTGGAGCGGGCCGCGGCCTCACTGCCCGGCGCCGCGCACTGCGCGGGCGACCTCGGCGAACCCGCCGACGTGCGCCGCGTCGCCGACTTCGTGGAGCGGGAGTACGGCACCGTCGACGTCCTCGTCCACAGCGCCGGCGGCACCGGCGGGGCCGTGCCCGACGGGCACGAGGACCCCCTGGACGACCTGCACGAGGAGTGGACGGTCAACTACCGGCTCAACACCCTCACCGCCGTACTGCTGACCGAGGCGCTCCAGGACCGGCTGGCCACGCCCGGCGGCCGGGTGCTCTTCCTCAGCTCCATCGCCGCCGCGCGCGGCTCGGGCCGACCGGCGTACGCCGCGGCGAAGGCCGCGCTCCACCCGTACGCCTTCCAGCTCGCCAGGGTCCTCGGGCCGCGCGGGATCACCGTGAACGTGGTGTCGCCCGGCTACGTCGAGGAGACCGACTTCTTCGGCGGCGACTTCCCCGCGGACCACCTGGCGGCCCTGATCGAGGAGACGGCCACGGGGCGCATCGGGCACCCGGGGGACATCGCCCAGACGCTGTACTGGCTGGCCTCCTCCGCGGCGGGCCACGTCACCGCCCAGGTCATCCAGGTCAACGGGGGCGCGGAGCACGGCCACTGAGCAGGGCTCAGCCCCGTCCCGTGCTCGCTCAGCCCCGTCCCGTGCTCGCTCAGCCCCGTCCCGTGCTCGGTCGGCTCGCGCCCGGAATCCGCACCTCGGACACCTCGGCGGGCACCTCGGTGGGCATCTCGTCGGGCCCCTCCTTGCGGGCCGCCGCGGGCGCCGTCGCGATCCGCGGCAGCGAGTACGGATGGTGCTCGTGCAGCCACGTCACCATCTGCTCCCGCACCGCGCACCGCACCGTCCAGATGTCGTCCGCGTCCTTCGCCGTGACCACCGCCCGGACCTGGATCGTCGACGGCGTGGTGTCGGTGACGGCCAGCGACCAGTCGCGCCGGTCCCACGCCGGATGCGCCTCGACGACCTCGCGCAGCTTCTGCCGCATCAGCTCCACCGGCGCCGAGTGGTCCAGGTGGAAGAAGACCGAGCCGGTCATCTGGGCGCCGCCGCGCGACCAGTTCTCGAACGGTTTGCCGGTGAAGTACGAGACCGGCATCGTGATCCGCCGCTCGTCCCAGGTGCGCACGGTCAGCGAGGTGAGGGTGATCTCCTCGACCGTGCCCCACTCGCCCTCCACGACCACCGTGTCCCCGATCCGGACCATGTCGCCGAAGGCGATCTGGAGCCCGGCGAAGAGGTTGCCGAGGGTCGACTGTGCGGCGACGCCCGCGACGATGCCGAGGACGCCGGCGGAGGCCAGCATGGACGTGCCGACCGTCCGCATCGCGGGGAAGGTCAACAGCATCGCCGCGACCGCGACCACGCCCACCACGGCGATCACCACCCGTTGGATCAGCGTGACCTGGGTGCGCACCCGGCGCACCCGCGCAGGATCGCGGGTCGCCGCGGCGTAACGGCTGTACGTGGACTCCACCACCGCCTGTGCGATGCGCACCACCAGCCAGGCCGACGCCCCGATCAGCACCAGCGTCAGCAGCTGACCGAACCCCTCCTCGTGGTCGTCGACCACTCCGATTCCGGTCTGCCGGTAGGCGCCTCTGAGCAGCCCGGCCGCCAGCACCACCTGCAACGGCGGACGGCAGCGGCGCAACAGGCCCCACAGCGGGGTCTCGGCGTGCCGGGAGTCGGCACGTCGCAGCAATCGGTCGACCAGCCAGCCCACGAGCAGCGTGAGCAGGAGCGTGCCGCCGAAGACGAGCAAGGGACGCAGCGTGTTCTCCATGCAGGGGAACGTAACCTGGCGGCATGAACATCATGCTCTTTCATTCCACATACGGTCTGCGACCGGCCGTGCACTCGGCCGCAGAGCGCCTCGAAGCCGCAGGTCACCGGGTGTGGACGCCGGACCTCTTCGAAGGCAGGACCTTCGAGACGGTCGAGGAGGGCATGGCCTTCAAGGAGGAGCTCGGCCAGGAGGAGCTACTGCGCCGGGGCATCGCCGCGTCCGCGCCGCACTCCGACTCCGGGCTGGTGTACGCCGGGTTCTCGCTCGGCGCGTCCGTGGCGCAGAACCTGGCGCTCGGCGACGAGCGGGCCCGCGGGCTGCTGCTCCTGCACGGCACGTCCGACATCGCCGACGACGCGAGCGTCGACGAGCTCCCCGTACAGCTCCACATCGCCGACCCCGACCCCTTCGAGCCGCACGACTGGCTGACCGCGTGGTACTTGCGGATGGGGCGGGCGGGCGCGGACGTCGAGGTGTACCGCTACCCCGGCGCCGGCCACGTCTACACCGACCCGGACCTGCCGGACTACGACGAGGAGTCCGCGGAACAGACCTGGCGCGTCGCCCTCGCCTTCCTCGACAGCGTCTAGCCACAGGCGGGCCGCAGACGCCGTCACCGCGCCGCCGTCACGGCGCTACCGCGCCGGTTCGCGGACGCGTTCGACCTTCTGCGTGCCGCTGAGCGTGCGGTACGAGCGCGCCCAGGAGGCCGTCGCGTCCGGCGCCGTACGGTCCGACAGGACGTAGTAGTCCATCTGGGAGCGCTCCGCGGTGACGTCGAGGACGCCGAAGCCGTGGCTGTCCATGTCCAGCCACTTCACATGGCGGTTGGCGCCCTTGATGGCCGCGCCGGCGACCAGGGACAACGTGTGCGGCGCCACGTTCAGCAGGTCGTTCAGGTTGTCGGACGACACCGACGTCACCACGAACTCCGTGGCCACCGAACCCGACAGCGGATAGGTCGCGGCCTTCCTCGGGACGTCGTTGGCCCAGGCCATGTGGATGTCGCCGGTGAGGAAGACGGTGTTCCTGACGGACCGCGTCGCGAGGTGTTCCAGCAGCTCCTTGCGGTCGTCCGTGTACCCGTCCCACTGGTCCACGCTGATCGCCAGGCCGCCTTCGGGCAGGCCCAACAGCTTGGCGACGGGGGCCATCAGATGCGTCGGCAGCGCGCCGAAGGCGACCGGGGAGATCATCACCGACGTTCCGACCAGCTTCCACGTCGCGTCGGACGCGGCCAACCCCGCCTTGAGCCAGTCGAGCTGCGCCCGGCCGGTGATCGTGCGGTCCGGGTCGTCCACCGCGCCGCTGCCGACCTTCGTCTGCTCGGAGCGGAAGGTCCGTAGGTCCAGCAGGTGCAGATCGGCCAGCTTGCCGAAGCGCAGCCGACGGTAGACCGTGCCCTCGGTGGACGCCCGTACCGGCATCCACTCGAAGTACGCGCGACGCGCGGCGGCGGCCCGGGCGCCGAAGTCCCCCTCGACGCCCGGAGTGTGGTTCTCCGCCCCGCCCGCCCAGGCGTCGTTGGCGATCTCGTGGTCGTCCCAGATCGCTATCACGGGGTGGGCGGCGTGCAGCGCCCGCAGGTCCGGGTCCGTCTTGTACGTGGCGTGGCGCAGCCGGTAGTCGGCCAGGGTGACGATCTCGTGCTCCGGCGCGTGCTTGCGCACCACCTCGTCCGGCTTCGGGTACGTCCCGGTGGCGTACTCGTAGATGTAGTCGCCGAGGTGGAGCACGGCGTCCAGGTCGCCGCGGGCGGCGAGGTGGCGGTACGCGGAGAAGTAACCGGCCTCCCAGTTGGCGCACGACACCACACCGAAGCGGAGCCGTGCGCCGGCGGCGTCCGCGTCCGCTGCCGGGGCGGTGCGGGTGCGGCCCACCGGTGAGGCGGTGCCGCCGGTGGTGAAGCGGAAGTGGTAGTCGGTGCCCGGGTGCAGCCCGCGGACGTCGACTTTGACGGTGTGGTCGGTGGCGGCCGTGGCCGTGGTCTCGCCGCGGGCGGTGACCCGGACGAACTCCCGGTCCTCGGCGACCTCCCACCCCACCGGGGTGTCAGGGCCGAGGCCCGAGCCGGGCAGAGCGTCGGCGGTCGGCGTGACGCGGGTCCACAGCAGGACGCCGTCGGGGAGCGGATCGCCGGAGGCGACGCCGTGCTGGAAGAAGTGGACCCGGGCGGCGGCCGGGGCCGCCGCGACGGTCGGCGCGGTGACGACGGCGGTGACGGCAGCGGCCTTGACGACCGTGCGGCGGCTGGGAGTTGACGGGAATCGACTGGTCACGGCCGAGCACACTACTCGCCGGTAAGGCGAATGGGAACGAGATCGGCGAGCGTCGTCGGGGGCGTGGCGCGACCGGGGGCGCTGCGCGGGCGGGCGAAGGCCCCGGGGCTCGGAAGCCCCGGGGCCGGTGTCGCTGACGGCGCGCTATGCGCGGTGACGGCGCGCGGTGGCGTCAGCCGGCCAGCGCCTTGTCGACCGCCGCACGGTACTGCTCCGCCGTCATCGGCGGGTCGTCCGTGCCCTCGGTGGTGACCTTCTTGTCGTCCATCTTCAGCGCCGGGGTGCCGCCCATCCCGCTCTTGTCGAACTTCGCGGACATCTTCATCGCCCAGGCGTCGAAGGTCCCGTCCTCGACGTTCTTCTTGAACGCGGCGTTGCCCTTGAGGGCCGGCACGGTGTCCGCGACCTCAAGGAGGTAGGAGTCCTTGGCGAACTTGTCGCTGCCCTGGGGGTGGAACTCCTTCGAGTACAGCGCGGCCTTGTAGTCGGAGAACGCCTCGGGGCTGACGTCCAGCGCCGCGCCCAGCGCGCTCATGGCGTTCTTCGAGCCCTCGCCCTGGTCCGAGTTGTCGAGGAAGGTGGCGCCGACGAACTGCACCTTGTACTTGCCCTCGGCGACGTCCTTCTTCATCGTCTCGCCGACGCTCTGCTCGAACGCGGCGCAGGAGGGGCACCGGGGGTCCTCGTAGACCTCCAGCGTCTTCTTCGCCTCCGGCTTCCCGATGACGACCGTGGTGCCGTTCGCACCGCTGGTGTTCTTGGGCGCGGTGACGTTCTTCTCGTCCTTCGCGGCCTCCCAGTGGTCCGGCTTGTTGGCCTCCATCACGGCGAAGCCGACGCCGGCGGCGAGCGCGAGCACACCGACCGTCGAACCGGCGACGATCAGCTGACGACGGACGCGGTCCTTCTTGACCTGTCGCTCGCGCTCCAGCCGCAGCCGCTCGCGGGCCGCTGCCTTGTTGGCCTTGTTGTTGCGTGCACTCATGCGGGATCACTCCATAAGGGACGTACGAGGTAAGGGGGGCTGGCGGGGGCGTGCCGACGTCAGGCCGGGCACCCGGGCGCCGCGCACCGGCCGTCCCTGACCGCGGCCCGGACGGGCCGAAGTTGACAGGGGGGTGCTGCGGCGGAGGGTGCTACGCGGCCAGGGCGAGGGACGCCGCCGGCTGCGGCGGGCCCCGGCGGCCGAGCGCGTGCACCAGCAGGAGGGTGCGGAAGGAGGTGTGCTGCGCGGTGGGGCGCGTCGGGCGCCGCACCGGGCGGTGCACCGCCACCGCGGCGGCCACCGCCAGCAGCAGCGGACGGAAGGCGAGCGCGCCCACCGACCGCACCAGGCGGGCCAGCGCCTCCTCGCCGCGCCACAGCCAGAGCGAGGCGAAGAGCCCCACCGAGACGTGGGCGGCGAGCAGCAGCCAGGGCAGCGCGGGGTCGGTGGCCGGCAGCAGGGCCGTGGCGCCGTCGCCCGCGGCGGAGACGCCGGGGAGCTGGGCGCCCACACCGCCCCCGCACAGCACGTCGAACCCGAGGGCCCGCAGCGATCCGGTGATCGGTCCGCCGGAGGGGCCGTAACAGACGTCCTGACTGCCGTTGAAGACGGTGTCGGCGGCGAGCTGCAGCGGGACCAGCAGCCCCGCGATCCGCCAGAAGCCGCGCTCGCGCCCCGAGAGGGCGTACGAGAGGAGGAAGACGCCGGCGGTCAGCGCGGCCACGGTGGACCAGGGCAGCGGCGCCCGGGAGAGCAGCACGTGGGACGCCGTGGACAGCGTCACGACCAGTGCCGTGAAGATCGCTGCCCGTAGCGCTCTGAGCTGCATTCCCGATACGTCCATCGTCTGCCGAGTGTGCCATGTCTTGCTGAGAGGAGTCTGAGAGGTGCCCGGGGGCCGCTGGCTGCGGGCCCCGGGGGCGGAAGGGCGGGGCCGTCAGAGGCCCGGTATGCGTCCGTTGCGGAAGAGGTCCACGAAGATCTGGTGGTCCCGCCGGGCGCGGTTGCCGTAGGCGTGGGCGAAGTCCACCAGCAGCTCCGGGAAGCCGTCCTCGTCGGCGGCGATCGCCGCGTCGATGGCCCGCTCGGTGGAGAACGGCACCAGGGAGTGGCCGCTCTCGTCGTCCGCGGCGCCGTGCATCGTGGCCGTGGCGCGGCCGAGGTCGGCGACGACGGCCGCGATCTCCTGCGGGTCGTCGATGTCGGACCAGTCCAGGTCCACGGCGTAGGGCGAGACCTCCGCGACGAGCTGGCCGGCGCCGTCCAGCTCGGTCCAGCCCAGCCACGGGTCGGCGTGGTCCTGGAGGGCGCGCTGGGAGATCACGGTGCGGTGGCCCTCGTGCTGGAAGTACTTCCGTACGGCCTCGTCCTCGATGTGGCGGGAGACGGCCGGGGTCTGCGCCTGCTTCATGTAGATCACGACGTCGTTCTCCAGGGCGTCGCTGTTGCCCTCCAGGAGGATGTTGTACGACGGGAGGCCGGCCGAGCCGATGCCGATGCCGCGCCGACCGACGACGTCTTTGACCCGGTACGAGTCGGGGCGGGCGAGGCTGGACTCCGGCAGGGTCTCCAGATAGCCGTCGAAGGCGGCGAGGACCTTGTAGCGGGTGGCGGCGTCCAGCTCGATCGAGCCGCCGCCGGCGGCGAAACGCCGCTCGAAGTCCCGGATCTCGGTCATCGAGTCGAGCAGCGAGAAGCGGGTCAGCGAGCGGGCGTCGCGCAGGGCGTCGAGCAGCGGGCCCTGGGCGGTGTCCAGGGTGAAGGGCGGCACGTCGTCGTCCGCGGCGCCGGTCGCCAGGGCGTGGATCCGCTCGCGGTAGGCCGCGGCGTAGATCCGCACCAGCTCGCTGATCTGCTCGTCGCTGAGGGCCTTGGTGTAGCCGATCAGGGCCAGCGAGGCGGCGAGCCGCTTCAGGTCCCAGGTGAACGGGCCGACGTACGCCTCGTCGAAGTCGTTGACGTTGAAGACCAGGCGGCCGTTGGAGTCCATGTACGTGCCGAAGTTCTCCGCGTGGAGGTCGCCGTGGATCCACACGCGGCTGGTCCGCTCGTCCAGGTAGGGCCCGGTGCCGATGGCGCGGTCGCCGCGGTCGGTGTGCTCCCGCTCCAGGTCTCCGTAGAACAGGCAGGCCGTGCCCCGGTAGAAGGCGAACGCCGAGGCCGCCATCTTCCGGAACTTGACCCGGAAGGCGGCCGGATCGGCGGCCAGGAGCTCGCCGAAGGCGGTCCCGAAGACGGCGAGGATCTCCTCGCCGCGCTCGTCGGCCGTGACCTCGGCGGGGTGCGGTACCGGCATCGCTGTGTGCCTCCTGCTGCAAGGGTGGAACGAAAGGACCCGGCCACCGCGGCCGGGCGGGGGCCCGCCGTACGGGCCTCGCTCTCCCCAACGTCCGGGGCGGCGCCCGAGTGCCCGTTCGACGAAGGCTTCGGGCGGCCGACGGAGGTCCCGCGAGGAGCGCGGGCCGAGGTCCCGGGCGGGGACGGGCCGAGGTCCCGGGAGGGCGCGAGGCGGAGGTTCCGCGAGGGGCGCGGGCGGCCCGCGACTGTCGGTCGCAAGTCGTAGACTTCGACGCTGTCACCCCAGACGTCCCGCGCCCCTCTGGAGGCCCCAGCCGTGACAAAGCCGCCCTTCACGCATCTGCACGTGCACACGCAGTATTCGCTGCTGGATGGTGCGGCGCGGTTGAAGGACATGTTCGCCGCGTGCAATGAGATGGG
>NZ_JBEYTZ010000026.1:0-128167 GCF_040643215.1 Streptomyces sp. NPDC047315 | reverse complement strand
GGAGCCCTCGACTGCCTGTACGTGAACCATCCGCAACGGAACGCAGCAGCGGAGTTCAAACCGCGCCAGATCGCGGAGGCCGCCCGAGCCGGCCTCCTCGTCCCGGCGACGCTGATCACGAACGACTCCGACGCGGCCCGCGCCTTCGCGAAGGAGCACGGCTCTGTCGTCTACAAGCCGCTTCGCTCCACCACCTACATCGAGGACGGTGAGCACCGCACGATCTGGGTGAGGAAGGTCGACCCCGAGGAGATCGGCGACGGCGTGGCGGCCTGCCCGCACCTGTTCCAGGAGGCCGTGGACAAGGTGGCGGACATCCGGGTCGCGGTCGTCGGTGACCGGATGTTCGCCTCCCGCGTCACCATCCACGGTGACCACCTGGACTGGCGGTGGGACTACGACCGGATCGCCTTCGCACCCGTCGAGGTACCGGATAGTGTCCGGTACGGCATCCGGCGATTCATGAGCGCGCTGGGCCTCGTCTTCGGCGCGTTCGACTTCGGGCTCGACCACGACGGCCGCTGGTGGATGTACGAGATCAACCCCAACGGGCAATGGGCGTTCGTCGACCTGCCAACGCGCACCGCCATTGCCGCAGCGCTCGCCGACGTACTGGAGAAGGGACTCGCCGCATGATCGACCCCGCCCCCGACGGGCACGCAGCCCGGCTGCGTAAGCGGCTCGCCGACCGGTTGACGGCCTCCGGGACGCTGCGGTCGAGCGCCTGGCGGACCGCTGTTGAAGCGGTGCCCCGCGAAGCCTTCGTGGCCGACGGCTTCTTCCGCCGCAGCAACGGCCCGCAGGGCACCATGTGGACCCCCGCCACGCCCGCCGACGACGACGACGCGGACGCCTGGTTGGAGGAGGTGTACGCGGACGAAACACTGATCACCCAACTCGACAGCGGCGTGCACCCGGGCGATGTCGACGGCCCCGTTCCCGGAGCCCCGACCTCCTCCTCCACTCTCCCCGGCCTTGTCGTACGGATGCTGGAAGACCTAGCCCCAAAGGGCGGCGACCGCGTCTTGGAGATCGGCACCGGGACCGGCTACTCCACCGCCCTGATGTGCCAGCGTCTCGGCAGCGACCAGGTCACCTCGATCGAGTACGACCCGGCCACTGCCGCCCGCGCCCGCGCTGCTCTGGCTGCGGCCGGATACGCGCCGCGGCTGGTCCAGGGCGACGGCCTTCTCGGGGACGATGACGGCGCTCCGTACGACCACCTCATCGCCACCTGCGCGGTGCGGACCCTCCCGCCCGCGTGGCTTCGGCAGGTCAAGCCTGGCGGGACGATCCTGACCACCCTGTCCGGCTGGCTCTACGGCTCGGGTCTTGTCCAGCTCACGGTCGGGGAAGGCGGCGCGGCCGAAGGTTCCTTCCTGCCCGGCACGGTCTCGTTCATGATCGCCCGCCCGCACGCAGCCCCTGACCTCGGCGACGTCTCACACCTGCTGCACCAGCCCGGCGACGAGCGCCCAGCCCGCTACGGCCCGGAGATCCTCCAGGACTGGGTGCCCCTCTTTCTGGCCCAACTCGCCGCACCCGCAGCCCAATACCTGTCCACCAAGACGGACGGAGGGCCCTGGCTCGATCACGCCATCGACATCACCAACGGCTCCTTCGCCACCCTGACTCCCGCTGGCGGCGACGGGAAACACCACGTACGCCAGGGCGGGCCACACCGGCTCTGGGACGACGTCGAATCCGCCATCGACATCTGGAAGGCAGCCGGCTCCCCGCCGCAGACCGCATTCTCCTTCACCGCCACACCCACCCGGCAGACCGTGCGTCTCAACACCTCCGGTACCCCCGGCGGGCCGAGCTGGACCCTGCGACTGTGAACGCCACGCCTTCACGGCGGGTCGACAGGGCGAGCGACCAAAACCTCCTGAAGATCAACATCGGTGGTCCCGATGCGGCCTCAGCCCGTCCCCTGGCCGTCGCCGCTGATGGCCGCTCAGCGTTCGGGCGCCTGTCCAGGCCGCGTACCTCCCCGACGGGTTCCCCGGCGATGCCACCACCGGCACGACCGCGCTGACCGTGGCCGGCTTCGGGATCGAGGACGGCCTGAGGCACCCGTTCGCCGCGGTGGCGGGGTTCCTCGTGCCCGACTGCACTCTGCTCGCCGACCGCCGCGGGGCCAGCGTCAGCGTCTGGCTGTACGGGCTGTCCGACCTCTCGTGGGCTGCCGCAGTCCTCACGGACGGCGTTCCGCAGAGCACGGTCTTCCAGAGCGGCCCACGGCGGCTCTGGGACGAGCTGTCCGTCGCGTACCGATGGTGGGACGGCATGGGGCAGCCTGAGATACGGCGGTTCGGGCTCACCGTGGACGGCAACGGCGAGTCGATCTGGCTCGACGACCCCGCCAGGCCAGTTCGCCAGTGACCACGGAAGCTCCGGAGAACCTCCGCCCGAAACCGTCGCCGCTTCCGCCCTGCATCGCCGTCACCTCGGCACTCATCAACCCGAGCGGGGGGCGTCGTCATCGCCCCGTCGCATCGGGCCCACAGCCCGCGCCGCCGGGTGAGCAGCACTACTTGATCGGGTGAGCGTCCAGCCAGTCGACAAGGTCATGAGCGGAGCCGAAGACGTCGTCCCGGTTCGTCAGGGCCGTTATGCCGCCAGCCGCGCCCTGGTCCTTGCCGACCCCGATGCCTTTCTCCATGGTGTTGATCAGGGCGTATGCCCCGGTCCAGAAGTCCGGCCCTACGGACTTCTCCGCGTTCATCGCCTTCCGCAGGTCGCGCGCGGGCTCCATAAGGGCCTGCATCTGGTCCCAGCAGGTTTCCGGCTCCATCTGAAGGCAGCCGCCGTTCTCCACCGCGGCCCGGAACGTCTTCGAGGCGGCCTCGACGGTCACCTTCGCTTCAGCGGACGGCTTCGCATCGGCCGCGTCGGCCGCGTCGTCCGCGTCGTCCGAGCTGCCGCAACCGCTCACCGATACCGTGATCGTGGCCAGCATGAGCGCGCTGACGGTCTTCCCCCATGCGTGTCTCCCCATGACGGAGGATCATCGCACGGCCGCGCGCTGGTCGGCAGTACGCCCCGTGCAGTCGGTGTCCGACTCCACGGGGCGTACTCCAGACGTTCAACAAACCCCGTATGCACGGGGAGTAGATGACAGGTGCGCCTCGCGGTTGATGCTCTCGGGGGCCACCCCCACATACGTGGGGAACAGTGGTGCACCTCGCGAGGTGAGTAGGTGTTTTTCTTCCTCCGGCACGGCGCTTGCGGTGCCCTTGCCGAGCACTAGGCCAGAGGGCTGTACTGGTAGCTGGTGGCCTCCACACGAAGACGGTGACGCCCGTGATCATCCGCTTCCCGGCATAGCCACCCATCCACGGACGTAGCGCCGTTCGGCTTCGCTGTTGCCGAAACGCCTTGGCGGAACGGCCACTTCTGTCCCTCCTGCACCGCACCGGCTCTGACCTGCGGCATCGAGGAAGAAAAACACCTACTGAGTTCTCGGGGACCACCCCCACGTACGTGGGGAGCAATATGGACCACTCGCGTTGATGCAACGACTCTAGGGGCCACCCCCACAGGTGTGGGGATGCCTCGGACGATACTGTCATCGGCCGCGCTGAGGCAACATGGCTCAGGCTGCGGAAGGAGAAGGGGCCGCGCCTCATCCGAGGGTGAGGAGCACACCGTCGGCGCGGAGGTCCGCCGCGGTGCCGTCGACGGTGACTCCGGCGCGCTGGAGCGCGTCGAAGACCGTGTGTGCGTTGTCTTCCGCGTGCAAGCGGGCACGCCTGTCGACTACGTCGGTCGAGCCGTCGGTGGTCAGGTGGTGGTATTCGTCTGCGTCTACGGGATGCCAGCCGGTCGCGGTGAGGGTGCAGGAGGCGTCGTTGGTGGACGGGCTGAAGTGGTATCCGTACCAGGGGTTCTCGAAGCCGATGGGGAGCAGCACGGCGCGGGAGACGGAGAGCGCGGTCCGGCCGATGTGGTGCTGTTCGTACTGCGAGAACTGCTCCCAGCTTTCGAAGCGTACGGCGTATGGGGTGACCTCGGCGTGGACGGTCACGGCCCGGGCGGTGACGAGTACACGGGTGGTGTCGGTCCAGTAGGCGAACGGTTCGCCATCGCTGGCGACGGCGGGGATGCCGTGCTGCTCCAGCCAGGCGGCGACCTCACGCAGGTTGGTGCGCTGTGTCCGGATGACGACGGCTTTACCTTCGCGCATCAGGTTGCAGAGGACGTCCCGCGCGCCGGGGAAGATCGGGCCGTACATCTTCCCGCCCTGCCAGCCCTCGTTGGGCCAGTGCACGACCTTGTCCAGCTTGAACTCGTAGCAGGCGGGGCGCTGCTTCCCGGCGGGCCAGTCGGCGTCGGCCGGGTACATGGCCCACAGGAAGTACGCGGCCCGTTGGAGCTGGGCAGCAGCGGACCGAACGACGGCGCGCGGGAGCTGGGCAGGGTTGGGGAGAGCGGTGGTACGGCGCATCGGGCGTCCTTCGGGTTCAGGGCCGGCGTTCCCCGGGCGCGAGTCAGCGCGGCTACGGCCTGGTGAGCTGGTGGAGAGCGGGTGGGGAAGTCGCTGGCCCGGCAGCATCCGGTGTCGGGCCGGTGCCGGCCGGGCTTCACCGCTTGTGCCCCTTGGGAGCACGCGACTTGTGATGGGCGATGATCCGGAGGTCCATCCCGACCTGCTCGTACGCGGTCATCTCCTGGCACGCGGTGCAGCGGTAGGCGAGGTACCGGCGCAGCGGGTCGGTACGGGACTGCGGGCTGCCCTGGCGACCGCCGGCCATCTCGCCGGGCCCCGGGTCCCCGCACCATCCGCACGACGGGTCGTGGTGGGTGATGACGGGCGCGGCCGTCCAGGGGGACCAGGTGATCGGACGTCCGCCGTGCTCGGCCGGCAGCGCGGCCTCGAAGTACACCGGGATGTCGGGGACGGCTCGGAGGTGGCGGCCGTCCGGCGCGGGCTCCTGCTCGGGCAAGGTGTCGGCGACGCCGGCGGGAACGAGCCGGAGCGCCTCGGGCTCGGGTTCGCCGCGCAGGGAACGGAGGCACGCCGGGCAGATACTCGACTCGGTGACCGGGCCGTCCCACGGCCGCACACCCGGCGCCCGCTCGGCGTCCGGCACGCACTCCAGCGCCACGGCGAACACCGGCACCGCGGGCGCGCTCACGCCCTCAACGCCGATGTGTAGGACGGGGCGGCCCGCGGCGCGCACGATCAGACGACCGGCCCACTCAGGCCCCCCGGCCGGCGCCTCGACGGCGAGTGCGCTCACGGGCGCCTCCCCAACTCGACGCCCTGGAGAGCGCCGGTTACGGCGGCCCACATCGTCGCCATCGCCACCGCCGTGACGCGCTGCGCCTCCGCGTCGTCGGCCTGCTCGCGCCAGCCGCGGGCCGCGGCGCTGAGACGTTGCGACTCGAGCTCGTGCGCCCGCCCCCGACGGGCCTCCGCCTGCTTGTGCGCGTCTTCGGCGCGCGCCGCCCAGCCAGCGGCGCGGCGCGCGGCGTCGGCCGCCGTCGTGCTCATCGAGGACGTCCCACGAGGAGCGGCACCAGGGCGCCCGTCTTGAGGTTCAGCAGGTGCTGCGTCCGCCGGGCCGCGTGGATGGTGCGCCGGGCGAGACAGAGAACTCCGGCCGGGACGTGGCACGTTGGGCACCCCACCGCGTAGGCGCCGTGCCGGAACCGTGCCGCGGTCTTGTGCGCGGCGTCGTGTGCTGCGTCCGCGGCCGGGGACGGGACGAAGGCCCGGTAGGCGGCGCCCCGTTCGACCGTGGCTTCCCTCGCCATCACGCACCGGCCTGGTCGGACGTGGGCACGGTGATGTGCGGGCGGGCGTCCTTCCGCACGACTTCGTCCAGGCGGTACGGCCACACCCCCTGGTCCGCCATGGCCCCCCGCCGGTAGCGGGCCTTGCCGCGGCCGGGGTCGGCGGTGTCACCCCAGGCGATGGGGAGGGTGAGGGTTGCCGCGGGGCCCATGTCGGGCAGCACGAACGTGCCAGGGACGGCAAGTATGGTGCCGCGGTACGGGCCGTCCGTGAACCTGGCGGAGAAGCGGTACGAGGAGCTGTCGACTTCGCCCGCGAGTTGCCTTTCCAACTCATCGGACCAGGCCAGGACCTCGCAGGCAGTTGGCGTCGGGTCGAAGCCGAGAACGGCCCGGAGCGCAGCGACCGCGGAGAGCAGCTCGTCGTAAGCGGCGAGGGGGAAGCTGTCCTCCCAGCGGTCGCGCAGGAAGGAGCACGCCGCCTTGTCGGCGACCTCGGCCAGCATGATGTCGATGACGTCGTGGTCGAGTGGGCCGGCGGCACCGCCTCGCGCGTAGGTGGAGGAGACCAGGTCGAGCAGATGCTCACGGCTCACGTTCGCCGGGGTGCGCGCGGCGCCCTGGACGTCGTCCTGGAGGGGCGTGCTCTGCGTGCTGCTCACGGAGGGGCATCTCCTAGCGGAGTAGGGGAGCGGACAGTCCGGCTCTGCGTTTCAGTACGTATGCCGGGCGATTCCGTTACGGTCTCCGCGTTTCCGCTGGTCATCGCCGTGCGAGTTCGACGACGACGAGCGTCATGCGGGCGAGTCCGGTGGTGACCGGCGCCCCCATGACGGGGATCGGGCCCATCAGGAACTCGTGGCTGTCGTCCGGCAGAAGCCCTCCGTCGGTGACGAGCCCGTCGACGTAGTGCTTCGCAGTGGGGGCCCAGTTGCCCGGGTCGCGCTTCCGGGAGAGCGGTCGCGGGTGCAGAACGTAGAAGATCGCCGCCCGCTCGAGGCGGGGCAGCAGCCGCACCGCGGCGGTGTTGGCGGCGTCCGCCCGGAGCCGTTGACGGATCCGGTGCACGGCCATGTGGTGGAGCCTCTGGTTGCTGGTCAGCAGCTCCTCGGCGTAAGGCATGAGCAGCGTCCAGTGCCGCCCGGGGGCGGACAGCATCGCGAGCAGCGGTTCGATCGCGGGCGCGGGCGGGGTGGACGGCGGCCCCGGGCGCGCCGCTGCCTTCCTCCCGCGCTTCTCCGACGCGGGGGCGGCTGGTTCGCCGCGGCGCCGGGCCATCAGGGCGGTGTACTGCGCCGCGGTCATCCTGGCCGCCAAGGGTCACTCCTCCAGAGCAGCAGTTCCGGCTTCGGTCAGTCGCCAACAGTGCCCGTGGTGACCCGTTTCCGTCGCCGACAACTTGTCGTCGGCCACAGCCCACCCCTTCTTCTGGAGCTTCCGTACCGCGGCATCGACCTTGCGGCCGAGAGCGCCGCCGCGCGTTCCGCGGCTGCGTTGGCTGATGTCTCGGACTCCCGGTTGACTGCGGGCAGGGCGCAGAGTGAAGACGACGCCGGAGGCGATCAGTTGCAGCAAAGCCGCCTCGGCTTCCGTCGGTGGGGCCAGAGCCGTGAGGGGGCGCACCTTGCCCGCGTACTCGATGCACCGTCTGCACGTGGGCGGCACCTTGAGCGGCTCGCCCAGGTGCAGCGCGTTGGTGCGGGCCGCCAGCTCGCACAACCCCATGCCGGCCTTGTGCAGCCGGGACCGACCCGAGAGCAGGTCGACGCCGGCCGTGACGTGCCGGAGCGCCCCTCTGACACCGGTGTGCCGGGTGTTCGCCCGCACGGTGAAGACGACGGGCGCCACCCCGGCGATCAGGGCCCAACGCTGCTGCTCCGCCTCCAACTTGGCCGCAGCCTGCGCCTCGCGCTCTTGACGCCGCGCTTCCTCGGCCGCGCGGGCCTTCACGACGCTCTCCGGCAGCGCCGGGTCAAGGCCGCGTTCGTCGGCGGCAATCAACATGAACCCGTCCACGGAGGGCACACCGCGCAGGCCGGGGAAGGGGCGCCCGAGTACAGCCGTGCACCAGGAAGCGCCGCGGCGGCGGACCACGTCTTCCATCCGGGCGATGCTCTGCGCGCCGATGGGCCCGCGGCCCCTCACCCGGGCTTCACGGAGGAGGTCCGCGTACTGGGGGTACGCAGGTTCGGGGTCGGGTTGCTGCGGCAGCAGAGCGGTGACGACAACGCGACGAGGCATCGTGGTAGTCCCCTCCTTCGGGTGACCTGGATACGTGGTGTAAGTGCGGTACGGATGTGCGGCGTTGGGGCTACTGCTCCTCGTCGCCATACACCTCGTCAACGAGGGCGCGGCGCCCCTTACGCAGGAGCTGCGCCGCCTCCAGGAAGCTCGCCTGTGCCTCGGCTTCCTTCCAGTCGCTGCTGAATGGAAACGACTGTGACGCCCCCGTCGGGGTGGCGGTCGAGTTTGCCCTCGTCGACCAGTGCGCCGATGCGCTGCTTGGAGATCCCTCCGAGCATGGCTCCGGCGACGCTGTAGCTGACGTTCTCGGCATCAGGGTGTCCAATACTCATGGCCACCACGCGGCCGAGCGGGGTAGCCCACCACTTGTCAGGGACCTGCGCCTCACCGGGAAAGAGCACGTTCATGATGCTGATGACCTCGCCCGCCACCTCACTGTCATCCTCACTCTCCAGGACGAGAGCAGCAGTGCGTGCATGGTTCTCCAGACGCCACTTGACCTCCAAGAACGTCTCCAGGAAGTCCGGTCCAAGTAGCGCGTTCAGGTTGAGCGCCGGGGCCAGGGTCTCCTCGAAAATCTGTCGGCTCAAGGGGGTGTGGTCGATGGACATGCTGGCCTCCTCAGGGTTGACGGGAAGAGTCAACCACCGCAGCCCCACCGGGAGCGGTAGCCCGGGGCGGGACTCACCAGTCGCGTGTGGGTTTGTTCGCTGCGTGGGTGAAGGCGTCGAGGAGGTGGTCTGGGATGCGGTAGCCGGCGACTTTGCCGAAGCCGGGGCCTTGGGGGATGACGGGGAGTTCCATGTTGGTGGGCCACCAGCCGTGGCGGGCGCCGTGTGCGACGGTGGTTTTGATGGGTCCGCTGTGGCCGCGGAGGCTGGTGGTGGTGTCGTTGCGGAGGTCGTCGGCGCTGACGTATCCGCCGCGGTTGGCGGCTTCCTTGACGATGCGGCGGGCGCGGGTTGGTAGGGCGAGGTAGAGGCGTTCGGCGCGTTCCTTGGTCCAGGTGGTGTCGATGTGGACGTGGGCGGCGTGTTGGGCGAGGAGGTCGAGGAGTTGCTTCTGGAAGGCGGGGTCGGGATCTTCGATTCCGATGGTGATCTTGATTGGGGCCTCCGTTACAACAGACGTGGATAGACGAGAGTTGACGTGTTGAAGGGTGTCACGCCCGTGCTCGTTTCTCAAGCGTCTATCCGGGTCTATGTAGACGAGGGGGTGTGCGGGCCGTGCGGGCGCGCCGGCGCGGTGGCTGCCGTTGCGGGCCTTCCCGTCGGCCCGTTCGCTCTAGGATCGACGATCGAGCGTGCGGGAAGGCGTGCGGAGGCGCCGCCGCGGTGCGTCTTTTGGGTGTTTCGGGGGATCAACGGGTCTGGCTCCGGATAACGTATATTCTATGGAGTCAGACTTCGCCGCTTCCGGGGCTGTTCTCGACCGTCCGCTCGTCCTGGCCCCGAGCGGCGACCCGAGCCCCGTCGAGCAGGCCGTCGCCGACAGCATCGCCGGCGACCACCCGCCCGAGACGTTCCTCTACCTCGTCTTCCACCGGCCCGACGGCGGCGCCCGCGTCTGGTACGCCTGGACCGCCGGCGGGCACCCGCTTGGGGACGACATCGACCGCCGGGCCCTGGCCGCCCCGTTGGACGCCGCCGACTGGCTCCACTACCTCGCCCGCCACGTACAGCGGAGCACCCGCGGCCGGGTGCAGATCGACGCCCACCCGCTGCGCCCCCTCCTCGCCGACCTTCAGGCCGGTGTCCGCGCGCCGGACCACGAGCGGGGCACGGTCCGCCGCATGATCGAGCTGGCCGCCGACCTGACCGGCCAACCCCGCCCCGCAGAGCGCCCGGTGCGCTGGGTCGGCGTCGGCCCCGACCTCCTCACCCGGAAGGCACCGCAGTGACAGCAGCACCTCCCCCCGAGCCCGCCACCACCACCCCACCGCCGGCGCCCGCCGCCGGGGACCCGGCCGACCCCCGCGCCCTCGCGCTCGCCCGCCGACGCCACCTCGTCCACGCCCGCACGACCCGGATCGTCCACGGCAAGACGGTACGCGGCTGGGACGAACTGACCGACCGCCAGCGCACCGCCAAGATCGCGGAAGCCGCCGACTGGATCAGCCACGCCTTCCAGGCCGACCTGCTGGAGTACGAACACCAACCAGCCCCCACCCCAGAGCAGTTCGCCGCCATCGAGACCTTCCTCGGCCACCGCGGCGCCGAGATCGACACCGCCCTGCGCGTCACCACCGGACCCGCCGCCGCCATCAAGGCCGCCAGGGACCACCAGTACCGGATCCAGCAGAACCTGATCACCCTCCAGATCTACCTGGAACCCGAGCCCGACACCGGCCGCACCCCCCGCTGGACCCGCGTCGCGCAAGCGGCGTGGGCCGACACCCTCCGCTGCGCCGAGCAGTACCCCAACCACCCCGACTACGCCCCGGAGACCTGGACACCATGACGGACAGCACGGAAACCACCACCCCGCCGGAGCCCGGCGACCCCGCGGAGGAACCCGCCGCCGGGGACCCGGCCGACCCCCGCGCCCTCACGCTCGCCCGCGAACGCCACTTCGACGTCGCCGAAACGGCCCACATCCTCCACGGCACGACGGAGCTCGGCTGGGACGAGCTGACCGACGACCAGCGCACCACCAAGATCGCCGAAGCCGCCGACTGGATCCGCCACGCCTACCAGGCATGCCTGCTGGAGTACGAACCCCGACTCGCCCCCACCCCAGAACAGTTCGCCGCCATCAAAACCTTCCTCAGCCAACGCTGCGACGAGATCGACACCGCCCGCCGCGACCACGCCGGGCCCCTTGCCACCGCGCTCCACACGGCCACCGAAGCCCACCAACGGCGGATCCAGAACAACCTGGGCACCCTCCGGAACTTCCTGGAGCCCAACCCCTACGGGGAACTCGAAGGCAACTGCGACCTCGAAGGCCGCATCCCGGACTGGACCCCCATCGCCCAAACCGCCTGGGACGACACCCTCCGCTGCGCCGCACAGTACGCCGACCACCCCGACTACGCCCCGGAGACCTGGACACCATGACGGACAGCACCGACCACGACGCGGCCCAGGTCGAGTACGACAACCGCCGCCGGCAGAGGGCCGATCTCGCCCACATCGCCACGTACTACGCGCTGGAGAGCCGCCTCGGGATCCGCGTCGCCCTCGGGGGCCGGGTCCGTCACGAAGGGCGTGAGGGCACCATCGTGGACACCGCCGGGCAGCGCCTCAAGGTCCTCCTCGACGGTGACGAAGCGCCCTCCATCTGCCACGTCACCGCGGGCATGGCCTACGAGACCCCCACCGGATGGGTCACCGCCACCCCGATCCCAGACCCCTGGGCCACACAGACGAAGGCCCCCCGTTGACCGAACACAGCCCCTCGCACCACGCGACCGTCCAGGGCCCCTTGCCGCGGGGTCCGTTCCGCGCCGAGGCGGACGCCGGCCACGGCCCCGGGGTATCGGCGTGACCCCCTCAAGGCCGGAGCCGGTCGAGGAGGAGATCGTGGACGGGGAGGAGGTCGCCGACTGGCTCCCGGCCATCGCAGCCCCCCGCGGATGGCTCCCGACCATCACCGCTCGCGGCACGGTAGCCGCCCTGGGCGACGACGACGGCGAGGACGAGGAGCCGGACCCGGACGCGTGGCTTCCGCCCGAGGCCGAAGAAGACGTGCGGGCCGGCATCCCCGACTCTACCGAGCAGGCGTACGGCGGCGACATGCTGCGGTTCGCCCAGTGGTGCGTGACGGTGGGCCGGCGGTCGATGCCGGCCGCGCCGCAGACCGTGACCGCGTACCTGTCGTACCTCAAGCGCACCCCCCGGGAGGAGACCGGACTGCCCTACAGCCCGCGCTCGATGGACCGGGTCATCGCGTCGATCCGCTCCTCGCACCGGGCCGCCGGCTTCAAGCCGCCGGACACGATGGGCGCCCGGAAGGTGGTGCGCGGCTACCGGGCCAAGCTGTCGAAGGACCTCGACCCGCGCGCCGAGCCCCGCAAGGCGTCCCCGGTGGACCGCGAGGTCCTCGCCGAGGCGCTCGCCGCACTCGACCGCACCACCCTGGTCGGGAAGCGGGACGCGGCGCTGCTGCTGCTCGGGCACGCCCTGTTCTCCCGCGGCAGCGAACTCGTCCCGCTGAACTGGCCCAAGAGCTTCACCAGGCTCCCCGAAGGCGGGCTGAGGGTCCGGGTGTACCGGAAGAAGGCGAAAATGTGGCAGAAGGTGAAGGTGCCGCTGGACCCGGACCCGGACCTGTGCGCGGTACGCGCGGTACGGGCGCTCGCCCGCGCCCTGGCCAAGGAACTGGCCGGCGAGGGGCGTACCGAGTACCCGCTGTTCCAGCGCATCGACCGGTACGGCTACCTGGCCCCGCCGATGACCCGCCACGGCAAGCCGATCGGAGACCCCACCGGCCGGATGACGGAAGACGCCGCCTCCGACCTCGTCGAACGCGCCATCCGCCGCACCGGCCGCGCAGGGAAGTGGACCACGCACTCGCTCCGCCGCGGCGGGGTGAAGTCCGCGCGCGCCGCGGGCGCGGACATCGTCGACATCGGCCGCCACGGCGGCTGGAAGGACGGCTCGAAAGCCCTGATCGGGTACATCGACGAGGAAGACAGCCAAGGCGCACGGAACCCGCTCGCGAAGATCGCCGAAGCCGCCCAGAAACAAGCCGAGCGGAAGGGACGTCAGTGACCCGCCGTAGGGCGCACTACCGTTGCTGGCCGGCCGGTCCTCACGTACTGGTGCTGTCCGCGGCGTAGGCGCGTAGGGCGTTGAGGAGTTTCCACCCGGCCTCGCTGGTGTCGAGCCAGCGGGGGCGGGCCTCGACGAGGTCGGCGGCGAGCGCGCGGGCCTGGGTACGGAAGCGGGGGGGAAGGGGATAGACGTCGAGGGTCACGTACGGGCCGTTCACCCATCCGCGCTTGTGGTACTTCGACTTGCCGACTCCGGCCGCGGTCATGATGTACCGGTCGTCCGCGACCTCCATGGGGTCGCTCGGATGCGGGCGACGGCGTCTACCTCGGCCGCGAGCCGGGCCCGGGCTTGGGCGAGTTTCGCTTCGGCCGCCCGCCTGGCGGCCCGGGTGCGGTCCAGGGCCGCGGCCTGGCGCTGCTCGCGCTCGGCGAGCTTGGTCACCAGCGCCTCGTAGTGCGCGGCTGAGTCGGCGGCGATCTGCGTGCTCGGCCGGTGCGGCCGGTTGTCCCCGCCGCCGCGGGGTCCCACCGGCCTGTTCAGCTGGATGCGGGCGAACTCGATCAGTTCGGCGCGGACCACGTACTTGGTCCGTTTGCCCGGCGCTCCCGCGAGGAGGACGAGCGGCGGGAAGTTCTGATGGCGGGCGGCCCAGTTGGAGACGGCCGAGCGGGTGACACCGACCAGGTCGGCGCCCTCGGAGAGGGTGACCAGTTCGTCTGCGCGGTCCCGGTACTCGGGGCGGAGCCAGACCACGCCGGCGCTGAGGTCGTTCGGCATGTCCGGGGCGGGGGGTGGGGTTTCCTCGTGCATCTGAAGTCTCCTCGATCGCCCAGAGCAGGGGCCGGCGGCCTTCGCCTGACTGCGGCTCCCGGCACCGCCGGGCGCGGGTACGCGCGCGCCGGGCGGTGCCGCTGTTGTGGCCCCTTGACCTGGGAAAGTTCTACAAATTCGACCGGAAGTGAGGCGGTCTCAGTCCGCGTCGGGGTCGGTGCATCCGGTGTCGAGTTGGAGGTAGGCACGCTGGCCTCCGCTGTACTTCTGGGCGGTGGTGGTGCGGAACTCGGCGTCCAGGACGTCGAGGACCTTTCGGATGGTTGCCTCGTCGCCGCAGATCCGGATGTCGGCGATCCCGGGCAGGTACCTGCGCTCTTCGCGCTGGGGGCGGGCGCGGCGGGCGCGGGCGGCCATCAGTGGAAGCTCACGCGTGCGACGACGGCCAGGAGTTCGCCCGCGTCCCCGGCGGCTGCCAGAGCCCCGGGGGCCTCGGGCTCCTTTACGGGCCCGGCGACTAGGACGTGCTGGACGCGGTCGAGGAGGTCCCACCAGTGTTGCGGCAGGGTGACGGTCTCGGCGGCCCGCCACAGTTCGATGTCGTCGTTCCCGTCTGGGCCGATGTGGACCAGGCCCTGTAGGGAGCGGTCGGAGATCCGGGCGCGTACCCGCCAGCGCGGGTCCATGTCCGGCATCCCGTGCAGGCCCCAGTGCTCCCAGTCGGTGCGGGCTTCCAGGTCCTCGATCCCGGCGTCGTCGGTCTCCGGGTACAACACGAGCATCGGCATCGGCTGGCCGTCCGGCGCGTCCGTCTTCATCAGCAGCACGCCGTAGTTCGGAGCCAGGTAGTAGGTGTCGACGTCGTCGCCCAGGTCGAGGTCGTCGAGCGTGACCACCTTGATCCCGGCCGCGCGGAAGGTGTCCATGGGGTCGGCCGGCCGCTGCCTCGGCGGTGCCGTCGCCAGCTTGTCGACGAGGTCGGCGGGGAGAGGGGTGCCCATCGCCCAGTGGTCGAGCGCGTCCTCCAGGAGGTCGGAGGCGGCCTCGTCATCCATCGCCTCCACGGCGGCCAGGGCTGCGCCCCGGTCGCCTTCCCCGGCGTTCGCCGCCCGGGCCAGTGGGGCCCATGACCGGGAGGTGGACGAGGCGAACGCGCCGGGCCTGATGCCCGCGAGTTCGCCGTAGACGGCTCCGGCGAGCGCGGCGAGGGTCGGGCGGTGTTCGGTGCGGAGTTTCTGCGCCAGCGACGTCTGGCAGGGCTTGCAGGCCGTCCGGCACGCGGCCACCAGCCGCGCGGCGAGGTCGGTGTCGAGTTCCTTGCCGGCGGCGTACGGGAGTTCCCCGAGGCCGGTCATGTCCGGCAAGGGCTCGTGGGTGTGAAGAGTTCCCGCGGCTGCCGATGCGTGCGAGGCCCCGGCGCGCTGCGCCTTCCTCTTGGCGCGCGACTTCTTCCCGTGCTTCTTGACCACAGCATCTCCCAGTGGCGTGCAGCGGTTACCCATGACCCGGTGCACGCGCGGAGAACGTGGTGCTGCGCGGGCATACCGAGAGGTTGGTGGTGCTGTCCGCACTGATGCGCTGGGACCTTCCTGGTCCTGGCACCTTCGCCTCAGATCGCTCCCAGTCATGGGCTGAGGCCGGCTTGGGCCTGTGCGTGGCCGTGCACTCGGCACGATACCCGGCGGGCCCGACGGTGGTCTCCTCAACACGCGAAGCTGGCTGAAAAAGGAGCGCGGGAGTACGCCTGCGAGCTGCGCGGGCTACTGGGATCGGGTCGAGAGCGGGCGCTCTCGGTCACGCCCGTCCCGACGGGCGGGTCAGGCGGAGAAGGTCCCGCCGGGGGCGGTCGGGCCCGGCCGGTCGAGAGCCGCTAGGGCGTTGTCGAGGTTGTGGAGTGCGGTGCGCAGCATGAACATGGCTCCGCCGAACGCGAGCCCGGCTTCGCCTGTCGTGAGGAGGTCGGCGGGCGTCGCGGTGAACGCCCGGGAGACCCAGCGGGCAGCTGCTTCGTCCTCGTCGACGTACTCGGAGGACTCGAGCGCGGCGACGGCCGCGGGGAGTTCCTCGGTGCCCATCGGCCCGAAGTCCTTCACGTCGCGGGCCATCTCGACGACTTGCGCTGCCGTGGTCTCGAGGTTGTGGCGTGCCTTCACTACGGCGGCGGTGCCGGGGCCGAGGAGGTCGTCGATACTCACGGGCGGAGGTCCTCGTCGGTCGCTTCGGTCAGCGGGCCGTAGTGGTAGGCGAGCTGCTGCCAGGGCTGGGGTTCCCCGGCGCGCGCCTCGTGCTGGGAGGGGGAGAAGCCGGCCATGCGCCACATGCCGCGGTGGGGGCCGGTCTTCAGCCGGCGCCATCGGTCGAGATCACCGTCCAGGACCTCGATGGGGCCGTCGTCTCCCGGGTCGTTCTGGTCGAAGGGGGACCAGTGGTTGCGGTCCGGGTGCGCCTGCTTCCGCTCCTCGAACGCGGCGACCTGCGCCATGACGTCGATGCCGGCGGCGGGTGTTTCTCGTACTCGCTCAAGGTCGTACGCGTCTGCAAGGGAGGTCAACGCCATGGGCAGCAGCGTACTGGGGCGGGCCGGGGCGTGGTGCTCGTTCTCGGCGACGTCCAGCCGGGGAGGGCCCTCACGGTGTCGGGCACCGTGGTTCCCGCTCCTCTACCGTGGCTGGCCGCGCCGCGCGGTCGCCCTACGCGGTGCCTCTGCTGCCTGGCGCTGCGCGAGGAGGGTGCGGCGCATCGTCTCCCACCTGGTGGGGACCAGGTCCTCCTCGGGGACGCCGGCGGCGTCCTGCTTGATTTGCACGGCGTCTGCGGCCTTCTTGTACCACTTGCTGATGCCGCGGCGGGTGATCGGTACGCCGGCGTCGGGGTGCGGCGGGGTCGACAGCCACAGGTGCCTCGGGGCTCCGCCCTGAAGCCGTGCGACTAGCCTGTTCCGGCGCTCCAGCCAGTCGACCAGGCGGCGCGCGGTGTCCGGGGACAGGGCGGCGATCTCCGGCTCGGGCATCCGTCCGCGGAGTCCGCCCTGGGGCTGGCGGATCAGGGCGAGGGTGCTGGTCTCCTCGGTCAGCGTCAGGTCGTCGAGCAGCATGGACTCCAACTCTCCGAGGCGCGGGAGGGCGTCGCGCATGACGCCCCACATGGCCAGGCTGCGCACGATGGTGTCCGGCCGGTCTGTCTCGGGCCAGGAGGCCGCGTCGTCCTCCAGGTGCTCGGTGATGAGGTCGCCGAACCGGGGCGAGACCGTTGGGCGGAGCGTCATCGGCGGCATGTCGGGGGCCTCGAACGGGATCCGGGCCTGCCGGGCGAACGCCTCCAGGCAGTAGATCCGGATGCGCTCGGAGGCGTCGACGCTGGCGGGGTTGGACACCGTCCCCATGGTCCGTAGGAATCCGCCGCGCCCGAGGAGCAGGTAGGCGTGGACGGCGTCGGGGGCAAGGAGGTCTTTGAGGGAGTCGCTGGCGGTCTCCGAGAGCCCGAGCGGAAGCGCTATCGCGAGTTCGGAGGCGACCCATTCGAGCTGCTGAAGGCGGCTGTCGGACATGACGTCCTTGGCCTTGCGGTTGACCGTGCGGAACACGTCGAGGACGCGCTCCAGCTCGAGGACTGCGGTCGCGGTTGAGGGGACGGCGGTGAGCGCGGCCGTGGGCGTCGAGCGGTCATCGCTGGCGCTGAGGTGTTGGACGAGCGTGCTCATGCCCTAAATACTGCCGCCTCCTGCCGCTGCTCGATGCAACATCGCCGTGTTAGTTCGATTGCATCGGTGCGCCGCGGCCAGATCTCGTTGGTCGGGATCGGAGCGGCGGGCCATCGCGGGATGGCCCGCCCGATAACCGGGTGCTCGCGGCGAAGGGCCGGTCGGGACCAGTGGCTACGCATGCAGCGAGCCCGGTCTCTTGGGGCGCGACCGGGCTCGTGACCTGCGTGAGGGCCTGGCTCTGGTGACCGCCAGAGTTGGGCCCTTGCTGCTTCCCTGAAGGCAGCAGCAGTCCTGCTGCTGCACGGTACCAGTCGACGTTCCCGCCGATCGGCGGGGAAACGTCGATCGGGCTCTAGTTGAGGAGTCCGCGGCGGCGCGGCGGGTTGATCGGCTCGGGCTCGTACACGGACAGGAGGACGGCTTCAGCTCGGTCGGGCGACTTCATGCCGCGGGCCCGCATCGCCTTCTTCGACTCGATCTCGGTGTACCCGTTCGTCCGGGTGAGCAGCTTCGGGGTGGAGAGCTGCGTGGCGGCCTTCTTGTCGACGTGGAGCCGCAGCCGGCCACGACCCGACGACGGATCGGGCTGCAACAGCGATCGGGTGGCCAACCACATCTCGTCTCGCTTCCGCCACGGCCGCATCACGGCCCCGGGGTCGTCCTGCTCCGGTGATTCCGACACCATCACGCCCACGATCTGCGCGCGGTGCCGCCCCGTCTCCGCCCACCGCTGCAACATGCTGACCGCACCGTGACCGATCCCGTTCTGGTCCACCTTGACCCGCACCGGGTGCGGGGACTTCAACGCGTCAGCGAGGCGCTGCGCCGCGTGGATCTCCTCCAGGATGACCTCGGCGACGGTCACCTGGTTGTCGTTCGCGGCGCCGGCGGACGCGTGCCGGAACTCGATCGCGTCCCCGACGCATCGGTACACGGTGAACTCGTCGCCGCCGTCCGCGGCCACATCCACGCCCAGGCGGACCCAGGCGCCTTCGCGGACGGTGTGCTCCGCGTGCTCCTCGTCCAGGCCGAGGTCACAGATCCGGTGCCAGCCGTCGCCGGTCGGGTCCTCGTACGACATTGCGGCCTCTACCCAGCTCGGCGGGATAGCGATGCCGCCGCCGCCCTTGGGGAAGCGTGCGAAGACCTTCGCCACCACGTACGGGTGGTCCTCCCCGTACGAGCGGATGGTGCGGTCCACCCAGTCCTGGTCCGGCATGTGCCGGGCCAGGGTGTGGACGTCGTTCGGGTTGGGTGGGCAGTCGGTGCAGTACGGGACTCGTTCGCGTGTGATGGCGGGGGAGTCGAGCACGGAGATCGGGATGGTGATGGTGGTGGGCTCTTCTGGGTCGTCGCCCTCCAGGCACAGTTCCTCGAACCACGAGGCCGGGTCGTCCATCGCCGGGTTCCCGATCGCGAGCATGGCCGCGTGCCCGCCCGTGAGGAGGTTGTTGGTGCCGTGGCCGATCATCGGGGCGATACCGCCCGCCTCGTCGACGATGAGGAGGATGTGGGCCATGTGGATGCCCTGCATCGCCGCCTCGTCGTTCGCGGGGGCGGAGAACCCGTACGCGGCCACGAAGTCGTGCCCCTCACGCGTGGGCATCTTGTACTGGACGGTGTCGCAGAAGCCGGGCAGACCAGCACGGGGCACGATCTTCCGGATGTGCGGCCAGAGCTGCCGCTGAACCTGCCGGAACCGGGTCGCCGTGGTGATCACCAACGCTGTCCCGACCGGATACACGTTGGCGAACCAGAGTGCTGCTCTGGCAGCAAGGTGGGTCTTGCCCACGCCGAACCCTGCCGGAACAGCGACCCGCTTGTGGTCGACGATCGCATCGAGGACGGCGCGCTGCTTCCACCACAGGCTCTCGCCGAGAACGTCCTCGACGAACCCGGACGGTGAATCCCTCCACAGGCCGTACAGCGAGCCGGTGACCCGCTCGACCTCCCGCAGGACGTACGGACGCTCGCGGGCCGTGAGGTCGCGTTTGAAGGCGTTCCGCCGGGCCTCTACGGGGGCGCGGAGCAGGATGTCGGCGACGTTGGAGGCGTCGCGGGAGATGACTCCGGGCCGGCGCGCCCTGTTCAACTCCTCGCGTGCGGGGACGACGCGGGAGCTCGAGGGCAGGGGCTGCGTGCGGGGCATGGGCGGGAAGGTGCCGCCCGGGGGGATCTAGTGTCGCGGCCTGGCCGAGTCTCACGCTGGCATCGGCCAGGCCGCGGTTCCGGCAGTCGCATGAATCGTGTCGCCCGCTGCCTGTCAGGGGTGACGCCCGTGCCGGAAGTCTGCGCCGGGGGCGGCCCTGCACCGGGGAGGTGGAGCAGGGCCGTCACCCCGGCCGGGGGGTGCTGCTGGAGCGCTCGTTCCCCGGGGGGATGTCGGGGGCGGAGCGCCAGCCGCACTCTGTAGTACGTCGCGCGCCGAAATTTGTTACACCTCGTCGGCAGCGAGGGGGTGTCGCGCCCCGAAAGCACGGCAGCAGTGAGGGGGCGGGGGCTGCTCGCGCAGCAGGGCGTCGAGCTTGATCGAGGGACAGCTGAAGGTGAGCGGGCCGTTCGGGACTATCCCGTCGAAGAGGTCGGCGACCGCGCTCTCCAGGAGCGAGGCGATCTCGCCCTCCGCGGCTTTCTCCCTGCCGCTGTCGGGGTCCAACGCGACGTCGAGAGGCTCGCCCGGCGCATCGCTCGGGTTGAGGAGTGCGGCGACCGCGGCACGACTGGGGCGTGGGCAGTCCTCGGTGGCGTCGTCGGCGGCCACGGGTTCCTCAGCGCCTGTGGTGGCCGGCTCGTCGACGGCGGGGGCTAGGCGGGCGTCGAGGCTGGCGAGCAGGTCTTGTTCCGCCTCGGCCCGCCGTATCGCTTCCCGGAAGAGCGTCATCTCCGACTCCACCACCGTGCGCTCTGCCCGGGTGAGGCGGTACCACGGGGTGGGGTCCTGTCCGGCGGCTCGGAGGAACGCTCGGCGGGTCTCGTAGAAGTGCCGGGTCAGGTTCGGCGGGAGCGTCGTTCGCGGCGTCATGTCTGAGGGAACGCCGTCGGCCGGATTCTGTGACACCCGGCTGCTCGTCGCCTCGTCCCGGCTGGCGCGCTGAGGGCCGGTTCGAGCGCGTTCGGAGGCGATGCGCGCCGATGCCTGAGCGCAGCGAAGGCATCGGAACTCTTACTTCATTGTGGTGCTTGATCTTGTTACTTAAGGCGCCCAGCGGCCCGGTGACCGGAGGAGCGGCGCCCTGATCGCTGGCGACCGAGTTCCCGGGAGCCGGGTTTCTGGACGCCGGGGATTTGGGCACCGGGCGAGAAGGGGATTCGGGGCCGTCTGCGGACATGGCAAAGGCCGGCCCCGGAGACGCTCGGGGCCGGCCTGTGTCGGTCTGGTCGGTCAGTTCTTGGCGTCGCGCTCGCGACGGGCCGTGATCTGCTGTTGGCTGATCAGCTTCCTCGAGACGCCGGCAACAGCAGCGATCCTCGGTGCGTTCCAGTTGTACGGCTCCTCCGACAGGGCGAGCGCGGCATTCCGCATGAACACCACGGCCGCGGCGCGGCGGGCGCGTGCTTCGATGACCACGGTGGCCAGCCGCGGCAACTTCTTGGCGGCGTCCTTGACGACCGGCACCCCGGCCTCCCGAGCTGCCTCCGCCAGCTCGGGCAGCGGAAGGTCGGGGATGGGCCGCAGCGGAATCCGCCCGCTCTCGGTGGGCACTCGTTCGATGCCGCCGTAGAAGACCCTGCTCAGGATCTCCCTGTAGGCGTTGGGCTTGATGCCAGCCTTGGCGGGGATGCCGAGGACGTGGTCGTAGAACCACAGGGAGGCCACGGCCTCGTCGCGTTCCTGGACGTGCAGTGCAATTTCGGCGTCGGCCTGGTGAATGATCTCGGCAGCTCGCTCGAGCCGTTCGTCGGGGCGGGCGATCGGCGCCAACTCCTCCATCACGGCGCGTTCTGCCGCAGCGCGGAGGGCGTCAGGGTCGAGCTCCTGGAGCTCCGCCGAGAAGCGGGTACCAACCTTGCGCATGGATGCTGTTCCCATCTCAACCTATGGCGCGATGCTGCGCCTCGCGCCGACTGGGGTACCCCCACGCCTGCGCGCACCTCTTAGAGTACAGCAGTGAGACATTCGTGTTCGATAATGCGTGCACCGCACCAGTGGTGACCTGCGCCGGAACGCACCAGGTGTTCGTCCTGCCGGCGGCCAGCACGCGCTTGGGCCGGCCTGGGCTGAGGCCGGCCGCGGAGGCTGGGTCGCGGAAGCGCGGTCGCGGCCCAGCCGCCGTTGCCGTGGCTACGCTCGAGGCGGAGGGACGGCGAGCTCCGGCCCGTCGTACGCCGCCTGGAGTTGGACACGGACGAAGTCGAGCGCTGCCGCCACTGCGGCGGGGTCCAGTGGCCGCTGCTCCCCGAGCACCTCCCCGCAGGGGGCGAGCCGGATCGTGTCGAGGATGTCGGCGGGGCCTTCGAGCACGACGTCGCCGGCGCCCGGGAGGTGGATGATGCGGCACGCCTGCCCCACCCCCCACACCGGAGACATACGGACCGTGCGCAACATGTCACTTTGAGTCATGCTTTCGACGTTACCGGCCACCTCTGACAAGCCAGAGCGAGCCGCCCCCGGACACCGACCACGCCCCGCTACTCGCCCCGCGCACTCACTACACCCCCTCTCCCGCAGAACGCGCCGCACGGCGCTGCTTGCACCCGGCCCACCCCGTGCGCGACTCCACCACGAACACCCCCAAGGCGACCGGCCCGAACACGACCTTCACGTACGGCACCGCGTACCACGTGCGCTGCAACACGCACGTGAAGCCGAAGACCAGCGGCGGACTCGACGGCGTCACCGGCCAGACGCTGGCGGTGAACCGGCCGATACTGACGGAACGCTGGCGCCGCACCTACAGCCACAGCCTCAGGGAGACGAACGTGACGGCCGCGAGCAGCCCCGAGGACCACAACATCAGCACGACGACTCCCGCGAACACCGACCACTCGTCGATACCCCACATCCGGATCGCGGTCAGGAGCGGCAGCCGGTCGTAGCGGACGACCCCGGGCAGGATCTCGCACTCAGGGAGGGTCCCGGCGCCAGTCCACTCGCAGTGCCGTGTCGACTTCTGGGAGTACGACGCCTTGTGCGCACCCTCGTGCCCGGCCGGGAGCTGACAGCGCCACTGCGAGGTGAGCACGGCCGGTACGGCGGTGCACTGGCGGCGCCTCATCGGCGGGCCGCCACGGTCGTGGTGCGAACGCCATCCGGGGTGAGCTGGTAGTCGCCGCCGTCCGGGTAGCGCACCAGGACCTCGCCGGGGAGCTGCGGGCGACGCACCTTCCACCCCGCCTCGTACGACGCCCGCGGGTGGTCCTCGAACCATCCGTTGCACACCGTGCAGGCGAGCAGCAGGTTGTGCGCCTGGTTGATCCAGGGCTCCCGCGCCCCGCCCATGCCGCGGTTCACCCGGTGGTGGATGGTCAGGCTCTCCCGCGTCCCGCAGCGCACGCAGGCGCCACCGTCCCGGTCGTAGACCATGGCCTTCACCACGTCGGTGGGGCCGGTCCGTCGTCGTGCCACAGCGCTGATCTCCTCGTCTGCCCCGAGCACCAGGCCGGCAGGGAACGCGGCCACGGAGGTGCGCTCGGGGCGAGGCGGGGAGAATGAACGAGCGCCGACGCTTACGTCCCGCCGTCGCTGGCGGGCACAGTTGACACGGCCACTCAGAACCAGAACTGACAGGGGAGCAGCGTGCTCGATCGGATCGGCGTCGATGACGGCCGCCACCTGCCGGAACTCGTCATCGACGAGGACGCCTCCACCGCCGCCGGCGCAGCCCGCTTCCGGGCCGACTGTTCATGCGGTCGGATGCCCCGGCACCCGGCGGGCAGCCGTGCTCAAGCGCTGGCCGCGCACCTCGCCCACGTCAGCACCAAGACCGACCCGCCCAAGGGGTCGGAGTGGCTCCCCATCGGTGCCCGCGTCGCCATCCTCGCCGTGACCATGCTGACCGTCTGGGGAGCCTGCTACGCCACCGGGCAGATCATCGCCCACGAACAGAGCCTCGCCGGCGCCACAGCCAAGGCCGTCCTCGGCAGCTCCCATCTCGCCGGTCTCGCCCTGGCTTTCGGTCTGATGGCCGCGGTCCGCCGCTTCATCGCCCCCAGCCGGCTCTGAACCCGCAGCCTGCTGCGGGGGAGTCGTGCAACACTCGGTGCGCCTTGATGACCAACGGCCGCGGAGTTCCCCGATGCTCAACGAGAACGAGTTCGTGCTGTTCTTCACGCTGGTCGGAGTGGGGCATCTGCTCTGCGCGTGTCTCACCTGGCTGCGGCAGGACAGATGGGCGGCGGAAGCCCAGCGCGGAAAGCCGTTCCTGCGCTGGTGCAGCGGCCAACGCCTGCTCAACGTGGAACTGACCCTCGGTGTCTTCTTCCTGGGCCTGGCCGTGACGCTCATGTAGCTCCGGCCCCGGACCGTCGTAGGCGTGCCCGGCGGTCAGCCGACAGCGGCTGTTACCGCCTCCCAGAGGGTGCGCGCTGTGTTCTCCGTGCCGTGCGCTGCGCGGGGGCGGCTTGCACAGTTCCAGCCGGGCCGGGGACGTCGTTGCGCAACCACTGTCCAGCCGGCCCCGCGCAGGCTGGCCCCCGACTCGCCTTCCTGCGTGTACGTGATCAGCCGCGTGTACCCGAGCGCCTTCGCCGCCCGCCAGGCCGCGCCGTACAACAAGCTGTTGGCGTTGCGTACGCCGTCCGTCGCAGTCCGCGTGACCTCAAGGGTCTGGCCGTCGTCGAAGTGCCGGGCTATGGGGCGGCCGGCGATGGCCACGGCACGCAGAGTCCCGTCCTGGTCTGCTGCCCCGACAGCGAACACGGCACCCGGGGGCGGTTTGTGGTGCCGGTGCCACGCGGCGACGAACTCCTTGGCGTCCCTCTGCCGGACCGGCACCAGATGCAACCGTGCCTCGGTCTCCGTCGATGCCGTGGCCCGGCCGCCGTGGGCCGGGGCAGGCTCTGAGTGCGCGGCGGTTCGGGTACGGGGTGTCTCTGCGGTGAGCATGGCCGCGGACCGTACGGACGGCCGCTCCTTGCGTCTCGCGCTGAGGCCCGGCCCCAGCACGAGGCCGGGGCCGAGCGCCACGACGGGGTCAGGTCGCGGCGCCGGCGCCCCCGGGGGCCGGGGGGACGGCGCCCTTCGCGTGCTTGAGCTTCTGCCGGGCGTCGACCAGGGCCGCGCCTTCCTTCTTGCACCGCGCCCACCACCGGTGGCACTGGACCGTGGCCGTGGCTTCCCGCAGCTCTTCGAAGAGCCGGTCGTACTCGGCCGCGTCCTTCTCGGGCCAGCCGGGCGACGCGGGCCGCCCGGGGCGCTCCCTGCCCCGTTCGGTCTCCTCCGGCCAGCCCGGGTGCGGTTCCCGGGACCAGGGAAGGCGCGCCTGGAGCTCGTGGAGGGCGGCGAACAACTCGGCGGCCGTGCGCTGCGCCGCGAGCAGGTCGGACGGGAAGTCGTAGGGGTCGAACGGGGCCGGCTCGACGGCGGCCGGGGAGTCTGTCGGGGCGCTGCTGCTCACGCTTCGGATTCTAGTTCGAATGACGGGCGGCGCTCCGAATCGGGCTCGTTCCGCATTCCCGTGTCGGCGCGCGCCAGCACAGCAGACACGGCGTCGCTGACCGCGGCCGGCGACTGCTCCACGGTGATGGTCGGCTCGAGGTGGCTCGCCACGGCAACGGCAAGGTGGTCGAGCAGGATCCGCTTGTAGTCCTCGAAGAACGAGGAATCCTCAAGGATGCGCTGCCAGAGAGCGCGGGCTACCTGCTGCTGAACCTTGATCTGCTCGCCGTTGACGGTGGCTTCTGCGGTCAGGGTGACGTACTTCCCGAACGTGCCGTTGTCCGGGCCGTGCGCGGTCTTGTCGTGGGTGCTCATGCCAGGGGGAACGGCGGGACGGCAGAAGGCGTTACAGCGGCCGTTCCAGGAGCGGGAACGCCCGGCCCGCGGGACTCCGCGGGGCCGGGCGTGGTGGGGCGCCGGCCTGTGTCGCCGGCGCCCCGAAGAGGCGGCTGTGGTCAGCCGGTCGCCGCGGCGTGTGCTTCGGCGTCGAGGACGGCGGCGGCGTCGTCGACTTCGGCACGCAGGTCGATTCCCGCGCGCTGGAGGCCGGCGAGGAGGTCACCGGCCGTCGGGTCGTCGCCCCGGTCGTGGGCGGCGACGTGCTCCGCGACCTTGGTCCGCACCGTGAGGAGTGCGGTCTCCACGGCGAGGAGGCGGCGCAGCAGCGCCGGCACGGCGATCCGGCAGTACCGGCCGAACGCCTCGGTCGTGTGCTGTCCGCTGCGGGTTTCGCGGTGTACCTCGGCGGCGTCGAGGGCCGCAACGACCGTCCCGGGCAGGCCGGGGCCGAGTAGGGCGTTCAGGGTGGCGAGGTCCTCGGGCGGGGCGGGGCGCAGCGTCACGACTGCCCGCCGGTGCAGTCGGGGCGCAGCTTGATGTGACCGCCCGCCGGGCACTGTTCGCCGTGCAGCGCGCAGGCGCCTGCGGCGAGCGGGATACCCAGCGGCGTACGGTCGCCCCTGCTCTCCGCTTCGAGTTCGGCGTCCGTGCGCAGCTCCGCGGGGAGGAAGGCGATGAGTTCGTTCATCTTCACCTCGTCCACGCGTTGGACCAGGCGCTCGATGTCCCTCGCGTCGCGCGGGTCGGCGTACCCCCACAGCACGACGATCTGCTTCGGTACGGGCGGGAGCAGCGTGTTGTGGTCCGTCCACGTGCGGAAGTCGTACACGGCCTGGCGCTGGGCGTCGCGGATGGAGTGCAGGCGCAGCGGCCAGTGTCCGGTGCCGTCGTAGCCGGGCCGGGTCAGGACCAGGTAGGCGCCGGTCGGGAACTGGGCGCGCAGGGTCGCGCTGATGAGCGGCAGCATCGCTTCCGCTGCGGCGTGCAACTGTGTGATGGCCTGGTTCAGGGCGAAGATCGGGGTGAGGCGGGCAGAGCCCATCGGGGTGTCCTTCCGGAGTGTTCGGGGGCGCCCCTGGTGTCGGGGCGCCCCGGGGGTCAGTGGCAGAGCTGCGGGGCGAGGGAGATGAGGAAGTCGACGCCGACGCCGTGGACGTTGACGGACGCCGGGGTCGTGTCGTGTGCGCGGGAGATGGGGTCGAGGGCCGGGGTGGCGTACCCGTACGGCCCGGGCCGGGTGCCGAAGACGAGTCCGCCCTTGTCGGTCTGCTCGACGGGCACGTGTCGGGCGAGTACGGCGGCCAGGCGCCGTTGCAGGCGGCCCCGGACGTGGGAGACGTCGGGCCGCGGGCCGCGGGCCGGCGGGGGCAGGAAGTAGGTCGCGGCCTTCTCGACGGCGCGCACCGGGCCCTGTATCTGGACGTCGGCGACCGGGTTCGTGCCGTGCAGGGTGACGGAGTACCGGGCGCCCGACGGCGCGCCCCATGCCAGGGTCGACGTGTTCTCCAAGAGGCCGATCCGGTTGTACGTCGCCGCGCCTTGGGGGCGCAGCGCGTGCCCGATCTCGTTCAGCAGTTCCAGCCGGCCCGCCACGCGGCGGCCGTCGCCCGTGGCGCGCCCGGCGGCCTCGTCGTCGAGGACGGGCAGGACCAGGCGCAGCGTCTCCCGGGCGATGACGGTCGGGTTGATGCTGTCGATGTGGAGGTCGGGGCGGGTCGGTTCGCGGTCGGGGAGCTGCCAGCCGATCTGTGTTTCCCAGGTGCGGGCAACGAGGATGAGGGCGCGGCTGCCTTGGACGAGGCGGGCGGCGGGGTACCGGGCGGTCCACCACGCGTTGTAGGGGGCGACGGTCCAGGGGGCGCCGGCGCGTTCGGGGAGACGGGCGGCGATACGTTCGGCGCGGGTCGGGGCGGGGGTGGTGACGGTGGTCGTCATGTCGGGGCCTTTCGAGGGGCCGCGCCCCGGGGGTGGCGGGGGCGCGGCCGGTGGGGCGAGGGTCAGACCAGGTGCGGGACGGCGGTGAGCAGCAAGTCGGTGCCGAGGCGGCGTGCCTCGGCGACGACGCGGCGGGCGTCGTCGGCGGTGTCGGTGGGCTCGTCGGACGCGGGCAGGCTGATGTGTCCGACCGCGTTGCGCTGGCGGCCGAACTCCACCTCGTGGTCGTTGAGGGGGCGGAGTTGCGGGTAGCGGTCGCTGAGGTGCCGGGTGAAGGCGCTTCCGGCGTCCGTCGCGCCGTACCCTTCGGCGGGGGGCAGCAGGGTCGGTAGGACGCCGTACAGGCCGCTTAGGGGGCCTTCGTAGGTGAGGGTGAGGTTCCCGCTCGGGGTGAGGACCCACAGGCTCCAGTCGGCGCCGCTGCTGGTCGTCCACTCCAAGCCGTAGCCGTGCCCGTGCGGGCGCTGCACGGGGTTGGGGTGCGCGCCGTGGTCGACGAGGGCAAACCCCACCTCGATCAGGTTGGGGGCCGCGTCTACCAGGACTTGCTGCCACCCGTGCGCGTGGATGGTGGCGCTGGCGGCCCGCCGCTCCAGACTGGGAAGAACGGTGTGCAGGATGCCCCGGGCGAGGTCGGCGACGGGGTCGGGAGAGGTGGCGCTGACGACGACCTCGGGGGCGACGGGGAACGTGCCCGCCTCGTCGACGAACACCTCGATCACGCCTCCCGACTCGGCGATGATCAGGGCGCGGTCCCCGTTGGCGATGCGGGAAGTCGCAGCGTTGGGGCGGACGCCGTATCCGGCGGGGCCGACCTGCCACGGCTGGCGCCGGCGGGCGGGGAGGAGCGCGGCGAGCGCCGCGGCGGTGGTCGCGTGGCTGACAGCAGAGGTCACGGTGTTCCTTCGTTCGGGGGTTCGGCGCGGTGCTCTCCGGCCGGGATGTGGTCATACGGGTGGTGCTTGCGTCGCGCCCCGGGGCCGCGCGGTGGCGGCCCCGGGGGATCAGATGGAGGGCTCCAGGGCGAGCGGCTCGAACGTGACCAGAAGAGTGCTGCTGTCGTTCGGCTCAACCGACGACGAGTAGTCGCCCAGTGCGGTGCCCAGGCTGGGGTGATGGTCGGATAGGTCGAGGGTGCGGGTGCTGCCGTCGGCGAGGGTGACCATCGGGTCGCGAATGTCCCAGCAGAATCCGTCGTCCTGCTCGTCGGTGCTGAACTCGGCGAACACTGGTGCAGGAGCCCCGGGCTCGTTCTCCATGAGAACGGTCTCCACGGCCTTCAGGACTTTGCCCGGCAGCGCTGCCCTGTTTCGTTCGTCCAAGATCTCGTTAGCCTCGTTTCGCAGGTTCATCAAGTCGGCGTCGCTCTGGTGGATCAGGGGGCGCATCACGATGTACGGGGTCATGTGAGGTTGTTCTCCCATCTGTTCGGGTCCAGGGGTTGGGCCGCGCCCCGGGGTGAGTCGGGGCGCGGGTGCGGGGCGGGCGGCTCAGTCGCAGGCGTAGATCCAGACGATGTCGGCGACGCGGTGCGCGAGCGTCGCTAGGCTCTCGCCCTCCGTGTCCCACATGGGGCTCTGGTCGTCGTCGTGTTGCACGTACATCTGCGGCGTCATGTTGCCGATGTCGCCGACGGCGAGTAGGTAGCTCTTGCCGTCGGGGCCTTGGATGGTGCCGGTGGTGCCGTGGGGCCCGGGCTGGGCGCGCCAGCCGGTACCGAGGCGTTTTGCGGTGGCGTGGGCGATGTCGGAGACGCTGAACGGGTGTTCCGTGCCCGGGGCAGGCTGGGGGGCGTGCTGCTCGGCCGTGTGCGGGGTGGCGGGCGCGTGGGGTGGGGTGTTGTCGGTTGCGGATGCGGTGAGTTGGGCGTGCTGCCAGAGGTATTCGAACGCGATCTTCAGCGCCTGGGACATGGTGGTTGGGTCGTTCGTGAGGCTCAGGTAGGTGTGGCTCATGAGGACCTGGGCGAACATGCCGCCCTCTTGGGCGAGGCGTATGGAGGCGGGTTCGAGCGACGGCGGCATGTCGATTTCGGTGCCGTACACGGGGGCGGTGACGTACTGGGAGAGGTGGGGCGGGAAGCCGATGGTGGGGTTGTCGGCGGCGATCTGATCGGCTTCGCTCAGGGCCACGAACGTGTCGGCATCGAGGGTGTTGGTGATGGTGGTGTCGTGCCACGTGGGGGGCTCCTCGGTCTCCAGCGAGTGCGCGGCGACGTCGAGGCAGGTGGCGATCTTCCGGAGCGCGGCGCGGCCGGTGGCGTCCGGGATGGGCGTGGGGTTGTCGGCGCGGGTGCGGGCGATCCCGGCGATCGTGCGGGCGCGGTGGGCGGCGTCGAGGGCGTTGGGTGCTGCGGGCATGGCTGTCTCCGGGCGCGAAGGGATGCGAAGGGGCGGGGCGCGGCGCGGGGGCCGCGCCCCGGGCGGTGCGGGGGTGCGGGTTAGGCGGCGATGAGGGCGGCGCGGACGACCTTGTATTCGGCCTTGCGCGGCTTGTACTGCTCAGCGATCCGGGCGACCTGTTCGCGGGTGTAGCGGAAGACGGTC
Organism: Streptomyces sp. NPDC047315; assembly: GCF_040643215.1. Lineage (NCBI taxonomy): Bacteria > Bacillati > Actinomycetota > Actinomycetes > Kitasatosporales > Streptomycetaceae > Streptomyces > Streptomyces sp. NPDC047315. Next base: position 98,572 of record NZ_JBEYTZ010000026.1, on the reverse strand, counting down.
ACCGTGCGGTTCGGGAAGCCGGTGAAGGTGCGGCGGATGCGGGCGGAGCGGCCCTTGATACCCGCCTTTTTCGCGACTGCGCGCAGGGCGTTCGCGGCGCCGGTGACGGTCTCGCGGGTGGCGCCGGTGGCGAGGATGTGGGTCACGAGGGAACGTGCGCCGGTGTGGATGCGGCGGGCGGCGCGGGCGACGGCGCGTCGTGTGGCGGCGGCGGCGCGGTGGGCGCGGGTGCGGTCGCGGAGGACTTCGGCGGCGCGGCGGGAGCGGGCAGAGGCCATGGCTGTTTCCTTCGTTTGGGGCTTGTCGGCGGTGCTCTCCACCAACACCCTTAGAGTACAGCAATGCGACCCTCTCGGGATAGAGAGTGCGGGAAAATATCCAAACCCCCAGCTAGTCAACCCTCTTGAGGGGTCACTTCGCTCACGAAGGTCGCACTACTGGACTACAAAGCGGCCCCTTGTCTGCCGCTCAGAAGAGGGTGTCACCGCTGCCGGGGGGCATCGGTCGGGCCGGCCGGCGCACCCATCCCCCCGAACGCTTGGGCGCCGGCTGCGCCCCGAACAGCGCTTCCGTGCCGCACGCGTCCGGGACGGCGGGCACCGACCGTTCGACAACTCGGGGGTCAACCAGCGCGAGGGGCTCCGGGGGCAAGTCCCGGTCGAAGTCGGCCGGGGTCATGTCGGACCAGTTGAGCGGGGAGCTGCTGAGGGGGGCCATGGGATCCCTTTGGTGAGAGGTCGAGTGCGATTCAGAGCCGGCCGCCCGGGTCGGCCCCGGGCTGGCGCGCCGTGACGGGTGGCGCCGCCCTAGTGGCCGAAGAAGAGCGGGCGCCGGCGGGCCATGCGGACACCCACCCGTCGTACAGGACGGGCCGGTATCCGCATGGGGCGGCAGCTCCGCCCGTCGTACGACGGGCGTTCAGCTACGGTCGCGACCGGCCGGCGGGCGCACCCTCACCCCGAGGCGAGGCGTTGGGGCCGCACTGGCGGTTGCCCATGGTGGCGCAGTCCCACCCGAACTCGTCTTCGTCGACCACGCCGTCCCCGTTGTCGTCGCCCATCGCCGCGGCGCGCCCGTCGGCCCACCCGGCGCGGTAAGCCTCCGTCACGTCCGCCTGCGTGACGGGGCGGTCCGACGGCGGCGCGAAGTCGACGGGGGTGACGTCGGAGGCGCCGAGCGCACCGAGGGTGCCGAGTGCGAGCACGGCAGCTCCAGCGGCGAGGAGCGCGGCGAGACGGCGGCGGGGGAGGAGGCGCGGCATGCGCATGGTGGTGTCCTTCGTTCGGGGGTGTCCCGGTGCTCTCCGGGACGGGGGTGGGGCGGTGCGCCCTGCGCCCGCTCCGGCGGGGCCGGCTCGGGGGCGGGGCGCACCGCCCGCCGTGAAGGCGGGCGGTGCGGAGTCTGGGTCAGTTCAGGGGCGTGAACGTCCAGTAGAAGAGGCCACCAGGGGTGGGGTATTCGGCGTGGACGGTTCGGCCGTCGGTCCGCGCCTCGCCCTGAGGGATGAGGAGCAGCGCGGCCAAAAGTTCGGCCAGCGTCGAGGGGGACATGTCCACCAGGTGCACCGGCGGGTTCGCGGCGAGCTGTACGCGGCCCGCGTACGGGGTGGTGGTGGACGGCATTCCCTGGAGGCCACCGTCGTGGCGGCGCGTGATCGCGGTGTGGCGGGGGTTCTTTGCGAGGTTCACGGGCATGGCGGTGTCCTTCGTTCGGGGTTGCTCGGGGTGCTCTCCCCGAGCTGCGGGGTGGCTTGGCTTCAGAACGTACACACTCCACGGCTTAAAGTACAGCAGTGCGCCACTTGAAGTGAGCGAACCCTAGAAGTTCCTGCAAAACCTGAACTTCAAGGCGGACCACTTGACCATGTGTCGCACTGCTGTACTGTAAGCCGTGATGGTTCGCCCGTCCCGGAGAGCACCGGGGCACCCCCGAACGAAGGAGCACCGCCATGCCCAAGCGGCCCCCCACGACCGGCATCAAGACCGCCGACGAAATCATCACCCTGGCCGACGGCTACAACATGACCGTCACCGTCGACAGCAAGACGACCGACACGACCATCGCCCACGTCGTCCGCATCGAAATCCCCGTACCCGTCCCCTACATCGGTACGGCTTTGGGCGTCGCCCTCGCCGCCGACACCCTCACCCTGCTGTGGACCAAGCCCCTCAAGAAGGGCGCCCGGTTCCGCCTCGAAGACGCCACCCTGCGAAGCCTCGGCAACTCCCGCAAGGTGCGCACCTTCACTCAGATCACGTCTGCCGTACACGTCCTGGGGCGCAGCGCCGTCGAGCACGCCCGCGCCGCTGCGCCCCACCCGGACGAGGTCATCGACGCCCTGCACGCCCACTACGTCAACGGCCGCAAGGTTCACTCCGTACCCGCCGACCGTGTTCGGAAGGTCGTCAGCATCTGCCGGTTCGCCGGCCGACTCGTCCACCAAGACGACGAAGGCACGGTTCACACGAGCATCAGCCGCTTCGTCCCCCTCACCCCGCGGCAGCACATCGAGGAGCAGCAGCACGTCCGCACCGTCAACGGCGGCACCCCCGAACTCGTCGACAGCCGCGCCGCCCGCGCCGAGATCAACCACGCGATGATGGACGGCAAGCGCGACGTTCGCGAAATGTCCGAGTCCGACTCCACCGCGCGCATCGTCTACCGCGACCAGCGGGGCACCGTGGACCTGCGCCCCGTCCACAAGGGCGACACCTTGCCCGCCCATGAGCAGCGCCCGACCGTCCAGGAACTCACCGGCCCGATCGACAGCGGCCTGTTGGCCTACTACGCCGAGACGGTCGCCGCCGTCGATGACGGTACCGCGATCCCGGTGCGCGCCGACATGGTGCGCCCCGGCATGGTCGTCATCGCTGCCGTACGGCTCGAAGACCGCACCGTCAGCACGGTGAAGGCGTTCAACGGCTCCGTCCCGTGGGTCCGCGTCACCTGGACCACCCGCACCCACGCCGACAGCGTCATGGGCGATTCCCGCGTGTTCGAGCCCGGATGTCACCTCATGGTCACCGTCGACTCCCTCAGGGAGCTGTACGGCGCTGCCGTAGCCCGCCCGGCCACCGCGGAGGGGACCGACGCGGACACCACCCCCGAGGCGGAGCGGTACGCCCCCGGTGACCGCGTCATCGTCCGTGGCGTCTACTACCGCCACGAGACCCGCGAGCACCGGACGCTCCCGGAGTACGCCGGCACGGTAGTGAACTGGGCAAGCCCGCACTACAACGTGCGCTCCCTCGTGGCTGACGAACACGGCCACGGCGTCCGCCCCTGCCGGGTTCACGAACTCCGCCCCGCCACCGCCGAGGACATCGCGCGCCTTGTCCCCACGGCCGACGAACTCCGGGCCCGTCGCTCCGCGGAGGGGTTCGCCGCGAAGTGGTGGGCCGAGCAGCGCACCGAGGAGCCGACGGACGACGCGCTGCGAGCAGTCTTCGCCCAGTGCGTGAAGCCGCCCCGCCCGGAGCGGTACCCGGCTATCCGCGTCGCCATCGCCGCCATGAAGCCCCCGGCCGCCGCCGCGCCCTTGTTCGCCGCTCTCGCCGCGTACGAGACCGTCACCGAGGCGTTCTGGACCGAAGCCCCGCGCGAACTGCACACGCTCGCGATGCACTTGGAGACGCTGCCGCTGGCCGCGCCCGTCGGCCTCCACCCGGAGCTGCGCGCGGCACGGGACGCCGCCGAGGACGCGTGGGAGAGCCTGCGTACGGCCGCGACGAACCTCAGCCGCACCCACGCCCGGGAGAAGGTGCGCGCCGCCCTTGTGCGGGCCCGTGCAGCCGTCTTGGCCGTCGAACCGCGCGCGGAGCGGATGCGCGGCACGTACATGCCCGCCACCGCCGAGGAGATCCGCGCCGCCGCCCGCGCGTTCCTTGCCACCATGGGCACGCCCGACGAACGGGCCGCCATCGACACCGGCACGCCCTGCATCCTCGTGCGCAGCCATCCGACGCTGGACGGGGAGCAGGTGGTCGCCGCGGTTACCGCCGCCATCGAAACGCCCACGGGCCACATCCCCGCGCACCCGCCCGTCACCCTGTGCTTCCCCTACCTGGACGACCGCCTGAGTCTGGCGGACAACGCCCGCAAGGCCCTGCACCACCTCTTCGACGTCGATGTCCCCATCGAGTACCGCGGTTGGTGCGAGGACTGACCCCTGCACCACGAACGCCGCCCGGCTGATCCGGCCGGGCGGCCCCCTCCTGCACCACCCCGTCCCGGAGAGCACCGGGGCACCCCCGAACGAAGGAGCACCGCCATGCCCAAGCAGCCCCCCGCCCCCGTCCTGACCGTGGCCGCTGTCACCGTGACCACCGACCAAACCGGCCACGCGTACGCCATCGTCCCCGATGACGTCGCCCGACTGCTCACCGCCATCTCCTACGAGGGCATCGACCGGAAGGCGCGCGGCATCTTCTTCGACTCCACCCGGCAGCCGGCGACCTCTTGGGCCGCGACCACGGTGCGCACCATCTTCGAGGCCGTACTCGCGTCGCCCGTCGCCGCCGAGGACCCGCACGCACGCGGCCTGTCGCAGTACCGCAAGCACGACGGCGGCACCTTCTACGGCCTCATCGCCGCCGAGAGCGCGTGGGACCCCGACACGCGTTGGTGGACCGACCACCGCAAGTACGACCACCTGATCCCCCGCGGCACCGCGTGCATCGAGTACACCGGCCGCCGCGGGCTCGCCGGAACCTGCTGGTTCTCCTCCTGATCTGCACCCCCCCGCGGGGCTGCGCCGCCCGCCCGCTGGTGGGCGGCGCAGCCCGGACCTCCCTCGCGCGCACGCGCGCGTGTGGACGGTGCCAGAAGTGCCACTCCCCCTGGCTGTCGGCAGCTCCTTGAGAGGACGTCTGTGTCTGCTCTGTTCGATCTCCCGGCCCCGGCTCCGGTTGTGCCGGCCGCTTTCCGCCGGTCCGGTGTCACGGTGTTGTCGTACGGGTTGGGGGCGGATTCCACGGCGATTCTGCTCCAGTTCCTGGCGGCCCCGGAGCGGTACGGGTTGCTGCCGGATCTGTCTGATCTGGTGGTGGTGCACGCGGTCACCGGCGACGAGTGGCCCGACTCCCTGAGCTACGTGGACCGGTTGGTGTTGCCGTTGTTGCGGCGGGCCCGAGTGCGGCTGGTCCAGGTGGCGCGGGGTGGTCCGGAGGACGCCGACGGGGTGGTGATCCTGGACGACTCCCGGCAGCCGCGCCGGATCTTCGACCGGGGGCCGTGGCGGCTGTCGGACGAGCTGCGCGCGGCCGGGACCGTTCCCCAGATGGTGAAGAACCGGCGGACGTGTTCGATCAGGTTCAAGGGCTGGTGCCTGGACGCGTGGGCCGCGTACGAGTTCGGGACGGCGAGTTTCCGGCGGGTCATCGGGTACCACGCGGGCGAGCTGGACCGGGCGGAGAATGACACCGCCATCCAGCGGGGGCTGAACGCGGACGCCGGCCGCACGATCTGCGACCCGTACTATCCGCTGATCCTCGCCGGGATGGACCGGGCCGCCGTGGAGGCGTACGTCCTGGCGCAGCTCGGCGTACCCATCCGCAAGTCGTACTGCGCACAATGTTGCTTCTCTGGGGTGTGTGCTTCCCGGGACGCCCACGAGGAGCGGCTGAGGGATCATCCGCACGTCGCGGCCGGGGTGCTGCGCATGGAGTACGTCTCCCAGGCGCTGAACGAGCGCGTAGCGCTGTACGGGACGACATCGCTGCGGAAGCGGTTGACGCAGGACGGGCGGAACGCCGCGGTGCTGGACGCGTTCGAGACGGCGCTGGACCAGGCCCCGTACGCCGTGTACGAGGTGCGCCGGATCTACCACGCGGCCCGGACCGCCGACTGCCGCCAGTGGCACGGCAAGAGCTGCCGGGCGCCGCGCTGGTGGTGCCGTGAGGCCCGCACGGAGCAGTGCCGCGCCGACCACCCAGCCGGCGACTTCACCCCCTCGTGCTCCGGGCCGGAGGAGTGCCGGGGGCCGACGTCGAAGGGGCAGGCGTGGCGATCGGTGCGCACCGTGTTCGAGGGGCGTAGGGCGGACGCGGAGGCGTACGTGTGGGCCGTGGCCGCCGAGCACGGCACGAGCTTGGAGCGGGGCGAGCACTCGGGGGTGGAGCGGGCCCACTACCTGACGGAGGGAGAGAGCTACCCGACGGTTGGCGCGTACCTGGTGGCGGCGCCGGCAGGGGTACGCGACAAGCAGCGCCCGAGGTTCGAGGAGCGGTTCACCCAGCTCACGGGACGGTACGGGACGGTGGGCGTGCCGGTCCGGGAGCTGCCGGCGCCGGTCCCACCGCGCCGCACGGGCGGGGTGGTGCCCGTACGGCGCGCGAAGACGATTGGGAACGTCACACTCATCGCTTGAGTACAGCAATGAGACCGGCGCCAGATTTCACCGCCCCTCGCTAGGGAAGTTCCCAAACGACGTCGCATTGCTGTACTCTAAGACCTGTTGGCGGAGAGCACCGCCGACAAGCCCCAAACGAAGGACATCCGCAATGAGCGCTGCCTTGGCGACCCGCCCCATGGAAGAACCGGCCCCGCTGTACGGGCCGATGCGCCCGCTCCTCCACCACACGGACACCACGCACCTGACCGTTGAGCACTTGGCCGTGTACAAGTGCAGCCTCGCGAACGGCGAAACGCTGCGGGAGTCGACCATCAACGGCGACGACGGGAAGCCGATCCTGCGCGTGCGGCTCGCCTTGTACCGCGACCCCGTGAGCAGGTGGCCGCGGTACGCCGTCGATTACTGGTCCATCCGGGCGTACTGGGCCGCCGACCACACGCGCCGTGACGTGGCGGAGTCCGCGTACGAGGACGCCGTACGCCGCGAGTTCGCCGATCCGACGCTGGCGCTCCCCCTCGCGCGGTTCGCGCGCGGCCTGGCCAGCTTCTACGACATCACCGACGTCGCCTGACCGGTCGGCCCCCCTTTCCCCGCCGGGCGCGACGGTACGCGCCGCGCCCCGGCACCCTCCCCCTCTGCTCACCGCACCGCACCCGAGGAGTACCCGCATGTCCCGAGCACTCGATATCGCCACCGGCACGATCCACCTTCAAGGGATGGGGCGCGTGCCCGCCATCCCGGCGCCCGAACTGAAGGTCGGCGACCAACTCATGTACAACGGCGGCAGCATCTACCAGGTCAGCAAGATTGAGGACGCCTCACCGAAGTACTACCGCGTCTTCGAGGTGAGCGCGGAGACCGGCGAGGAGTACAACCGCCGCGTCAAGAAGGACTGGCTGGTGGCCCGTGCTGCCGAGGCCGACCGGCGCCGTCTGGGCCATGACGCCCCGACGACCGCCTACCGCGCCCAGGTCTACGCCCCGCTCGCCCAGACCTGGACCACGGTGAGCTACGGCGCCACCGTCGAGGACGCCGTGAAGGGCCTCACCACGGGGCGTCAGTTCTCGTACTTCGGGTCCGTGCTCTTGGAGCGTCACGGGCTGGCCGGCACCTATGACACCCGCGTCGCCGCCGTGAAGGCCATGGAGGAAGGCCAGACCCTCACCGCCGAAGACGGGCACCGCTTCCGCATCCTGCCGCCGGAGCAGCCGGCGAAGGCCGCCGAGCCCGCCCAGACGGCCCCTGCTGCCGCCCCTGCCCGCCCCACGATCACGGTCACAACCGGCTTCACCCGGAAGTCGATTCCGACGCGTCTGCGGGAGTCCGGCGCCCCCGGCAAAATGGTCTACAGCGAGAGCGCCGGCGCCCCGGTGTGGCGTCTGCCCGGCGGCGTGGACCTCACCCCGGGGGAGGCCGTCCACTGCTTCCTGCCGGCCGCTCCTGATGGTCACCGGCAGATCGTGGACCGCAGCGTGACCGGCCCGGGTGAGTACTGGGTCGGCGGTCCGTGCGGGCGCGGTCGTGTGTACGGCGGCGCCCAAGGAGCCCGGCTCTACGAGGTCCGGCGGACGGACGAGGGGCTGACGACGACGCCGGAGGCGACGCCCGAGCACGCTGAGGTGCTGCGCCGGTACCTCACCGGCCCGCGGCCGGTGCGCGTGCTCATCTACACCCGCGACCAGGACGAGCGCGGCGCCCGGGTTGTCCTGGACACCGAGACCGTGGTGCTCGACGGTCCCGACCCCGACGACTGCGAGGCGTGGACGGTCTGGCTGCGCGACTACGGCAAGGCGTGGCTCGCCACCCACCGGGACGACTTGGAGCCCGGCGAGTACCACGCCGTGGTCGTCGACCCCCGAGCCGCCGACTGCGCAGGCTTCCAGGGGCTGGATGACCTTGCCCCGACCGTCGACCTCACGGGTATCCCCGCACAGGCGTCCGGGCTCAGTCTGGGGGATTTCGTCGAGTACGACGGGCGCGTCATCGATGCTTCCGAGGAGCCGCACTTCGTGCCGGGTGGCCGTGGCTGGCTGCGCGACGTGTGGACGAGCGACGGCGAGACCGTGGCGCGGGTCGAGCGGGTGGACGGCGGCACCGACGCTCCCGCGCTGAAGGACCTGCGCCCGGCCACGACCACGGTCACGCGGAAGTCCAGCGAACTGCGCGCGGGAGACATCGTGCGGACGTACGGGATGCGCGTCCGCCTCGATGCGCTGCACTGCCCGCCGTCCGGCAGCGGCGAGCACGCCGTGTATTCGTGGAGCGGCACCGTGCTGAACCTGGCCGAAGTCCTGCATGAGGAGTTCGTCCCGCCGTCGTACCTCCGCACGTGGGCGGGGCGGACGGTGACCCGTGACGACGCCTGGACGGTCCAGGGAAGCGACCTCAGGATGCACGCCGTCGAAGTGCCGGAGAGCAACGCTCCCGAGCCCCCGGACAGCCGCCCCGCGACGACCGCCAGCGCCGCGCAGGTCGAGAAGTAGACCGCGCCCGCCTCACCACCACCGACTGACACCGCCGTCCGGGGCGCAGCGCCGCGCCCCGGGCCCGGCAGCACCCTTGAGAGGACTTGTCCCATGGCACGACAGATGAGAGCCACCGAGCGCGCCGCTCGCGACGTCGTCAACACCTACGTTCGCGCCGGTCTGATGGGGCGTGGGGAGGCGAACCGCGTGATCCGTGACGGGCTGCACATCGCGGAGACGTCCGTACGCCAGAACTACGCGAAGGGGTGGGGGTCGGCCCTGTACTACGGGCAGAAGGTCGCGGCGGCGCGCGAGGAGTTCGACGCCGCCAAGGGCCCGATCGCCCGGCGCATCAAGGGCGGGCGCCTGCTCGTCACCGCGATTTCCGCGGCGGTGTTCGCGGTCGTGGAGGCCGAGGAGGGGCCCCGCGACGGCGCGGAGCAGCTCACCCCGGCGCAGGCCGAAGAGGTCATGGCGACCGTGCGCGGCGTCGCTCGCGAGGCCCGCGAGGAAGCGGCCAACTCCCGTACCTGGTACCCCGCCACCGCCTAACCCCCCCGGGGCCGGGGCGCACCGCCCGCGTCCCGGCCTGGCAGCCCCCCCCATCCCGACTTTCGAGGACACGCCTTGCAGAACTCCCCGGCCTACCGCGTCACGGTCGCCGACTTCGGCGGTGCCCGCTCGACCCGCACGCTCACCCCCGCCGAGGGGGACATTCTGATCGACAGCGCGTTGTGCGACGGGGACGACGTGGTCCCGGACGCGGACCGGTCCGGCCGTATCACCATCACCCGCACGATCCGTGGGCGCCTCTCCGCGGTCGACGCCGAGCTGCGGACGCTGCGCCGCGTGGTGCGGCTGGAGCCGGTGTGCGGGCCCCGGCTGGTGACGGCCCGCCAGTACGACGACCTCACCCTGATCCACGACCGCGACGCCCCCGGCAAGTTCCCGGCGCGCCTGGTCGAGGGGCGCCTACGGGCCGGGTTCGCCGTGATCTCCCCGGCCGCCACGGCGCGGCTCTTCGGCCGGGGGTGGCTCACCTCCCACACGGACGGCGCCATCACCGTCTCCTACGCGGGCCGCGTCGCGATGGCCCTCCACGAGCACCGCAACGAGATCGTGTTCATTGGAACGCATCGGTGGGTGCAGCGGTCGGACGGCACCGGCGGGTACGAGCCGGGCATGCCCCTGTACCGGGCTGGCTGCTCCTGCGGGCACCGCGCGGCCACCCGGTTCGAGGAGCGGGCCTGTGCGCAGGCAGCGTGCCGCCGGCACCGCCTGAACCACCTGCGCGCCGTTTTCGGCCTTGCCCCCTGACCACCCCTCCCCTCTCGGGGGCGTAGCGCTGGCCGCGCCCCCGGCACGCCACCTCTCTTTCGCCCACTCAGCCTTGAAGGACCCCGCCATGCAGCAGACCGAACTGGCCTTGTTCGAGCTTCCCGCCCCGGCGTCGGCCGCGCCGCGGGTGCGTGTGCCGCTGCCGTTGGGGGAGCTGCCGGTGTCGTGCGTGCCGGCCGCGTACGACCGTGAGCACCTCTACAGCCCGCGGGCCGGCACGGCGGAGTGGGTTGAGCACCGGCCCGGCGACGTGTTCGGGCCGCTGCCGCTGGCACCGTCCGCACCGAAGGCGTTCGCCGCCTGGTGGAAAGGGGTGGCGTCCGTGCCGACGCCTGACTTCCTGGGGCTGGTGGCCGGTGACGAGATCACCATCCAGCACGTGGGCCAGGTGGGGCCGGGGACGGTGCACTCCACCCGCCGCTTCGGGGCCGTCGTTCGGTGCCCCGTGCCGCCGGGGGGCGACCGCCCCTACATCCAGCAGTTCGTGAAGTCCCGGAACCAGTACGGCCACTGGTACTGACCCTCCCCGGCGGGGGTGCGACGCCCCCCGCACCCCCGCCGGCCCCAGACCACGCCCCGCCGCCCTCTTCCCGCGCCTCGAAGGACCCCGGCATGCAGACCCTGACCCTCTTCGACCTCGACCGCTCCGCCCCGCAGGCCGCGCCCCAGGCCGCCGTACGGGTCAAGCCGAAGCGGAAGAAGCGCACCATCCACGCGTCGGTGCCCCTCACCCCATGGACGACCGTGCCGGACGAGCTGCTCCGTGACGCGGACTGGATCGTCGTCTCGTCGTCGGGCGGGAAGGACTCGCAGGCGATGCTGTCGTACGTCGCCCGGCGCGCGAGGCTGCTCGGCATGCTCCACAAGGTCGTCGTGGTCCACGCCGACCTGGGGCGGGCGGAGTGGAAGGGCACCCGTGAGCTCGCGGAGCTCCAGGCCATCATTGCCGGCGTCGAGCGGTTCGAGGTGGTCACCGCGTCGGGCCCGGATCTTCTGGACCGCGTGGAGATCCGCCACGGCAAGCTGAAGGCGAAGGCGGAACAGGACGCCGTCGAGGCGGGCGAGGACCCCACCACGGCGACGGTCGCGCCGGCCTGGCCGTCGAGTGCGGCACGCTGGTGCACGGCTGCCGTGAAGCGGGGCCCGATCCACACCCTCTACACCCGGCTCACGGACGAACTCGCGCACCTGGGCCGCCCCGTGCGCATCCTGGAGTGCATCGGCCAGCGCGCCGCGGAGAGCGACAAGCGGGCGCAGCTCGCCGGGGTGGAGATCAACCGGACGGCGAGCAACGGCAAGCGGCACATCACGACGTGGCGGCCGATCCACGCGTGGAGCGACTGGCGGGTGTGGCGGGAGATCGCCCAGTCCCGCATGCCGTACCACCCGGCCTACGACTGGGGAAACAAGCGGTTGAGCTGCGTGCTTTGCGTTTTGGGGTGCAACAGCGACTTGGTCAACGGCGCGCGGCGCGTGCCGGAACTCGCCGCCGCGTACGCCGCGACCGAACGGCGGATCGGGGCCGACTTCAAGAAGGGCTTGTCCATGCAGGAGATCATCCGGCGCGCCCAGGCCCTGGATGAGGCGGAGGGGCCGGCCGGCCGGCCGCCGGTGGGTACGGCCATGGCCGAGCACCTCGGGCACGCGGCGACCGGCAAGTATCGCGCCCGTCAGTTCGCGCTGTACGGCCTGGCTGCCTGATCGGGACCATGCCGGTTCGGGTCGAGGGTGGGTTCGCTTGGCCGGGCCGCCTCCCCCATGCGTCGCATTGCTGTACTCTAAGACCTGTTGGTGGAGAGCACCGCCAACAAGCCCCAAACGAAGGAAACGCATGCCTTCTGTCGCCCTTTTCGAGCTGCCGGCACCCGCGGCTAAAAGTACAGCAATGCGACCGTCTGCCCCGGAGAACCCCGGCCGCCGCTCGTACGATGACGTCGACCGCGTCACCTACCTGGGCACGCACCAGCCGTCGTGGCTTGCCCGGCCCGAGTTCGGAGACGACTGCATCCCGCTGTGCGTCGCGAACCACCGACTGTCCAGGCGCAAAACGCTGCCCCGCTCGGTCACCCCGTGGATGCTGGACTCCGGCGGCTTCACGGAGCTGTCGAAGTACGGCGAGTGGACCGTCACCCCGTACGAGTACGCCGCGGCGGCGCGCAGGTACTACGACGAGATCGGCATGATGGACGCCTGCGCCATCCAGGACTGGATGTGCGAGGACGACATCTTGGCGAACACCGGCCTGACGGTGGAACAGCACCAGCTCAAGACTGTGGCGTCCTTCCTCAACCTGATGACGCTGGACGCGGATCTGCCGTGGATGCCCGTGATCCAGGGCTTCACCCTCGACGACTACCTGCGCTGCGTGGACCTGTACGAGCAGGTCGGCGTCGACCTCACGATGGAAACGGTCGTCGGTATCGGCTCCGTGTGCCGCCGGCAGGCCACGGGTGAGGCCGTACGGATCATCGAGACCTTGTGGTCCATGGGCATCCGCCTGCACGGGTTCGGTTTCAAGGTCACTGGTCTACGCAAGACCGCCCACCTGCTGTACTCCTCCGACTCCCTCGCGTGGAGCCTGAACGCCACCAAGAGGGCGCCGCTGCCCGGGTGCACGCACCAGCACTGCGGGAACTGCCCGCGGTACGCACGAGGGTGGCGTAACCGCCTCCTGAACTCCCTGCCCGACCACCGGCAGCTCCTGACGCTCACCGTCTGATCCGCATCTTCCCGGGGCGTCCGCAGCGGCGCCCCGGGGCCCCATCCCGAGAAGGAGACCCTCGTGTCTGCCGTATCCAGCAAGCTCGCCGCGAAGTTCGACGAGATCCGCGCTGCCGTCGACGCCGCCGAAGCCCACGCCGAGAAGGGCTCCGCCTTGGCCGCGATGGAGGCCCTCTTGGCCGCCGCGGCGACCATACGGGCCATCATCGAGCCGAGCCCCGATCAGGCCCGGCGCCCGATACCTCTGGAGAGGCTCGTGGACACCGTCGGGCGCGCGCTGCACCGGCGGAAGCCCGAGGAGATCGCCGCCGTGCCGTGGATCGCCGAGGCGATCGGTATGCACGCCCCCCAGGTGCTTGCTCTGGGCGAACTGGCGGCCGTGGCAGAGCAGCAGTACCGGGCGGCGCTCGTCGAGTGGATCACCCGTGACTGGACGTGCCTCTGCGTCGTGAACTGCGGCGAGGATCCGGCGACCGCGTGCAGCCTCTCCGGCGAGACGAGCCACGTGCACCCGGCGATACCGGGCCGTCCCGGCGTGTACGGGCCGTGCCCCGTGCACCCGGACGCCCCCGGCGACCTGTAGAAGCCCGGCGGGCGGTCCGCCCGCCGGACGAAGCGTCACCGCCGCGGTTGCCCCCGGCCCGCTCCGGGGCGGGGCGGGCCGGGGGCAACCGCGGCCACCCCGGGCCGGAGAGCACCGGCCCGCCCCGAACGAAGGAAACCGCGATGTCTCGTGCTACCCGCGCCCACTCGATCCGCCGGCACCTTGTTGACGGCGGGATCGTCGACCTCGGGCTCACCGTGGATGAGCAGAAGACCAGCCACCCCACGCAGTACGACACCAACGGGTTCGCCGCCCGGCAGCACGTCGACGACGCCGGCGTGCTGCTCGTCATCGTCGGCGCCTACGGCCCGGACTGGTCCGCCACCATGCGCGAGGTGCGACACCAGCTGGAGCAGCCGCACGTGAAGTGCCACGTCGACGGTGAGGCGCCCGTCCTGGCCGACCACGAGTTGCTGGTGCGGTGGGCGACGGGCGCGGAGCTGAAGGCCCGTCGCGCGGCGCAGGAGGCACGCCAGGCCCCGCTCAAGGCCCTGATGCGGCAGCAGGAGGCGCAGCAGCGTGCCGAAAACGAGAAGCGAGACCTTGAGCGCGGCGGCCAGTTCGGCCTGTTCTGACGTCCTTCGGTGGCACGACCGTGCCCCGCACCCCTCATCATCCCCCCCCACCTCGAAAGGGGCCCTTCAGTGAACGTCGCCCTCACGATCATCCCCTGCTCCACGCCGCCCGAGCTGTACCGCCGCCTTGACGGACAGAGCAGCGCGCAGGCCCCGTACATCGAGCTTGACTTGCGTCGGGGCCTGCTGCTTGCCGACGTCGACGTGGAGATCGGGAACGCCTTCCCGCCCTCCGTCCGGGACGGTTTCGATCGCCGCTACGCGATTCCGGTCCTGACCGGTGAAGCGGCGAACCGGGTGATGGAGGAGATCGCGCCGTTGGCGGTGCGCGTCCTCGCTGACTGGGAGAAGGTCTGGGACGGCAACGGCATGGTGGCCCGGCTCGGGAGGAGCGCGCTCGCAGCCGAGTCGGAGATCAGGGAGCGGCTGGGGCTCGGCCGCGGCGATCGCGGGTTCGAGAATCAGGGCTTCGACGAAGAGGACTTGGTGGGGGAGTGGAGGGTCGACGGGGCGGTGAACGGCGGCGAGGTTGAGGAGTACGGGATCACCGCCGAGACGAGCGACGAGCGACTCGACGACATCGAGCGGAGGATCCTGACGGACCTGGCCGAGTGCGACGACAACCCGGTGGCCGTCTGCCACGGCCTGAGTGAGTACCTGCGCAGCCTGCGCGCCGACCTCGCCGAGGTGAGCGACGTGTGCGAGTGGGCCCCCGCGGCGGGCAGTACGCGCACCTGAGCGTCCGGCGCCGGGCGGTGTCCGTGCCGCCCGGCACCATGAAGCAACCAGATCGAGGAGGAGCACTGTGGTGGAGAACGAGGCGACGGTGACGGTGACGGTGCCGACCGTGCCGAGCGATGCGAACGTGTACAGGTCGTGGCGAAAGATCCTGACGGGCCTGGACGACGGGGCGAAGGGGAGCGCCGCCGTCCTTGGGCCGGAGGTGGGGCACGGAGCGGTCGTGGAGACCGCGGCCGGCGCCCTGGTCCTGGTGGTGGACCAGCACATCACCGGCTGGGGCGAGACGTACCTCACGGGCAAGCGGTACCCGCGCATGGACGCCGCGGTGTCGCTCCATCTCGTTGAGGACGACGGGGCACTCAAGCAGGTGTGGGCCCGGCACTTCAAGACGGCGGGAGGGGCGTTCGGCTCCGCTGGTCTGGGGCAGCTCCGTAAGCACCTGGCCGCGCGACCGCCTGCGGCGGAGCTGTCGTTGACCGTCGTCGACCCCGGCCCCGGCCGCCCGAGCTACCAGCCGGGCCCCTGCTGCTGGTGCGGCGATGTCCTCCCGACGGGCTCCGGCGTCCTTGTCGGCCGCGGTCCCCAGGTCGAGCACCGCAAGGCGTGCCCGTCCGAGCCGGCCGCGCCCGGTACGTGCTGCGCTCGGTGCGGTGAGTCCGTCGCACCCATGACCGCGCGCCTCACCGTCGTTCGTGAGGGCAAGGGGCGTCGGGAGGTCCTGCACACGGGCCGGTGCGAGGATCATCCGTCGCTTGAGCAGTACGAGCGGCAGGTGGCCGCCGCGGAGGAGGAGCGCGCGGCGGAGCGGGCCGCCGAGAAGAAGCGGGAGGAGAAGCGGGCGGCAGCCGCGGAGAAGCGGAGCGCGGCCAGAGCGGCGAAGAAGAAGGCGGTGCAGGAGGCCGCCGCGGCGACGAAGGCGCGCGTGGAGAGCCTGCCGGTCGTCGCGGAGGCCGGGCGCACCGTACTGTACGACAAGGGCCTGAGCCCGTACGGAGATCGGCTGCGGCTCGTCGAGGTCACGGTGACACTCTCCGACGGAGCGCCGGCCACCTGGTGGGAAGTCACCGAGCACGGCGGGCACCAGGAGGCCGCCGGCGGTCGCGGGGGCGTCTTCTACCTACTGGACGAGGCCCGGTACGAGTACCAGAGCCACAAGTACCAGCCGGGAACGTACGAGCCGTACCGCAGGCAGCGGCTTACGCCGCTGGCCTGCCCGGAGGATGGCTCGAGGCACTGCGGTCACTGCGGGTCGCACGCTCCCGATCCCGCTGGATGGATGATCGCCTCCTTCGGGCTGGCGTGCACCGTCGACTGCTACACCCACATGGCCAACGACCCCGGCGACCACGACCGGCAGTTCCACGGTTCGCGCAGTTGAAGGAGCTGCGCCACCCTTCTACAGTCGCGCCTGGCGGAGGCTCTGTGAGGGCGGCTACCGTCCACCTCAACCGCCAAGGAACCTGGAGAAGGATGTCTGAGACTCGGCCCATTTTCAGGATGCGGGCGCAGTCCGCGCGCATCGCAGAGCAGCCCGTGATCGTGATGCTCGAGCCGGAGACCGTCTCGTGGCTGGGCGAGGACGGTTCGCTGCGCGCCCGTGACGTCACGGAGTTGGCGATGACGTCGCACGGAGCTCGACCGTTCACGATGCCGCCCAGGTTCGACGCGGACGCGGCCCCCGGGTGGAAGGCGTACCTGTCGCTGGCCACCAGCAGCATGCGCATCGTCTCTCCCAACGACATGCTCCTCTACGAGGGCACGATGCCGACGACGCCGGACTGGCCGCGCGATGTTGCCGCCGCCGGCAATGCCGTTCTGATCACCGGCCCCATGGCGACCGTCGCCGACTTCGAGACCTTGGTCGCTGAGGGCCGGGTGCTGTGGCTTCGGATTCCGTTCGAGATCAGAGCGTGATAGCCGGCGCGTGCCCGCTATCGTGGCCCCTGTGTTCCCCGCGTAAGCGGGGGTGACTCCATCCAGACGGGTTGCGCCACTCCGTCTGTACTGCTCCCCGCAGATGCGGGGGTTCTCCGGCACCGCCGCTCGACGTGCCTGCGGGCTGAGCGTGCGCCCGTTGCTGCGGGGTGTTCCGCCTGAGCCCGTCACGGTCAGGGCGCGCCCCGCTGCTCCCCGCAGATGCGGGGAAGACTCCGATGCCTCTTGCCGAGCCGTTCGAGCGGCGCTCCCCGTGGATGTGGGGGCAAACCGAAGGGATGAAAGGTGCCTCATCAGCGTCACCCGTTGGCCTCCTACGTGGAACGTATCGACGCTGCGCAGGTCTACACGACGCGGCAGCTCGCCGAGTTGCTTGAGCTTCCCCTGTCCAGTGTTCCGGGGATGGTCAGCCACGGCTGGTTCCCCGGCAGCCGCATGAGGCCCCACCGGCGCGGCGGTCGCGTTCACACGTGGACGGGGAAGCAGTTGCTGCGCCTCGCTCGCCGCCCACTCGAGGTGGAGTACGACCACGAGCGCTACGCGCCGGCGGCCCTGTACCGCGCGGGTTGCCGGTGCTTGTCCTGCGTACGGGAGCACAACACTGCGAGCCGGGAGCGGCGCCGGGCGCTCGCCGATCAGGAGTTCCCCAGCGAGAAGCGGGCCCAGCTCGTCGCCCTGGTCCAGGGCGGCATGCCTGTGGTCGAGGCCGCCGTCGAGGTGGGCGTAGCGGTGGGGCAGGTGTACGGGCGGGCGACGTGGGATGCGGAGTTCGCTGAAGGACTCGACGAGGCCGCGTGGTCCCTGTGTGTGCTGGGCGACGACGACCCGGCGTGCAGCACGGCCGGTGGGTATCGCGGCAACGAGCGGGGGCGGTCGCCGCGGCCGGCATGCAGGGGGACTGGGTGTAGGGAGTGGCGACGGGGTGAGTCCCAGCGGGAGCGGGCCGAAGCCGCCGCCGGGTGAGCGACGGCACCTGCGAAGCACGATGGCCCCGGACCGAAGTCCGGGGCCATCTGGATGCGTAGTGCGATCCTCACCTGGGAACCCGATCCCAGTTTTCAACCGCTCCGATGGTGTGCGGTGTGCTTCTCCGCGCGGATGGATGTCCTGCGAACCCTTGGCGGGTAGATGAGCCCGGGCGGAGTCCTCGTCCCTTGCGGAGCGAGGCGGTTTCACCGTAGCAGCTCGCGCCGACAGCGGGCCCGTTCTCACTCTTTCGGGTCATGTGACTGCCGTATGCTGCACAGTTGTTCCAGCGTGGAGCCCCGGTCACCTGCTATGGCCGGGGCTCCACGCGTTCCACGGGCTCTACTTCTTGTTCGGCTTCCGGCCGGGCGTCCGAGCGGCCTTCTCCGCCGCCCTCATGCGGTTGAGGACGATGTCGAAGACCGTGGAGTCCTCCGGATCGGAGAACGCCTGCATGAGCTGGAGCTGTACCTCCGAGCGCGGGATACGGCTGCGCTCGAGGCCGTTGGCCAGGTCGATGGCGCGCCGGTCGACGGCCCGTGTCACCGCGGGCGGGATCGCGGGGGCCGCGGCCGGCAGCTCCCCGAGGAGTACGCCCTTGATGGTTTTGGCGAGGACGTCGGGGTCCTCGTCGTCCTCGAGTCGGAGGTCGCCGGGCATGAGCTTGATCGTCTCGCGAAGACGATCGGCCGTCACCTTCTCGGCTCCGACCGATTCGGCGACGAGGACGTACACCGCCACGGCCGCGTTCAAGCTGAAGGCGTTCTTCACGGGCACGAGTTCGCGGACCTGCCCGGGGTTCGTCTCGTACCCACGGGCCATGAGCACTTCACCGATCGGCCATGCTGCCCGGAGCTGGCTGCACTTGGAGGGGCGGACGCCCTTCTCGGTCCACGCCCAGTCCTCGATCGTCGTGTAGCAGCGCTCCGGGTCGAGCTTGTGGGGCGTCGTACGGAAGAGGCGGCCGGTGGCGATCGTGTCGAGGGACTTGCCCTGCATGAACCAGACGGTCTCGGCGAGGGCGATACCCGCCTCGCATTGCCGGAGGCGTTCTACTTCCTCGGAGGTGAGCGCGCCCTCCCCGGCGGGCTCGACCGGGTCGGGAATCTTGTCCAGGCCCGGCCTGGCCTCCTCGACGGCGGACTCGACGGCCTTCTCGATGGCCGCCTGGCGGTCCGCGTCGACGGCCTTGGAGCCCTCGGCCAACTTGCCTTTGCCGCGGCGCCGGGACGAGCTCCAGCTCGCGTCCTCAGCCCATGCCTGCTTCTGCTCTTCGCTCACGCGGCGTCCACCAGCCCGGCCTTGACGACGATCGTGCGGAAGAACTCGGCGGTGTCCGACTTCGGCCGGTACATCTGGACCGGCTTACCTTCGGCCTCAGCTTCGCCCAGGTCGGCGCCGCGGAACGGGATCTCGACGAGAGGCGCCAGGTCGGGGTGGCTGCGGAGCTGCTTCAGGATCACCTTGTTGTACTCGCCGCGGCCGTACAAGGCGAGGCTGATCACCATGCCGAGCTCGTGGAAGTCGTCGCGCTCGAGTTCTTCCATGATGGACTCATGCTGGTCGAGCTGAGAGCCGACCGCCTTCATCGCCCACTTGTGGGTGTTGGCCATCATGAGGGCACCGTGCGCTGCGGCGGTCATCGAGTTGGTGTCCGTGTCGATGGCCGGTCGGGTGTCGATCAGGATGTAGTCGTACTCACCCTCGAAGTGGGCAAGCATCTTGCGGTGCGCGTGCAGCGCGTTGCCCCGCTCGCGAAGGCGCGCGGGCAGGAACGTCAGGTCGAGGCTGGACGGCAGGACGTGGATCAGCTCGTACGGCTTGGCGACCAGCGGGTGCGGGTCGACGCCCTTCAAGAGGCAGTCGGTCTGTGTGTGCCCCTCGTCCTCGTCGAGTCCCTCGAGTTTGAATCCGTCGGTGAGGTTCATGGACGGGTCACCGTCCACGATCAGGACTCGCTTGCCGTATGCGGCGAGCGCGCCGGCGAGGTTCATGGTGGTCGTCGTTTTGCCGACGCCGCCCTTCTGATTGCACATCACGATGGTGCGCGTCGTCGTCTTGCCCGGGATGGCGGACGGGAGCGGCCCGTATCGGAGCCGGTCTGCGGCAGCGAGGCCGCCGGTCGATGTTGTCATGGGAGGGACGATAGTCAGACCGGCACACCAGGTTGGGCAGTGAGCCAGTATCTGTACCGGACCGGGTGCATGGTAGGGCCCCGTACGTCACCTGTACGGGGCCGGCGGATCTGCACAATTGTGCAAGAACGATCTTGGTCAGCGTCCGAAGGTGCGGCGCTGCTCGGCGTGCCGGGCGAGGGCTTCGGCGAACGCCGTGGGTGAGTAGTCGGGCCAGTAGCAGTCGTCGAAGTGCAGCGTGGCGTCGGTGGCCTGGTAGAGCAGGAACCCGGAGAGGCGGTGTTCGCCGGAGGTGCGGACGATGAGGTCCGGGTCGGGCAGGCCCGCGGTGGACAGGAAGTCCTCCACGGGCAGTTCCACGCGTTCGTCGTAGGCGGGGGAGTGCAGCGCTCGGTTGACGGCCTGGCGGAGGTCGGCGCGGCCGTCGTAGCTGATGCCGAGGCAGACGGTCATGCCGGGCAGGTTGGCTGTGCTCCGCTGGGCGCGGTGGATCGCGGTGAGCAGCCGGCCGGGGATGAGGGTGCCGGCGGGGAACTGGGAGAGGACGCGGAGCGGGCCGGTTGCTGCGGCGGCCTCGACCGCGAGGAGATCAACGATGACCTCGACGAGGGCGTCTACCTCTGCCTCGGGGCGCTGGAAGTTCCGGGCGGACATGAGGAAGACGGAGACGGTCTCGACGCCGAGGGTGCGGCAGTGCTCGACGGTCGTGTGGACGGCGGCTGCGCCTTGCCGGAAGCCCTGTTCGACGGTGGTGCCGTGGGCGGCGGCCCAGCGGCGGTTGCCGTCGGCGATGAAGCCGACGTGGCGGGGGACGTCGAAGGTTGCGGGCGCGGTGGTGGGAAGCATCTGCATGGCCGGGAGGAGTACAGACACGGGTGCCCTTGCGTCATGCGGTGAGCGCGGCGAAGACGAGGCCCGCGGTGGCGGTGCCCGCGGCCGTGCCCGCGATGGTCTGGGCGAGGGTGTGGTCTCGCAGGGCGATCCGGGACCAGGCGATGACGCCGACGAGTGGGTAGGCGAGCCAGAGCAGCGGGCCCCAGGTGAGGGCGAGCATCGCGAGCGCGCCGCCGGCGACGGCGGTGTGCACCGAGATCTTCCACTTCCACAGGGCGGTAGGGAGTAGGAGGACTGCGAGGGTGGCGAGCATGGCGACGACCAGGGCGAGCATCGCCCGGGGGGCGTCGAATGCGAGCATGCCGCCGATACCGGCGCCGACGGACGCCATGATGACGGGGATCAGCAGCTTCCGGCGCTGGACCTGGCCGACGTGCCGGTCCGCCCACATGCCGGTGCGCATCCCGTACTTGATGTACGCCACCGGTATGACGGCCGCGAACACGATGGCCTCGAGCGCCCACAGCACGCCGGTGAGGGGGTTGTCCTGCGCCAGGCCCACGCCGATGCTCACCAGGATGATGACGTTGCGCGGCTCCAGCCCGTCGGTGATGAAGCGGGCCGTACGGTTCTGGGCTCGCGCCGCGGCGGCGGGAGCAGCGGTGCCGGTCATGCGGTGACCTCCCGGGGCGTGTTCTGGTTGGTGAGCCGGGTTGCGGCGTCGGCGAGGTCGGGGGCGGCGTAGAAGTCGGCGACGCGGGCCAGCCGCCTTGAGTTGGCCAACAGGTCGTCCCCCAGGGACAGCAGGGTCTCCGCGGGGCGGCCGGCACAGGGCTCGCCCTCAACAGCTTTATGCCGGGCGACGCGCAGGCAGAGGGCCTGTTGGGCGGCGAGAGCGTCCTCGCCGCGGAGGCCGGCGGCGTGGGCCTCCGCGAGGGCTGCTCGGTGGAGGTCGTCGCCGACCCACGGCAGGAGTTCGAAGCAGGCGTCGGAGATGTCGACGACGCGTTCGTCCAGGCGGCCGTAGAGGTCGCGGACGCGGCGGTGTTCCTCCCGCTCGGAGGGGGTGGTCTGGAGGCGGCGGCGGATGACGTCGGGCGGGAGCACGGACACCAGCTCCTCCCACAGTGGCCGTAGGGCGATCAGGCCGCGGCGCGTGCGGGCCGCGCGCAGGAGGAGTTCGGCGGCGCGCACGGAGCTGCCCGCGAGGACGAGGAGGATGGTCGCCATCTGGATGAGGGAGCCGCCGCGGTGGAACGCCGCGTCGCTGAGGGGGAACGTCCAGCCGGTGAAGCCGCAGATCAGAAACGAGATCCGGTAGACGGGGTAGAACGCGCCGACGCCTGCGCCCGCGGCCATCAGGCGCATGCAGAGCCGCAGCAGTCGGTCGTCGGTGCGGCGGGCGACGGTGAGGCACAGGAGGGCGGAGGGGGCGAGGGCCGCGCCCATGCTCAGGAGGTAGAGCGCCAGGTGGGTGGTGCCGGCGACGTCGCCGTACTGGGCGGAGGCGAAGTCGCGGGAACCGTCTGGGGCGATGATCGAGGGGTCGGCGTAGGGGAAGGCGACGGTCGCCCCGATGGATGCGACGGTGACGACGACGAGTCGGGGCTTGAGGGCGATCCAGCGGCGCCAGGCGGGTTCGCGGTCTCGGGGTGGCACGACGGACTCGACCCAGCCGACCAGCAGGGTGCAGGCGACCATCACGGCCAGGTGCTTCGGCAGCACCGCGGCGTCCTTCATGCCGGTCAGGTCGATCAGGAGGTCCTCGAGGAGGGCCAGGCGCAGCGTCGCGGCGACGGCGAGGGCGAAGAGCGTGGCGAGGATGGCGCGTTTGCCCGGGGTCGTCGGCCGGTGGTAGGCGCGGACGAAGACCACGGCCCACAGCGGGAGGGTGGTGCTCAGGTCGATGAGGTCGTCGGTAGACACGGGGGCTCTCAGCGGCGGGTGGGGGTCACAGGCTGTGGTGCAGCCGATCGACCAGGGGGTCATGGTGTCGGGTGTCGCGCGCCTGTTGGGCGGCGAGGCGGCGTAGCGCGAAGGCGTACCGCTCGGCCGCGTCTTCGATCTGCTGGTACTCCGGATCGTGTGGGCCGTCGTGGGAGCGGGCGCGGCCGAGGAGGCAGCCGCCGAGGAAGTCGGGGCTGAGGAACTCGTACTCGGCGGCCTCGGCCGGCAGGGGTTCGGCAGGTAGCTCGAGGGTTTTGTGGCCGAGCTCGATGTGTCCGTTCTCGTGGGAGAGGCTGTGGGTGGCGGCAGCTCCGGTGAGAGCCGGGTCGAGCCAGACAATGTCGCTGTCGGCATGGGGCCGTGTCAGCCACAGGGCGTTGGCGTGGAGCCCTGGGAGCGGCGACGGCCCGCGCCACAGCTCAAGGGGCCGCCAGTAGCGCTCGCGCATCACTGCGAACAGGGACTCGACCGTTAGCGGGTTGGGGACGGGGAAATCGGCGAGCGCGGCTCGGACTGTTCGGTCGTGGGGGTGCTGGATCACCGGAGTTGAACACCTTGTTGGGGGCTAGCTGGACGGGGGCTCTGGTGGTTGGGCGTTGTTCTCCATCGCCTCGAGTTCCTCGAGCTGCTCGACGAACCGGGCGGCGCGCCGTTGCCCGGCCGGCGACAGGCGGCGGGCTGCCCGCGCGAGCACGGCAACGTTCGGTGGCTCTGGTTCTTCACTCGTTCGACGCCTGGTGTCCACGAAACGTTGCGCTTCCGCCATGACCTTCGCCGCGGTTTCGCTGCCGATGGCGTTGAAGGTGTCGAGCGGGACTTGGAAGAAGTCGGCGAGGACGGAGGCGTATCGGACGCTGGGCGACTGGATGTCGCCCTTGCGGAGTCGGCGGATGTACTCGCTGGTGATCGTGTTCGGGCCGTGCTTGTCGTTGATGGCCTCCGCGACCTGGGCGTTGGTGTACTCGACGAATGTGCCGGGGGCGGCTGGGTTCTCCTTCGCGCTGGCCTCGAAGAGGAGGTTGAGGCAGGCGGCGAAGGCTGGAGGGAGCTGAGGGGCAGCAGTCACTGTGAGGTGATCTTCCTTGGCGAGCGGTGAGGCCCTCACCTTAGCCCGCCGCAACGGATTGTTGGCGACACGAAGGTTTCAGCAACGAATAGTTTGACGATTGAGGGGTTAACCATCTTTGATGGACCAACCGACACTCTCCGGCAGTGAACGGTTACCGAAAGTGTGTTCGCGCATCCGTGCGCAGCTCCAGGAAGGCCCCCCGTGCCACCCCCACCCCACCCCCCAAGTCCAGCCTCGCTCCAGCCCGACGACCCTCTCTGCAACTTACCCATCATCGAACTAGTATTCGACAATGGGGTACCCGACGGAACGGACCACCGTGACGATCTCTGACGCTGTACCGCACAACCCGCCGCCGCCCACCGCCTTCTCGAACGACGCCGGCGGCCCGCTCAACCTCCTCGACACCGCAAGCGCCATCAGCTTCTCGATCGGCCCTGACACCCCGCCCTCGGTCGCAATGGAAGAGGCCGTCGCAATGGTCGGGATGACGCTGCCGCGGTTCCTAGCCGGCGCTCCAGGCGCGAAGGTGACGTGCGAGGCGGCCCAAGCAATCCTTCGGGAACTGGTGGACGTCACAGCACGGCACAAGGCAAGCCAAGACCTCGTGGGCCGCGTCACCTACGACGGCGCCCACGTCATGGTGTCCGTCGGGGACATGGACTGCCGCCTGCCGGCACCCGAGGAGGAGCCCGGGCTGTACCTCGTGCACCGCGTCGCTGACGACGTGGGCCAGTACTCCGGCGACATGGGCGGCCAGGTTACCTGGGCCTCAGTTGCTGCTTAGGTGTGTAGTCCCAAACTCGGGCGGGCACTGATGGAGCGCCTTCGGGCATCAGCCATCGACAGCACGCCACAGCGATGCGTACAGCCGAGCGGGCTGGCGCGCGTGTGCACCTCAACCACGACCAGACCTCAGCCACGCCCTTTGTTGCTACTGGTCCGTAACCCACGACCACCGTCAGCTCCCCTCGGAGGGGACCCTCCACCCCGAGGACCGGAGCGCTTGCGCGAGGACCGCAGGGCCACCCCAACGAAGCGAAACCTGGGACGCCGGCGCGCGGTACCTTCTTTTAAGAGAGCGCAGCCCTCTGACCTGCGGAAACGTGGATGATCTATTCCGTCCTAGCGGTATAGATCTCGGGCCGCAGCAGGGAGTTGTATTCCGCTTAGCGGCATAGATCGAGTACGTCAAGCAGATCATCGCGACACGCGAATACATCCCTGCAAAAGTTGCGCGTGGTGGTAAGTTTTGCGTGTCATTCAACCGAAGGAGCAGGTCAAGTGCCCACGCCTGCAAGGCGCTCAGCAGCCTCGCCGCTGGTAGAACCGCAGCGTCTTGTTGCCGTTCCAGATCCAGCGCAGGTAGAAGACCTGAGCCGGGTCATGCTCAAGCTGCTGGACAACGTCGCCAGCCACGGCGGCACGATCCTCGCAGAGCCGCCGAAGAGGAAGTATCAGTTCCACAGCGGCCAGCACACGAGCTTGGACCTGGGGCTCCAGGGGAACCTTTGGCGCTTCGGCCTCACGGGCATGGCCCGGAACCTCCTCGACCACATGAGCGCCGAACACGACTTGGACGGTCAGCTCCGTGCCACGCAGAAGGAGCTAGCCGAGCACTTCGGCTGTTCGCAGCCGAAGGTCAGCAAGGCCCTCGGTGAGCTGTTCTCGCATCACTTCGCCTGGAAGGTACGCAGGGGGGTCCTCCAGGTGAATCCCACGTACGCCTACCGATGGGGCAGCAAGAAACACCACTCCCTGATGACGAAGCTTGGAGCAAAGGCGCTCCGAGAGCACACCATCGTGATTCCCGATCAGGGGAGGCAGTCATGAGCGCCGCCGCCGCACTTGTCCGAAACCCCGACATGTTCGAGCGCCTACCCGACGCGGGTCTGGCCAAGACCGCGCGCGAGGTCTTCGACATCCTGCAAGCTCGTCAGGAGCCCGGCGGGCTGGTGCGCATCACGCAGAAGGAACTGGCCAAGCGCCTCGGTATCACGGTGCCGTCGGTCTCCCGGGCCATAGGGGAGCTCAAGGACCGCGGCCTTGTTCACCCCCGGACTGTTCACGGCAAGGTACAGATCCATCCCCTGTTCGCTGCCTACGAGACGGTGGCTCACATGGTGAACCACATCAGGGACGAGAGCACTCACGTATGGCCGTTGAACTTCCCAGGGCGTGCGGTACCGCTGCCGGCCGGGAAGGACCCTCGAGCGGGCACCTCGTTCGACCCCGATCCCGATGGCGGCGAGGATGCCCCCCTGCCCGAAGCGCCGCCAACGCTGCGCCTTGCCGGCTGACTTCCGTTCGGCGCCCGGAATCAGGCGGAGGACCTGAGTCGACTGACAGTGCCGGCGACCAGTTCGGCCTGCTCGCGGTTGTCGTACCAGGCGACGGGTTTGCCGTCCTGGCGGTCGACGACGGCGAAGGGTTGGAGCCGGCCGTGGAACCGCATGTTGTCCTGCGGCCGGTTCTCGACGTGGTAGCGCTCGAGCGGTTCTTCGTCGTCGCGGCCGATGTGGGCGAAGCGTTCGGCGATGTGGGGCGGTGCTGGGGAAGGGGCGGGGCGGCGTGTGGCCGCCATGGGGAGGTCGGTCTCGGTCACCCCGAGTTCGGTGAGGGCGTCGGGGAGCGCGCCCAGGCGCCGGGCGACGATGTAGGCGTTCTGCTCGGCGACGGTGCCGGCCTGCCGGTTCCCGAGGAGGACGTACTCGGCGAGCAGCTCGTCGAGCGCGGTGCGGGCGGATCTCTCGTCCCCGACAGCACGGGCTGCTTGGACGCGGTCGATCAGCGGGGCGTTCTTCGTGGCGAACGAGTCGAGCACGGCGTGGCTCCTACCCACAGTGCGACGGCGGGGAACGCCACGCTACTACCTTCTGGCCTTGATAACGGCCCAGGGCGAGCCCCTTTCCCTAGGAGCTTTTCGCGCGCGCAGCCCCCGCGCCTCGCGGCGCGGCTGGCGAGAAGGGGAGGGCCGCCCTGGGCCGTTATCAAAAAGATCGCGAGAGGAAGAGGTCGTGATGGGATGGTCGCACGTCAGCGATGGGGACGAGTTCGAGTACCTCGTCCCCATCGAGACGGCCACCTACGAGCTACACGTGGCTCTGACGGAGGCTGGCGTCTCTCACCTCGTCGCACCGGGGAAGAAAATCTCCAGAGGCGTCGACCTGTGCGTCAGCCCCGACACCGCCATCTGGCTGGCCAACCTCGTACAGCAAGCAACCCGCGGCGCGACAAGGCGCTCATGAGTTCCCATTCAGGCGACATCCCCGACCTCCGGGAACTGCGCTCCGCTGCCGACCCCCGCCAGACGGAGGCCGGCAGCGGCACAAGTCGGGGAGGAGCTATGCCGAGCCGAAGTGGTAGTCGTCCGGGCCCACCGCCCAGTCCGTTCCCTGGAGGTCGGTAGCCGACGCCGCTTCCTGGAGAAGCGTGATCGCCTTCTCGCGAGCGCGGGCGCCGGCGATGGCATCGGTCGTCACGTCCACACTCCGCTCCTCGAGGAGTTGGAGGACCGTCCCGGCGAGCAGGACTCGCTGCTCCCAGGCGCGTGAGCGGGACGAAATGAACGGCTCGAGGATGTCGGCGGAAATCCCGGGGGTACGCCCCTGCATGGCCAGGTCGAAGGCGACGTGGTGGAGGAGCATTCCGAGGTGGTAGGGGTTCACGCCGACGCGGTGGTAGGCGAGCAGCCGGGCCCGGCGTTCCATCCGGGAGTCACAAGGCAGCCCCTCCACCCAGTCGGCCAGCATGCGCCCCATGAGTCGCAGGTCGTGTTCGGGCATGAAGGATCCTTTGAGGTCGGTGATGGGATCCCTCAAGGGCTGATGACGACCGGTATCAGGCTACCGGCTGGCGCCTGGCCGGGAGGTGGTTGGTGCAGGACGGGCAGGGACTACAGGTCCTCGCTGACGCGCATGACGTAGGTCCCCTCGCGTAGCGGGCGGGTGCGGAGAACACCGCGGCGGCGGCCTTTGCGGATCACGGCGGTGAGCCGGTCGCCGGGGATGCCCGCGTCTTTCACTCGCTGTGCCGCCTCGGGCATGGGGATCCATTGCCCGTAGGGGAGTTCGAGGAGGACCGCGTCGAGGCGGTCGACGTTCATGGCCGGGGTGGCGGTACTGGTCACGGACGCTCCTTCGTTCGGGGCTCCTGTCCCGAGTGCTCTCTCGGGGCGGAGAGCGTTAGAGTACAGCAGTGCGACAGAGAGGGTCTGGATTGGGCGGTGACGGGCGAAACCTGGCCGGTTATGCTGCATTCGCGCCGTAGCGGAAGACGATCCTCCTGTCGGATTGCCGGTACGCACCTTGGGCGCGAGCACCGGCACTTGGGGGGCACCACGCCGTGACCGACAGCACTGACCCGCTGGACCGACTCATCGAGCGCGCGGCTGCGGGGGACCACGACGCCATGCTCGCCTTCCACAGGAGTCTGAGCGCGACCGTGTACGGATGGGTGCGCCAATCCATCCACGACCCGCACACCGCAGAGGACCTGGCCCAAGAGGTCTGGATCAAGGTGACGCAGAACCTTCAGCGTTACCGGCCCGGTACCAACCTGATGGCCTGGCTGCTGACCATCACCCGCAACACGATCTTCGACCACCTCCGCACCGTCCAGAGGCGCCCCACCGAGGTGCTGGGCGCCGATCACCTCGCGCTGAGCCGCCCGCGGCCGGGCCTCACCCCCCACCAGCACGCAGAACGCCGGCAACTCGCCCAGGCGATCGAGGTGCACCTGGCGACGCTGAAACCGGACCAGCAGCGCTGCCTTCGACTGCGCTTCTTCGAGGGCCTCACACCGGCGGACACCGCCCAGCTCATGGGGAAGACCGTCGGGGCCGTGCGCACCCTCACGGTACGGTCACTGCGCAGATTGGCTCAGGCGCTCCCCCCGGGGGAAACCTCGGCCGAACTGATCGAGGAACTGCTGACCGTCGCAGTGGGCAGAGGGAAGGTAGTCGGTGTTCGGGTCCAGACAGGAGCAGGGGAAAGGGCGCAGCATGTGGCGGCGGGCTGACGGAGGATCAGAGCGCTTGGAGCGCGCCCTGGAGGGCGGCCCGATCCCGCACGACGCTGAGACCCGACGTCTCCTGACGGCCGCGGGCGCCCTGGCCCCCGGGTATACCCGCGACCCTGCGCGGGTGAAGGCCACCGAGGACGCGATGATGCTCGCTTTTGAGCGGACCTTGAATCCCCTCAAGACGCGTGACGACGCCGGTACCGGCGACGGCCTGGAGGAACCCGAGTTGCACCGCGAGGAGATCGCGCTTCCGGGCGGGGGGCGCCTGGTCATGTCCGACCTGGAGCCGATCACGCCTGACCGGGTCGATGAGGCGGCGGCGATGTACGCAGAGATACTCGCGCGCAAGGCGAAGGACCCGCTCAGTTGAGCACGCCGCCGATAGAGCGTCTGGACATCGTGGTCGGGCGCTTCCCGATGGATGGCTCCCTGATCGAGCACCGGGGCACCTACACCCTGTTCCTGCGCCCCCAGACGTTCAGCAGCGCCGTGCGCCACGTCCGCAACGTCCTCCCGCACATCACGCTGGAGGCCGCGGAGTCGATGGTCCGGGAGCAGTGCCCCGAGTTCAAAGACTTCGACGAGCTGCTCGGGCTGAACGAGCCGCCCGTGCCCAGGGTGGAGCTGCCCGCCGACCCGCCGATGAAGGACGTCGGGCCGGTACGGCGCAAGCGGCACCGTCGGGTGGTCCTCGTGGCAGCGCTCCTGCCCGCGCTGGCGGCGAGCTGGGCCGTGGGCCGGTACACGAACGTCGCCGACACCTCGCCGGCGGAGACCAAGGCGATGGCACCGGAAGCCGATACGCAGGCGGAGCCGGCGCCGTTCGTTGAACCGCGGTTCGAGTTCTTCGCGGGGAGCAGCAAGATCGACTGCGACCCGATCAGCACGCTCGAGGCGGAGTGCACCGACGCCGACGGCATGGTGATGTCGACGAAGGCAGCCACCGGCCCCGACTCGACCATCTTCAGCTTCTCTTACGGTGCCGAGCGGATCGGCCTCCGCATCTTCCTCGAGCCCGAGTACGCGAGCGTCTGGGCGCGGCAGGGCGGCTCTCAGGAGCTATACCCGCACATGAAGGTCCACGGCCGCTACGTGCTGTGGGGCACCGATCCCGGGCGGGTCAGGGACTACGCCGACCTCCTGGTGCAGGCGGACCAGCGGGCGCCGCTGCCACCGAGGCTCGCCGCGCTCACCCTGGGCACGCTCGGGCTGGACAACACCGAGGTCAACCAGATCCTGGCGCAGCCCGCTGCGGCCGTAGCCGATGCGCCCGCCCTGATGGCTGCTCGGATGGTGTTGGGGATCGCTCCTGCTCCCGTGGGAGGCGTGCACGAGGGCGACGACGACATCGTGGCGCTCGCCGTGGGCATCGAGCCAGACCCGCCGGCCGTCGATCCGCCGGCCCCTGCGATGCTGCCGGTCGCGGAGCCCAGTTCGGGTACCGGATCGGGGTCGGGGTCGGGTGCTCCGTCGACGGCGCCCGCCGCGGGCGGCGGGGCGTCGCCGGCAGTTCCACCGACGGACACGAAGCCGCCGGCTGAGACGTCGACTCCGAGCACCCCAGCGCCGGTGGCCACGCCGAAGCCGGCGACACCACCGGAACCGACCGACCCGACAGTGAAGCCGGAGGAGCCGTCGACGCCGGAGGTTCCCTCCGAGGAGGCCCCGAGCACCCCGCCGGAGTCGACCGACCCGCCGTCGGAGGAGCCGGACGGCCCTGAGGCTCCCCCCGCTGAGGAATCCCCAGACGAGCCGTCGGAGTCGGAAGAGGACCCCGAAGAGCAGAAGCCGCCCGCCGGCGCCCCGGACAAGCACACCGACGGTGAACCGGACGACGCCGACGACCTGCTTTTCACGGGCTCCGCCTGGAGCAAGGCGGCCTAGCGCCGGGAGTTCGGTCAGAAGGGCAGGCCGGCCCTCTTCTGGTGCGCTTCTCCGAGGACGTAATTGGCCTGCTGCTTTGAGTCGAGTCGCGCCGGGACGTCATCGAGCTTCGCGGACAGCTTCGCGAGGTAGATCTCAACACTGGCGACACTGCGTGGGTTGTTCCGGCGCAAGTTGGCGAGTGCCTTGCGCACCGGCCCGGTCCTCAAGCGCGGAATCGCGTACATCGGATTGGTGGACAAGAGGCGGAGGTCGTTCAAGGGCAGCTCCTTGCCGACCCAACCGACGATTGTCTCGTATGCTCCGCCGATGCGTCCGCACACGTATCCGGGGTCGTTCGAGCTTTCGTCGAGCGGCATGAGGGTCTCCTGATCGCAGCGATAACGAGGCCGGTGCTCCGCCGATCGCGGAGCACCGGGATGCCGTTTCGATTTCGATCCTCACCTCGACCGCCGGGCCGAGCTTTCGACCGCGCCGACGCCGCGCGGTGTGCCACATGTGCAGTTGGCACACTACCGCAGTGCACGGACATGACCGAGCGAGTCGACCGCGCCCCTGCCGGTTCCCTCACAGCTTCTGAGCGTACGCAGTGGGTGCCGACAACTAGCCTGCCCCACTGCGTACGCGGCGACGGTCAGAACGGGGTCTCTGGGGCCGCCCACCGGTCGTCAGCGGCGGGGCGGCCCTGCGCCGCGGTGGACGTCCGCTGCGCGCCGCTGGTCTTGGTCATCTGGGCCGTGGCGTTCTTGAGGCTGGCGCCCACCTCCTCGACGTCCAGTTCGTACACGGTCCGTTTGACGCCCTCGCGGTCCTCGTAGGAGCGCTGCTTGAGGCGGCCCTGCACGATCACGCGCATGCCGCGCTGGAGCGACTCGGTGACGTTCTCCGCCGTTTGCCGCCACACGGCGCAGGTCAGGAACAGGCTGTCGCCGTCCTTCCACTCCTGGGTGTCGCGGTCGAAGGTGCGGGGAGTGGACGCGACGCGGAACTTCGCGACCGCGGCGCCGGACGGGGTGAAGCGCAGCTCGGGGTCGTCGACCAGGTTGCCGACGATGGTGATGGCGGTCTCGCCTGCCACAGACGGGGCCTTTCGGGTCTGGGGCCGGCCCGCGTGGGTGCGGGCCGGCCTGAGGGGTGGTCAGGAGAAGAGGAGCTTCCAGGTGAGCGGGCCGGGGATGCCGTCCGGGTCGCCGCGCAGCTCCTTGCGGGAGCGCTGGAAGGCGGCGACGTTCTTGCGGTCCGCGTCGCTCCATCGCGGCCCTGGCCCGGAGGCGTAGTGCCGGCCGAAGCCGCGCTTCACGAGCTGCTGGCCGAGCAGCGTGATGTGCGGGTTGTTCTTGCCCGGCCCGAAGTACGAGGCGCCGGGGAACGGCGGCATCGGCTTGGGCTTCGGCTTCGTCCCGCCGGACGGGCCGCCGGGTACGTTGGCCGTCGCCTTGGCCAGGGAGAGGACCGTGGCGAAGTCGAGGTCACCGGGGTCGCCGTGGGTGTTCTCGGGAACGTGCTGGTGGCCGCACCAGCCGTTGAAGTCGGTCCAGGCCGAGAACGACATGCGGGCCGCGGTCTTGCCGTACGAGGACGGGTAGGGGAGCCAGGTCTTGGGGCCGGTGAGCGCGATGCCGTTGTGCTTGAACTGCCAGGCGAGGAACTCGGCGAGGCCCTTGAGCGCCCAGTCCGGTGCGTCCGGCCAGAAGATGTAGTCCTTGCCCGCCTTCGCGCCGTTCCACGACGTCTTGCGCTTCGGGTCGCAGGTGCCCACCAGCTCGACCTGCACGGCGTTGAGCGTGTTCGTCTCGACGCCGCCGGCGAGGTTGACCAGGGCGCGGGCGGACCGGTTGAACGGGTAGTGCTGGTAGAAGTCCAGGCGCTTCTTCGTGAAGTTCGGTTTGGCGGTGATGTTCGGGGCCGAGGCGCCGCCGCCGTACGACGGCAGGGAGGTGCCCTCGGTCGTGTGGATGACGCCGCAGTTGGGCTTGATCGGGGAGCCGTTGTAGCGGCCCGAGTAGTCGTAGGCGCGGCTGGCGCCCGGGTAGTAGGTGACGGTCATGGTGTGCTTCCTCCGCTGCTGGTGATCAGGGAGGGGCACCGTGCAGTGTGGGTGGGGTTTACGTCGCGTGCAGGCCGTCAGGGGTCGATGACCTCGACGTCAACGACGCCTCCACCTTCGAGTTCGGGCGGGTACTGGACTGCGGAGAGCGTCTTGCTGAGGCGTTCGGCGAGCGCCGACAGGTCCACGGGCTGCTCGTCGGCTTCGGCCGGCCCGCTCAGGCCGGTGATCTCGACGGCCACCACCGCGTCCTTGCCGTAGTGGTCGCGGTGCTGCCGCTCCAGGTACCAGGCGTCAGCCCGCCAGTCCGGGGCGGTCCGGTCCTCGACCGTCTCCTCGACGATCTGCCCGGTCTCGGGGTCGCGGTACTTGCGCGTGGTGACCTTGGTGACGATCCCGCCATCGGCGACCCGGCGGATGTTCGCCATGGCGCGCACGGCGGCGTGGGCGCGCGCGGTGCGCACCTGCTCGTACAGGGCTGCGTACTGCTCCGCCGCCGGGTCCGGTTCCCCGCCGTCCTCGCGGGCTTCGGCTTCGGCGCGGCCGAGCGCCATCCAGCGCAGGAAGCTGGTGCGGGAGATCCCCGCCATCTCCGCGGCCAGTTCGACAGCGATGCCCATGCGGGACGCGTTGACGAGGCGCGTTTCCACCTCTGGGGAGAGCAGGAGGGGCCGGCCGCGGCGGCTCGTGGACCGGCGGGCCTTGCGTCGGGTGGACATGAGGAGACCTCGCAGCAGGTTCAGCGGCCGGTGGTGAACTGGTGTCCGCAGGCAGGGCAGGTGGTGCACGCGGCGCGGCCGTCGTCGTCAGGGCTGAGTCCGCCGTCGTCGGGCAGGTGCAGGGTGGCCGGCTCGTCTTCACGGATGCCGCCGGGCAGGGTCTCAGGATCGGTCCGGCGAAGGATCTGGTCGATCTCGTCGGGGGAGATGGCCAGGGAGTCGAACAGTTCCGCGTCACCGGTCGCCAGGTCCTCGAGAACCGCGGCGAACTCGCGGGGGTCCCAGCCGCCTTCGCCGGGGAGCCGGTTGAGCTTGATGGCCACCGCCTCCGCTTCGGCGTCAGAACGGGATGCCCAGCCGCGGAGAACAGGGACGAGCCAACCGCCGTCCTCGTCGATGACGATGCCGCTCGGTGCGCTCATCCCACGGGACTGCATCTCGATCAGGGACTCCCGGCGGCCGTGGCCGTGAAGGGTCCTCTGCGTGCGCTCGTCGACGATCGGTGTCTCCACCAGGCCGTGCATGGCGATCGACTCGATGATGAGCTCGAGCTCGTGACGCTTCGGGTTACGGGGCGCCGGCAACAGGTCGGTCAGCGGCACGTAGGCGAGGGAGCGCGGCGGGCTGGCGATCGTCTCGGTCACGGCGGGTACGGTCCTCTCGAGTGCGTCGGTGTCCCGGCGGCGGGGGAGGGCTGCGAGACCGCGGACTTCAACCGCGGCGCCCCGCCTCGCAAGCGGGACATGCCGTCATGGCCGGCCCTCACCCGCCGCCGGGCCGTACCGCCCTCGTTCCGGATGGGGCCGTACGGGGCTCCGCCGGATTCCGGTGATATCGCCGGAGCGGTGGGGCCGCGGGGAACCGTAGGTGGGCGCGCGCTTTACGTCGCCCCCACCCGAGAGTCGCACTGCTGTACTCTAAGAGCTGGTTGGGAGAGCACCCAGCTACCTGGGCCTAGGTGTAACAAAAATCGGCGGTTGTCGTACTTCCATACGACGCCCCCGGAACACCCCGCCCGGGACAGCCCCAAATCCCCGGGCAGGCGTCCGGGGAAGGAGGAAAACCAATGGCGAACGATGCCACCGAGGACCCTCACGCCGAGCAGCCCCCGCAGCAGACCCTTTCCGAGATCGGCTTGGTCGGCGCGCTCGCCCGCCTGCTGGATGAGCGCACAGCCGAGGTCATCCAGCCGCGGGTGGACGCGCCGAAGGCGCGTCTGATCGAGGAGTGCACCGCGGACGGGCGGTCAAATCTCATCGTCCGCGTCGGAGACGACGTGATCGGCCGCTACACGGTCAACCTCGCGCAGCCCAAGATCGTTGTGGACCCCGACAACGAGGCGGCCCTCAACCAGTACGCCGACGAGCACAGCGGCACCGAGGTCGTCATCCGCCGCAACCCGACGTGGGAGCGGGCCCTACTCAAGTACGCCGAGTACGACGAGGACACGGGGCTGATCATCGACACCAGGACCGGTGAGGCGGTCCCGGGGCTCAAGTACGAGAAGGGCGGCGACCCCACGGGCACCCTGACGTTCACGTGGGAGCGGAAGGGCGTCGGTAGGCAGCGGTTGATGCGCCACTACCTCAGCGGAGCCCTTAACCACCTCCTGACGGAGACGCCGGAGCTGATGGCCGGCCCCCGGCACACCGCCGAGGACACCGACCGCTGACCGCCCGGGCCCGGCCCCCGACCGGCCGGGCCCGCTCCTCAAGGGATTCCCCATGGCTACGCCTACCGACGTACTCACCCCGGCACTTGCCAGCGGCATTTCCGACCGCGCCTTTCGCATGTACTGCGTCCTCGTCCTTCGCACCGACGGCGGCTGGGTCCCCGTCCCCCTCTTCGCGGGAATGTGCGGGATGCGCTCCCACCAGATCCGCCTGTTCCTCACCGAACTCCGCACCGCCGGCGTCATCGAGACCGAGCGCCGCTACGGGGTCGGCGCCACCGGCCGGAAGACGTGGCACACCTTCGTCCGCCTCGTAGACGACAACGCCACCGCCACCGAGGGCGCAGCATGAGCGACTTGATCAGCAACAGCGGCGTTCGGATCAACCGAGCCCCATACGTCCACGTCGACTCGGGGACGGTTCGCGACACCACGATGAGCTACCGCGCTCTGGGCATGCTCACTTACCTCCTGGACCAGAGCGAGGACTGGCAGGTGAAGTCCGAACAGCTCACGAAGGGGGAGGGCCGCGAAGGACGCCAGGCCATCCGCAAGACGCTGCACGAGTTGGCGCGCCGCGGCTACTACCGCCTGGAGCGCCGGCGGTTCCTCGACAACCATTACGCCATGGGGACGGCGATCTCCGTGGTCAGGGTGGAGCAGTGGGCCAGGGATTACGTGACCTTCGGTGAGAAGCTGGACGTCCCCGTCGTGGAGCAGGAGGACGGCTCGTTCCTCGTGCAGTATCCGGACGGCTCGCTCGGCAGCGACGGTTTCGCCGCCGACACCAGAGACCGCCGGCCCGAGGACGACGAGCCCGAGACCGGGACTGAGGACGACGAGCCCGAGACCGGGGCCGAAGACGACGAGCCGGCCGCCCCGACGCCGAAGACCGCACCGGCCAAGCGGCAGCCCAGGTCCGTCAAGAAGCCCCCGGCGGCGAAGGCGCCGAAAGCGAAGACGGAGGCCGCGCAGCAGAAGGCCGCGGAGGACGCACTTCTCGACGTGGACGCCGAACGAGTCGCCGAATGGTGGTGGGCCGAGGCGAAGGCACGGTTCGGCCCCTACGTCGGGTCCACGCGCGGCTACGTCGCCATGCGCACGCAGGTCCGCAGCGCGTTGAAGAAGGGCTACACCAAGAACGACTGCGGCAGGGCCCTCATCCATGCCGCGAAGCACTGGCCCAGCGCGCAGCAGTGGCAGGAAGCTCTCGGGGTCGTCACCAACCGCATCCAGCCCCGGCAGGCCCACGGCCGCACCCCGTACAACAACACCTCGACCTGGGGCGACCAGGACACCCCGCCACCGGGCGCCACAGCCGCCCCGCCCCCCGTTGATGACGATTTCGACGACGCCACGTTCGGCGTCATCGAACGGCCGTGAGGAGCGTGGATCCGATGTCTCCCGCCACGGACACCCCGTCGATGTCGAGCGCTCCGGCCCGGGGGATGAACTCCCTCGACGTGCTCAGCCAGCACATGCTGGCCACGTTGAAGCGCGGCGGCGCGGACATGTCCAAACTCGGCATCCCCCCACAGCCGGAGCCGGCCGACGGCCTCTGGGAGCACGTCAGCGTTCCACAGCTCCGAGCCCGACGGGACATGTGGACGAGGAGCGTAAGGGAGGCGTCACACGACGAGTACCTGCGCTTCCGCTTCGAGGACCTGGACCCGAACCAGAAACCGAACACCCTGCGGAACTGGTTGAACTCCCTGGTCGAGGCGAAGAAGCGCCGAGCACGGCCGGAGGTCTTGAACATGATCGTGCCGGGGCCCATCGGCAGCGGTAAGACCGCCGCGCTGTGCGCGGTCGGCAACGAGGCTGCCGACCTGGGTCTCGTCACACGGCTTGTGAAGCACTCCACGTACCTGACGTGGCGCCGTCCGGACTCCGCTCCGCACAACCTGACCGCCCACCAGGTTCGGGAACGGTTCGTCACCTGCGACCTGCTCATCCTGGACGAGTTCTGCGGCGAGATGGACATGACCGCCACCCAGTTCGCCCGCCGGGAGACCACTGACCTGATCGACTCCCGGCTCGCGGCCGGCCGGCCCACCGCGTACTCCACAAACCTGCGCAGCCGCCGGACCCCGGAGCACCCCGGCTTGGGCGTGGTCGACATCCTCGGTGAACAGCTCCTGTCTCGACTCGAAGCCTCCGCCCACCTGGTGAAGATCCAGGGCCCCGACCGACGGAAGCCAGCGAAGCCGCTCGACTGGTAACCACCCCTCCAAATGCCCTCAATGCGGTGTGAAACTGACGCATCGTGATCCACATCTGGGCACGCAGGCGGAAAGACGCTATATCGTTTGGTCGACCCGGAAGGCCATGAGCATACGCCGACCGGGTGACCCGAACGAAGGGAAAGCGCCTTGTCCAAGCTGCCGTTTCTCCGTGCCCGCAACGGCAGGGTGAAGGTGCCGAAGCCGCCCGCCAACACCGATTCCGGTGTTCCGCCGCTCACCGGCTGGGAACGCTTCGGCGCCGTCCTCACCGTGCTCCTCGGTATCTGCGTCGGCGGCCTGGGCTTCTACGCGTCCTTCGACTCCGTATCCCTCCGAGCAGAGTCGTGGGGCTTCGAGCAGCCGTGGGTGCTGCCCACGGCGATCGACTCGGCGATCCCCGTGTTCACCGCGGCCCACCTGTACCTGATCCGCATGGACATGGCCTTGGCGTGGGTGCGGTTCGTCCCCTGGGCGCTGAGCCTGGTCACGTGCGCCCTGAACGTCGCCGCGGGCGACACCCTGTGGGCGAAGGTCGCGCACGGCGCGATCTCCCTGCTGTGGGTCGGCGTCTCCGAGATCGCCGCACACGTCTACGCCGTCCGCATCGGCGCCGCGACCGGCCGTCGCCGCCGCCTGGGCAACATCAAGCGGCGCCGCTGGCTACTCGCCCCACGGCGCACCTTCCAGATGTGGCGCAGGATGCACTTGTGGGAGCTGGACCACGACACCGTGCTCAAGCTGGAACTGGAGCGGCTGACCTACCAAGCTCACCTCCGTGCACAGTTCGGCAGGCGCTGGCGCCGGAAGGCGCCGGTCGAGATGCTGCTCCCCCTGCACCTGGCGCGCAACGGCGTCCCCCTCACCGAGACCGTCCCCGCCGGCCTGGCCGCGGCCGACACCTCGCCCACCCGCGCCGCGGCCCCCTCCCTGAACATCCCGAAGCCCGCAGCAGCGACGCCCGCGGCGGCGCCTCGGGCTCACCGGGTCAGCGCCTCCGTCCCGCCGGGCGAGGCACCCGCTGCGGAGTCGACCAGGCCCGCGCCGGCGCCCACTGCGGAGCAGCTCGACGAGGCACCGTCCGAAGAGGAGTTGTACGCCACCGTCGTGGCCGCGCTGGAGGCCGGGGAATTCTCGCGCTTCAACGCTGGTGGAGACCTGACGGGGGCGTCGATCGGCCGGATTCTCGGCCAAACTCCGCAGAACGGCCGGAAGGTCAGGAACCGACTGCTGACCCGATACGCCGCCCACCTCAGCGACCAGGGCGTGGCCGTGCCGGAGAACTTCACCATCGAGGACCTGGCGACGCCAACACCCGTGTAAGGCATCCTGCCTCTACCCGCACCAACGCGGCGGGCCCCCACCCTGGGGGTCCGCCGCCTGCATGATCGGACCCCTCCATGAGACCGGAGACCCAGGCCCGGATCGCCGCCGCCCGCGCCGCCCGCGACCTGTCCGACCTGGCCCGCCAGACGGTCGGCACGACCGCCGAGCCCATGACCCCGACCGAGCGCATCCGCCGGGCACGCCAACTGCGGAAGCTGGCCAACGACGTCGTCGACCTCGTCGTGCTGGCCGAAGCCCTGGGCGGCGCCGACTGGCAGGAGATCACCGACGCGCTGAACCGCCTGGATACGGCGACAGTCCAGGACGAGTACGCCGACGCCGTCGCCGAGTGGGACGCGCTCCCAGACGCCGACGACGCCGGCGCCGAGGACTTGGACGACTGGTACGCGCGGCACCGCGAAGACCACGACCCCGGCCTCGAGAAGCCTGTCACCGAACTCCTGAACAGGCGTTGAGCCGGCCCTTCGCGCCGGGTTAGAGTACAGCAATGAGACCACGAGAGCTTAAGGCCCTCGCTGCCTCATTCTGCGCGGGAGAGCACCCGCGCGCCCCCGAACGAAGGAAAACCGATGGCTGCCACTCTGACGCCTCTGCGCAAGCGCACGTCCCGCCGGCCGACCGGCCTCCCGAACCCTCCGATGATGCTGCTCGTCGGGCCTGAGAAGTGCGGCAAGAGCTTCGCAGCGGCCGTGGGCACCAAGTCGGACCTGCTCGGGATGACGTACTGGATCGAGATCGGCGGCTCCGAGGGCACCGCCGACTACTACGGCCGCATCCCGGGTGTCCGGTACGAGATCGTCGAGCACGACGGCTCGTTCGCGGACATCCGTGACGCTATCCGGTACGCCGTCGCGCAGCCGCCCGTGGGCGGCAAGCCGAACATGATCGCCGTCGACAACATGACCGCTCTGTGGGACTTGCTGAGTGATGAGCAAGCGCTCTTCGCCCGCAGCCGGGCGGAACGGAAGGCACAGGAGAACCGGCGCCGCGCCCCGGGCCTTGACGACCCCATCGTCATCGACCCTGACCTCTGGCTCCGAGCCAAGGAGCGGTGGGGCGAGATCCTATGGCTGCTCCGCCGACACCACGGCCCCACCCTCCTGCTCGCCCGTCAGGAGATCGTGACCGCGTTCGAAAACGACAAGCCGACCCGGGAGAAGACGCGGAAGATCAAGGCGGAACGGCACCTGCCCTCCGCCGTCGATGCGATCGTCGAACTCCACTCGTTCGGCGAGGCGCACCTGACCGGCGTCCGCACCCTCCACTGGGACATCAAGCCGGGGGATTCCACACCCTTCCCGGACTTCTCGATCGACACGCTGCTGCGACGCCTCGGATTCGAGGAAGCCGCCCCCGTCCGGCAGGTCACCGAGACCCGGCCCGAGGCATACCTACATGAGCAGGGCCGGCAGCAGCAGGAAGGGGAGGGGCGGCAGCCCAGGCAGAACGGGTTGACCGGCCCGCAGGCGACCGAGCTCATCAGGAAGGCAGTGACCGACAAAACCAACCCCGAAGCAGCCCTCCAAGGCATCCGCGAGGAGTGGGGCATCCGCACCCTGAAGCAGATCCCCACCAAGTCCAACTTCGGGACGATGAGCGCGGACAACCTGATCACCCGCTCCCTCGCCTACATCAAGGGCCAGGCCCAGAACCAGCAGCAGAACGAGAGCCAGCGGGGAACACCGGCCGGCGCCCACGCCGAGCAGGGGGAGACGACCAGCACCCCGCCAGCAGCGGTCGCGCAGGGCCAAGAGCGCGAGCACCGCGGGGCGCCGCCCACGCCGCCGCCGGCCCCCCAGCCGGAACCCGCGCCGCCGGCAGAGGACGGCGCTCCCCCGCCGCCGGACCCGCAGTCCGAGGAGCCGCCGCCCCCCGAGACGCCAGAGGACACCAGCGCGGCCGAGGAACCACAGGACCTCCCGCCCCGTCCCACGGCCAAACGCGCAGCGCGGAAGAACCCGAACGAGGACATCGCCCGCCGAGCGCTGCTCGACGAAGCCGACGTCCAAGCCCGAATCAAGTTCGTCACGCGCGGTGATCACCTTCAGCCGATCTACACCGACGGCGAACCGGGCCTAGCTCAGCTTCGCGACTACGTGCAGGCGCAACGCAGCGAGGTGATCGCACTCCTGAAGGAGAACGATCAAGCCGACCTCGCCGACCTCTACGGGAAGGCGCCGATGCCGGACCTCGCCCTCAAGAAGAAGTTCGCCGCCTACTTCGACGGCACGCCTGCCGGACCGCCGCAGTGACGTGAGGGAGCGCGCCGGGACGCATCGTCCCGGCGCGCCCCCGGCCGCCGGCGCGCCCCGCATCCAGCGCCGCCGCGCCTCAGGCGCGCGAGCGCGCCGCGCCACCGCCTCTCAAGCGCGCCCAGATCGCTTCCGACGCGCGCCCGACCGGCGCGCTCCACCACCCAG
This sequence comes from Streptomyces sp. NPDC047315, assembly GCF_040643215.1. Classification (NCBI taxonomy): domain Bacteria; kingdom Bacillati; phylum Actinomycetota; class Actinomycetes; order Kitasatosporales; family Streptomycetaceae; genus Streptomyces; species Streptomyces sp. NPDC047315. The sequence continues at coordinate 57,557 of NZ_JBEYTZ010000026.1, read as the reverse complement.
GCGCGCCCGACTGGAAGCGCGCGGCGCGGCAACCCGGGCGCGCCCACGCCCCTCACAAGAGCGCGCCCCGTACGGTGGCGCGCTTCCCCGCGGGCGCGCCAACCCACCCGCGCCGCGCGCTCCCCTTACGAAGCGCCGCGCGCCCAAGACTGCGGGCGGGCGCGCCCCACTGGCGCGCGCCCTGTGACCTGCGAATTCGCCATGGCGCGCCCCGTCAAGCCCCATGGGCGCGCCTCTCAGCTCAAGGCGAATCGAGCTCCAGGAGGAAGGAGCGCAGAGGGTTCCGCGCGCTCTCGACCATGCGGCCGAGGGGCGCGCGGCGCGGCACGAGCCGCGGTCGAGCGCGCGCCTTCGGTACACCTACCGCGCCGACCGGGGCGCGCCCAGATACGACGAAGGGCGCGCCCGCAGGCGCGCCCTCCTCCCGTACCGCGCGCCCCTACGGCGCGCTCTGCCGCGCGGCGCGGGCGGCCTCGCGCGCTTCCCGGCGCGCCTGCCTCTTCTTCTCTGCCAGTTCCTCACGGACCTGGCTCCGGAGGCGGGAGAACTCTTCGGGGTGCTGCTCGCCGAGAAGCTTGAGCGCGCGCAGCCGGACGTTGGGCTCGAGCGGCATCCGCCCAAGGCGCGCATCGGCGTACTGGATGGCGTACCGCAGGAAAGCAGCTTCCGCCTGGACCCGTTCAAGGAACCCGGCAACCCGGGAATCATGGGCCTTGCGGCTCTCGCCGGCCGCGGGCGCCGGCAGGAACCGGGCCGGCTCCTGCATCATCAAGGCACAGACCGCGTTGGCCCGGCGCGCTACTTTCGGTGACCGGAAGGCGAGAGTCTCCACCCGTCGCGACACCGGCCCAACGACCGGCTCATCGAGGACGACCGCAGCCCACCGGCGGGTGAACGCCTCCTTGTCGAGCGCCGCGAGCAGCTTGGCTTCCTCATGGGCAAGGTCGTCGACGACATCCTGGTACGGGGGCATCGCCGCTTGGAGGGCGGTCCGCAACGGAGCGATGCGGGCATTCTGCTCGGTCTTGGTCTCGCCGCCGCGAAGAGGCATGAAGCTGCGAATGTGCTTGATGGCCAGCTCCAGCGCGTCGAGGGTTCGCGGAGCCATACGGGGCGAGGCCAGCGCCGCGCCTTGGACGGCACGCGGGGCGCCCGTCTTGGACCCGCCGGTGACGTATTCGACGACCGCGTTCTTCAGACCGTCGGCAGACATACCCAACAGGCGCTCGACCTCCGCCTCGACCTCCTGCGCTTGCGCCATGCAGTCTGCTCCTCCGCTTTCGGGTGGGGCCCGCTGCTCTCGGGCCGAAGATCCGTGTCGTGCTGGGACAGCAAGAGGTGGCCGCACCTCCGCGATAGCGTGTGCCGGTTCATCGCAAGAGCAACCGCTCCCCGGCCCCCAGTGCTCTACACGCACCAGGTGGTCTCGATGCACTGATGTCAGGCACCCCTGGGGAAGGGAACACCAATGGCGGTCCAATAACCCAAACACCTGACGGCTATCTCAACGCTGTTGTCGCGGTAGCGGTACGGCCACCTCGAATGCCGATGGTACCCGCCGCCCGGAGGCGAGCGGGCGCCGCGGCGCCTACTCGGTCCGCGGGGCCTTCGTCCTGGTCGTCATGGACTCGATCATCGGGGCGAGCTTGCTCGGCTTCCAGAGGAGGTCGTAGCTCGTCTGCGAGGCCGCCAGGACACCGAGGAGGGTCGCGGCCGTGAGCTGTCCGTGCTGGAACTGGGTCCAGCCGCCGTCGGCCGCTACGGCGACGACGCCGGCGATGAGCGCGGCCACGACCGCCACGCCCTTCTTGTACTTCGCCGACCACGCGGGCTTCTGCACGACCGCGGTGAGGAGCGGCAGCAGGGCGCCCACCTGGGCGCCGGTCGAGAGGGATTCGAGGGTTGCTGACACGGAGGTCCTGCCCTTCGTAGGAGGTTGTGCGACGGGCAGGACTGTGGAGGGTGGCGGGGCCTTGCGTCGCGGGTTCAGGGGGTGGGGTCGTCGAGGTCTTCCGCGATCTCCCGGGGCGGCGCCGGAACGGGCCGCTCGTACAGCTTGGCGACCAGGGCGCGGAGCTGGTGGATGTAGGCGACCGCCGCCACCTTCCAGCGGCGCCACTGCCGCTGCTCCTCCTCGAGGCGCTCGACCCTGTTCTCCAGCGTCGCGACCCGCTCGAGGGTCTGGGAGTTCGTCGCACGGGACTGCTCCAGGAGCTGCGCGAACCCGTCGGTCACCGTCTGCACGGAGGCCACGAACGTGCTCGCCTCCGCGGTCCGGGCGTCGGTGTCGGTCATGCGCTTGTTCCCCCGGTACACCAGCCACGCCCCGCCCAGCACGCCGGTCATCCCGAACAGCGGGCTGAGGACGGGCGCCAGAGAGGTGAGCCACTGCACGAGCGTCTCCTTGGTCGTCGGTCGTTCAGGTTGGGGTGCGCGGGAGCCGAGGCACAGTTGTGGCCTGCGGCTCCCCGCAGGCCGTACTGTGCACGGCCGCACGGCTTGCGTCTCGGTCAGATCGGAGGGGGCAGCAGATCGCGCGGGACGCCGGCGGTGATGTTCCAGGCGTCCCGGACGGCGGTGAGGATCTGGGCGTCGGTGACCGCCGCGTTCAGGGCCTCGGGCTGCTGGCTGACGGCACCCGCGGCGGCCGTGACGATGGTGTCCGCGGTGGCGATGACCGGGGTGAGTCCCGCGCTGGCGGAGGCGGTGAGGTCTGCCGGGTTGAGTACGGAGCGGGCGAGGCTGGCGCGCAGGGGGTGGCCGGGAGTGGAGGGGTCCTCCATGAGGACCTGCCGAGCAACGCAGGTCGAGGCGATCCGGACGCGGGCGACGAACGGCCCGTGAACGGCGAGCGCGTACATGGAGCTGAGCGGGATGGCGGGCACGAGGGGCATGAGGGTCCTTACTTGGTGTAGGTGACGCGGAGCTGCGGGGGGTTGGTCTGTCCGACGCCTCGGGCGATGCCGTAGTACGTGGAGCTGGTGCTGTTGGGGTCGAGCGCGATCCCCCGCCACGACGTGGAATCGAAAACAGGTGTGATATCAACCCATTTGCCCTCGTTGCGTTTCCACGAGATCGACTGCGACTCGGAGTCCGCGGCGAACGTGGCGGGGCGGGAGGTGGCCCTGTGCGCCTTGATGACGGCCCGGCCGCCGGCATTCGCGTGCCAGTGCTCGAAGTACAGGTACACCTCGGCCTTGAGGATGGTGGCGCCGGACAGGTCAGTGCCGAGCGCCGCGGGGAAGCCGATCATGGCGGCCTGCGTGCCGTTGGTGCTGCTGTAGTAGCCCTGGAAGCACCTGTTGCCGAAGTGGCTGTTGTAGGAGCCGCGGTTGGCGTAGGAGCCGGACCACGCGGCGGCGTACGTGCGGGTGTACTTCTGCACCGGAGGCGTGGTCGCGCCGCCGCCGGTGTTGTACGCGCCGGTCTCGGGGACGACGGGCCCGATGTCCTCCACGTACAGGGCTCCGCGGTGGCTCGCGCCGCCGAAGAGGCGCACGGTCTGCCCGGACGGCCCGCCGGCGTTCTTGAAGGTGAGGAGCATGCGGTGCTGGCCCGCGCCCCAGCGCTCGCCGCTGCGGACGTCCTCAAGCCGGACGCGCAGCGCCCCGGCGCCCGGCATGGGGTAGATCGCCGACTGGACCTGGGTGGACGAGATCAGGGGGGCGCTCGCCCCGCCGTCGCGCAGGGTCAACTGGACTTCGCCGCCGGCCAGGCTCGGGGACGCGTAGCAGTCGAAGACGGTGCGGTACATGCGGCCGACCTCGGCGACGAAGCCGAGTTCGACGAAGCCCATGTCGGCGCCGGCAGCGTTGGAGACGCTGCTGGACTGGTAGCCGATGGCGAGCAGGCCGCGCGGCAGTTCGTTCAGGTGCCCCGCCAGGGCCGTCCCGCCGACGGAGAGCGAGTCGGCGACGGTCAGGGTCTGGAAGTGCGCGCCGCCCTCCTGGTCGATGGTGGCCACGGGCACGCCGTCCGTGGACAGGGTCAGGTAGTTGGGGCGGCCCGTGACGAGGGACACGGCTTCGTCGCCGGCGTCGTCGTAGAGCATGAGGCCCACTGGCGACAGTTCGGCGCGGGCGCCGGCGATGCCGGAGGCGGTGACGATGCGGCACGAGGTGTTGTCGTACTGCACAGTGCCGGCGGACGAGTTGACCGTGGAGCAGGCGACGCGGAGCTGCACGGTGCCGGTGGGCGCCGCGGCGGTGGGGGCGCCGCTGAGCGTGGTCCACGTCCCCCGCACGGCCAGGTTGTCCCCGGTGGTGATCGTGCTGTACCCGAGGATCGCGCCGGCCGCGTCCAGCCACTGGGCGTAGAAGCTGATGCGGACCCCGTTCCAGTCGGCGGAGGCGAGGTAGTCCAGGGTCAGCCACACCTTCTGGCCGGGCACCGCGGGCAGGGTCGCCAGCGTCATGGACCGGGTGACGGCCGTACCGTTCACGGCGTTGACCTGGAGCGCGCGGGCGGTGCCGTTGCCCGGCGCGGCGATGGACCAGTAGCTGCTGCCGGCGACGCGCTGATCGGAGCCGGCGCCCTCGAAGGAGGGGTCGGCAATCACGTTGCCGTCGGTGCCGAGAGCGAGCCGATCGGCCGAGAGCGAGCCGGCCTTGATGTGGGTGGCGTCGATGATCCCTGCGGCGATCTTGGACGCGGTCACGCTGTTGACCGCCAGCTTGTCCGCCGTCACCGACAGCGCGGACAGCTTGTCCGTGGTGACCGCCAGGGCCGCGATCTTCTCCGCGGTGACCGCCAGGCCGACGATCTTCTCCGCGGTGATCGCGCCGGCGAGGATCTTCGGCGTGGTGATCGCGCCGTCCGTGATCGCGGTCGGCCCGACGGCGCCGAGAGCGATCTTCGCGGCGGTGACGGCGCTCGCGGCGAGCTTCGTCTCCGTCACGATGCCGTCGATGAGGTCCTGGCCGACGGCCTGCCGCGGCACGCCGGAAGTCGCGGCCGACGCCGGGCCGGCGATCGCCGCGGTGTTCGCCGCGACCAGCCGCACGTACACCGCGGCGTAGCCGTCGACGGCGACGGTGACGGTGCCGCCGAGCCGGGCGGTGATCGTGGCGGCGAGCGTGGCCACGGTCGGGGTGAAGTCGACGCTCGGGCCGACGTGGACCTGTATCAGGGAGAAGTCGCTGGGGGTGGTGTACGAGTCGTCCCACTGCCCGTCCCAGCCGATGAGGAGCCCGGCGAGCACCGGTTCGACCGTGGGCGCCGTCGGCGTCGGGGGCGCCGCGGTGCCGACGGGGACGAGGGCGACACCGCCGTCCGGCTGCACGCCGACGCTGCCCCGGAGGTTGCCCTCCTCGTCGTAGATGTCCAGCGCCCCGCCCTCGATCGACGTGTGCGCGGCCTGGGTCTCGCGTTCCAGCGCGTTCAGGCGCCGGCCGTAGTCCGCCAGGAGCTCCGCGATCCTCCGCGGCTCGCGCCGGTCATCGAGAAAGGTCGTCATGGCCGCGGATGGTGAACCCGGCGGCCCGCTAACGTCGCGTGCTACCCGCGGGCCTTCGCAGGGGCGTCAGTACACGAAGCTGTCGGACCGGCGCAGGCCGAGGAGGCAGGTGTCGTCGGCGGAGATCTCCTCGGAGACGATGCGGTGCCACACGTCGATCTTGCCCACCCACGGCAGGTCCACCTGGACGCGGATGTCGTCGCCGAGCTGCCAGGAGCCGAACTTGGCGTTGGGGTGGTTGATGACCTGGATCAGGGGGATCTGGAGGACCCCGGTGCGGCCCAGCAGTTCCCTCGTCGCGCGGCTCCTCAGCGCCACGACCCCCGTCAGGGACTTGTCGGTGACCGTCGCGACGCGGCGCAGGCGCCCCCGCTCGTACCGGTGGACCTGGTGGCGGGCCATCTTCCGGCCTTCGCCCTTGCCCAGGATCCGGAGCTCGTTCGCGTACTCATCGCCCATGCCCTCCGGGCGGGCGATGGCGGAGATGTTCTCGCCGTCCGCGAACCGCAGGTCGTCCCGCTTCCGGCCGATCCGCGGCTTCCCGAGGACGATCCGGCTGTCGATCGCGTTGCCCGACCCTGCCCAGGCGTGGGTCTCGATCCAGTCGAACGGGATGTCCCGCGCGAGTTGGTCGATGGCCTGCCCGCAGTCGGGGTTGTTCCACCAGGCCAACTCCCACGGATCGGAGCCGTTCTTCGCGCCGAGCACGTGGCCCAGGTGGTGGCTGTCGATGCGCAGGCCGATGTTGCCGTAGGGCCGGTTCTGAATGCGGTCCCAGATGTTGCGGAACGCGTCGTAGGTGTCGATGCGGGGCCCGGTGTACGGCTTCGGTGGGGGCGGCACCTTCTGCTTCGGCTTGCTGCCGTCGATGTAGCCGTCGTGGTTCTTGTCCTTGCCGGCGTACGGGTCGGGCGGGGTGATGAGCGCCCCGGAGATCATGTGCCCGTCGTACGGAGTGCCGTGCGCGTACGCGCTCAGCCCCTCGCACTGGATGGACGCCTTCGGCCCGTCGTACGCCGTCTTCGTGACGATGCCGCCCCACCGCAGGTGCCCGGCGACCTCCAGGAACAGCTTGGTGCCCCACTCCTGGATGATCGGCCGCCCATCCGGCCCGCGCAGGCGGGAGTACTCGGGCTCGATCGTGCCGTTCATCGCCCCGGGCCCGGACAGGTCCCGGCGCGGGTTCGACGACAGCGTGAGCGGCACCTCCCAGTCCAAGATCTCGCCGTCCAGCGCGCCCACCGCGATGAAGCGCCAACCCACCGCCATCAGAACGTGTCCTCACGGGGCGCCTCGACGAACTCGACGTCGAAGAACATGGTGGAGCCGGCGTCCGCGAGCAGGGTCCCCGTGTAGCCGGGCCGGCCGCTGCCCTCCAGCACCCCGTTCTGCACCGTGCCGCGGATCTGCTCCGGGATGCTGATCGCGCCTCCGCCGATGAAAGTGAAGCGCTGCGCCGTCCCGGCCCAGTCGCAGTCGAAGTTGGTGAGCGGCGTCGCCTGGGCCCCGAGGCGGGCGCGCAGGAAGCCGTAGGAGTTCGCGGGGTTCACCTGGGCGAGGCCGGCCCAGTGGGCGATGATCGTGGCGTGCGTGGCCCACGGCGGGATCTCGATCGGCCAGTTGCAGCCCTGCGGGAATTCTTCCCACGTCGGGTGCTTGATGTCGCCGACCTGGTCGCCGCCGGTGCGCAGGCCGTGCATGTACCGGACCTGGCGCTGCCGGCGGGGGTTCGCCATCTCCCGGAGGTCTTTGATCATGCCCTGCGTGATCGAGGAGGTGTTCGCCGGGATGTCGATGCGGGCGAGCGTGATCGCCGACTGGCTCGGGTTGATCTGGCGGACGCTGGTGGTGGTGGCCGGAACCCCGGAGATCACCCGCGTGTAGATGTACGGTCCGGTCTTCGGATCCGAGGGGGTCGGCCACGTCTCCCCGTACGAGTAAGGGTTCTCGATCCGGGCCACGATCAGGTCGCTGCGCGCGCTCGTGCTGGTGCCGGGGATCGCGATCGTGTCCAGGGTGGGAAGGCGTGCGGTGTACGCCTGGTAGGTGGCGCCCGGGGCCCGGTTGAGGATCGCGCAGGCCCCCGGCATGACCTGGATGGACGCGGCCGGCGAGGCGAGCGCCTGCACCTGAAGATCGGCGGACCCGATGGTGCCCTCATGGCCGCCGAACGCCGAGTAGGCGAGCACACGCGCCAGTTCCGAGCTGTGCTCGGCGCCGCCCTCGGTGAACCACGGCACGGAATCCCACGGCATAGCTTGTCCCTCCGCTGAGCTGATTGGCGTTCAGCGGCGGACTGTGCCCCGCGGGCGCGCCTTACGTCGCCCCCGGCCCTACAGGTACGCGTAGGCGTCGCGCCAGGCGACGGTCATGTACGCGCTGCCCGTCGGGTCCGTCCCGCGGAACACGAAGCTCTGCGGACCGACGGGGAGCCGCAGGCCCTCCAGCAGGGGCGAGTCCCGGGTGATCTTCCCGGCCACGCTCGCGCCGCCGCGGAGCACGGTCCGCGCCCACGGGCGGGGGTCGACGACGAGCCGCTCTCCGGGGGCGAGCGTGACATCCAGGGTGAGCCGCCACTTCCCGATGACCTCGCACGCCGGCCTGACGACCGGACCGTGGAACGTGATCACCGGCCACGTCGGCTTCGTCCCGCGCACGATCACGTCCCCGGGCACCTTGCTGGCCCCGGCGCCGACCATCGTCAGCGGGCTCGTCAGCGGCCCGACGAGCCCCCGCCGCGGCGCGGGGACCATGTCGACCCGCAGAGCCTGCTCGACGTCGTCGTACGCGGTGTCGTCCACGCACGCGAAGCTCGCCACGACCGGGGTGTAACCCTGCCGGGTCAACACGCTGGCCGCCGGCGCGCACTTGCGGGGCCGGCCGTAGAAGCGGCGGGCCCGACCTCCCTGCACGGTGCGCAGGACGGCCGGGGTGCCGAAGCGGCGGCGGACGGCTTCGGCGTCCCACGCCTGCACCATCGCCGAGACCGCGTCGAGGTTCGCGTCGTGGCGGCCAGCAGCGGTCGGCGCGGCATCGACAGCGTCGACGCCGACTTCGAACGTGATGCCCGCCCCGCCCTTCCAGTCCTGCCCGAACCGGGTGCCGTCCTCCCGGGGCATGGCCACGTCCCCGGTGTCGGTGTCGCCGTAGACGATGTCGGGCGGCTCCAGCAGGTAGTAGCCGCTCCGGATGCTGCCGAACGTGAAGTCCGCGCCCGGGTGGATCCCGTTGGCCGAGTACGACAGGTTCCACTCGCCCTCACCCACCGGCATGTGCGCCTCCTTGGTTGATCCGGCGCAGCTCGAACAGGGTCTCGCCGAGCGCCTCCGCCGGCCGCATGGGCGCGGCGGTCATGGTCAGGTTCAGGTCCCCGCCGACGAGCGCCGTACGGGCCGCCGATGGGGCGGCCGGCCGCGTGCGGGCGCCGGCGGCGCCGCGGCTGAGGGACCCGGCGCCGTTCGTGAACTGGCCCAGGGCCCGCTCCGGGTACACGACGGTCCCGCCGAAGTAGCGGGCCACCCAGTCGAGGATCGCCGCCGACCGCTTCCGCTTCTTCGGCGCGAGCGGGATGTACGCCTCTCCGGGCGCGGTTTCCGGCTCGGCCCACAGTCGCATCTCGCCCGCCTTGGCCACCTGTGCGATGTGCTGCTCCGCGCCGTTGGCGAACGCCTTCACGCGGCCGGCCATGCGGTGGATGCCGCCGTCGGCGAACTTCATGACACCGCCGTCGGCGAACTTCACGACGCCGCCGTTGGCCTTCGGCTCGACGTACGGCCTTCCCGTCGTTGTGTATCGGACGGTGACGGTGACGGTCTTGCCGGTGAGACGGTTGATCTCCCCTTGGATCGCCTGTACCTGGGCGATGGGTTCGCGATTCGGGGCGGTGATCCGGACCGTCTTGCCGCCCTTCCCGTCCACGGTCTCGATCTTGTACCCGAGGTCCTTCAGGGCGGCCTGCGCGGTCGCGGTCGGGGCCTTGATGTCGATCGACTTGCCCTTCGGCAGGCCCACGACCTGGTTCTGCACGCTCTGGAGGTCGCCCGCGGCCTGCTTGATGATCGCCTGCACGGTGACGTTCTTTTTGTTCGGCGCGTTGGCGATGTCGGTGGCCAGCGCGGCGATGTTGACCCGGGCGCCGCTCGTGGGCGCGGTGATCGTGACGTTCTTGCTACCGGGGATGGTCTGGACCTTGAACCCGAGCGCTTCGATCTGCTGCCGCGCGTCCGCGGTGGGCGCCGTGATCGTGATCTTCTTGCCCGGCTGGATGCCGGCGAGCTTGCCCTGGAGGCCGAGGATCTCGGCCGTGGCCGCGGGGATGCCCTGCGCGGTGATGAGGGTGGTGACGGTGCTCGGGATGAGCCCCATCTGATCCGCCAGGGCCTTCGCCGCGGGCGCGGGGATCCCGAGGTCCCTGGCGAGCGCGATCGCCTTCGCCCGCGCCTGCTCCATGGCCGTCTCGCTCGTCTTCAGCGCCTCGGACATGGGCATGAGGTTCTGCTCCGCGGACTCCTGGGCGCGCGTGGCGACCGCCAACATGGAGTCCCGTAGCTCCATGAGCTGGCTGTTCAGCGCCTGCCCGTTCCGGGTGGACGTGTCCACGAGCCCGTTGGACGCGACCAGGGCCTCACCCCACCCGTTGGCCTTGTCGGTGTTCGACTTCATGGTGTCGTCGATCTGGAGCATCACCGCGTTGAGCTGGGACTGGGCGGCGTGAAGGCTCTGGGTGTTGCCGTGCAGGGCGTCCAGCGCCCGCTTGAGGGAGTCGACCCGCTCGTCCGCGGACTTCGTCTTGTCGCTGAAGCCCTGCACGGCGGACTGGAGCCGGTCGTACGCGGTGGTGCCGGTGGTACCGGAGTTGTTGATGGCGTCGGAGAGTTCCTTGTGCTTCTTCTGGCTCTTCTCCAGTTCGCCTCTGACCGTGCTGATGGCTTCCTTGGCGCGGATCGCGGCGCGGCCTTCCTCGTCCCACGTCTGCACCGCGCCCTTGCCGGTGGTGAGCCACACCTGGTGCGCGTCGGCGGTCTCCTGGAGTTCCTGCTGCAGCTGTTCAAGGGACTTGCCCTGCCCGAGGTAGGAGTTCGTGAGGTCGCCGAGCCCGATACCGGCAGCACGGACCGCGTCGACGAGCTTCCCCTTGCCGTCCGCCAGCTTCGTGTCCTGGAGGAGCTGCGCGGCCTGCGCCCGAACGTTGGCGTCGATCGCGCCGCCCGACGCGGTGAGCGCGTCGGTGAGGGACCGCACGCGCTGCTGATGCGCCTGGGTGGCACGGGCGGCCTTCTCCTGCCGCGAGGCGAGTAGGCCGAGCCCGATCGTGACGCCGATGAGGGCGACGCCGAGGGGCCCGCCGAGCGCGGAGGTGATGCCGCCGATCGCGGTCATCGCGGTCCGGTTCGCGGCGCCCATCCCACGCATGGCGCCCGTGAACCGGTTCCCCTCCTGCGCCGCGGTACGGTACGCGCCCCCCATCCGCTGCCACAGCGTCGCCTGCGGCCCCAGCACCCCGGGCCCGAGCGAGCCCGTCATCGTGGAGCCCAGGTTGCGCGCCGACGTGCCAGCAGCAGCGACCGAGGTGCCGAACCCGCGGACCAAGCCGGCGACGGCACCGATGACCTTGAGGGCGAGCAGCACTCCGAGGAAGGTGGCCAGGGCCATGTTCGCCCCGGGCACCACGGACATGATCGCGTTGAAGGCGTGCAAGAAGCCGTTGAAAGCCATCATGACCACGGCGAGCCCGGAGCCGGCCTCCGCCACGCTCCCGATCGCCGTAGCGATGTTCGAGATCACGGAGATAACTGCGGGACCGACGGATTGCCCGAGCGCGTTGAAGAACGTGCCGAGGGCGGGCATCAGCTCGACCCTGATCTGCCGGACCAGATCGGTGATCCCGCCGTCCTTCATCGCCCGCCCAAGCCCCCGCATCAGGTCCCCGAAAAGGAGGTTGACCTCGTGGAACGCGGGCGCGGCGTCGGAGAAGAACTGCTTCATCGCCTTCTGCCCGCGGCCGGAGTTCGCCCAGCGCTCGAACCGCAGCATGCTGCCCTCGAGGCCGTTGAGGAGGGCGTTCCCGGTGTCCATCGCGGCGCGGCCGATGCCGCCGAGACCACGGATGGCGCTGCCGCTGGCCCGTCCGAGCTGGGCTGCTTTGTCGCCGGCGTGTTCAAGGAACCTGGCGAGGCTCCCTGTCTCCCGACCGGCCTTCACGGAGGCCCGCACCCACTGCGTCAGCCGTTCCCCGCCGCGGGCGACGCGCTCGACGAACGGGCCGCTGGCCACGAGGAAGTCGCCCGTCGCCGCGCCGAGGTTGGCCAGACCGTCCGCCATGTGCCCGACGACGCGCGAGTTCGTCGACGCGACCGTCTTGAAGTCCTTACGGAACGGGCCGGTCTGCATCGCCTTGGCGCCGCGCTCCGCGAGGCTGCCCATCTGGGCGGCGGAGTCCCCGAGAGCGCTCTCCAGGAGCGGGAGAACGGACTTCGCCAGTGGCTTGACGTCGTCAGCGACCTTGGAGAAGAACCTTTCGCTGACCGACTTGCGGACCTTGCTCCACGCCCCGTCCAGCGACGTCACCGACTCGACCACCTTGCGGGCCGACGGCGACAGCTTGTCCAACGCCTCCTTCAGCTTCTTCTGCTGCGCCTCGGTCAGCTTCCCTTCCGTGGCGAGCATCTGCTGCGCTGCGGCGGACTGCTTCAGCGCCTCGCCGAAGCCGCTGAACGCGACCCGCGTCCCGATCGCCGCGGTGCCTCCCGCGGCGATCAGCCCGGGGATCGCGCCCAGGACACCGACGGCGGGCGCTGCTGCGGAGACGAGGGCGGTCAAGCCGGCGGCGTACTGGCCGATGAGGGCGACCGCGGGCTGTGCGAGGGCGACGATCGCGCCGATGCCGAGCATCCGCAGGCCACGTCCGCGGCCGGGCAACCGGAGTTGCACCGGGACGTTGACCGGGTTCCGGTTGGCCTCGCCCTGGGCGCCGGCGATCAGGCCCTGAAGACTGCCGAGGAGACTGCTGCGGTTGCCGTCGCCGTCCGCGCGGACAGGAAGCCGGAGGTTGGCAGCATCGACACGACGCTGAAGAGCAGCGAGTCCGCTGCGGAACCGCTCGTCGTCGATCTCGACTTTGATCTTTGCGGAGACGCCCTTGGACGCCTCCTTGACGACGTTCTTCAGCCGCCGCCGCAGGCCCTTGGCGTCGATTTCCACCTTGATCTTGGCGGCCAGGCCCTCTGCGGCCGTCTCGACTTCCGTGCGGAGCTTCGCGGCGAAGCCTGCAAGGTCGGCGATGACCGGCACATCAAGTCGGCCGGCTTGCAGGCCCTCACCCACTGCGGATCATTCCTCTCTGCATGGCGGCGTTGAGCATCTGGCGGTGGCCGCCTGTGCGGGGTGTCCGCGGTTGCGGCGCGGTGCCGGAGCGCGTCGGGCGGACGATGGTCGTTGGCTCTTCACGTCGCCGATCGGCGGCGAGGAGCCCGATCTCCTCGACGGCCAGCGCCATGAGCTCGCAGGCCCTGGTCCAGCCCCCGAGGGGGGCGGAGCGGACCCGGGAGTCGTCGGGTAGGCCGTCGATCAGGGAGATCAGCCGTCGAAGTCCGAGGAATCCGGGTTGTCCGGGACGAAGCCAGGCACGCCGGGCGTCGATGTGGTGGAAGCGGGAGAGGTCGGATTCGACGTCGCCCCAGCGTTCGTGGAGGAGTCGTCCGACCGAAAGAGCTTTCCCAGCTCAACCCCGTAAATCTTGGCGAGGCTGGTCGTCAGCCTGATGTACAGGGGGACGGAGGGCCGGGAGGCGATGAAGGCCGCGAAGTTGTCCTCGTCGAGCAGCTTGGAGTAGGTCTCCTCGACGGCGTCCATGAACTGGAGCGGCAGCGTGGGCCGTCGGAAGATGGCCTTGATGATGTCGTTGATCCCGGCGTCGCTGTCGCTGGCGTTGGCCGCGTCGAGGATGTCGCCGAGCAGCGCCACCAGGCCGAGTTCCGGAGCGAGGAGGGGGCGGAGGGCGTCGGCCGGGAGCTCCGCCGGGAAGTACAGGTCGAGGTCGGCGGAGACCCGTACGGCGATGCCGTGCGGGTACTGCACCTCGCGGGCAGCGGGGTCCGTCTCCGTCAGGTCGATGGCGTAGGTGGACATGGTGGGTGTGCCTCTCGGGTAGCTGGGTGCCTGGTGTGGCGGAGGGGGAAGGTGGCAGAGCTGCGGAGCTTGTGTCGCGTGGCGTGGGCCGCCCGTCCGCTGGGGCGGCCCACGGGCCCGATCAGGCGTAGGTGAAGCCGCCGGTCTTGGTGACGTTGCCGCCCGCGGAGACGAGCACGACGTCCTTGGCTCCGGTCGTCCCGGCCGGGGTGATGACCGACAGTCCGGTGTCGGTCATGAGGGTCAGGCCGGTGCCCGGTGTGCTGCCGAAGTTCACGGCGGTGACGCCGAGCAGGTTGGTACCGGCGATCGTCACGGCGGTGCCGCCCGCGGCCGGCCCGGTCGACGGCGTCACCGTGGTGATCGTCGGGGCCGGAGGCTGGAACGCCGGGTCGTCGGTGAGGACGTACCAAGCGTCTGTGTCGTCGCCTCCCTGGACGGCCAGACGCAGCGGCAGCAAGCTCGACTGGGTCTTGGCAAGGTCCTTGGAGACGCCCTCCATCTGCATGGCGCGGGGGATGACGTAGCGGTAGTGCTTGCCCCCGTCGATGACCTCCAGGCACGCGGCGATCTCCGAGCGGCCACCGATACGGGGCGGGGCAAACCGGTACTGCTGCGCGCCGCCGCCGGGCGCCGTGACGGTGGTGATGCTGCCGCCGCCGTACACGGCCTTGAAGTTCCGGCCGGACCACTGCTGTAGGTCGACCTCGATGGTCGAGGCGTCGGACGTCTGGAAGATGCGGGTCGGGTGGTAGGACTGCGCGGAACGGACTTCCTCGAAGTTGGGTTCCGAGTTGAACTTCAAGCTGTCATCGGTGAACAAGCCGACCGTGTACCAGCCCTCAGGCATGGGCGTGGTGGCGTCTGCGGGAGCCACGGTTCCGACGGGGGCCAGCCACGCGCGGGTGAGCTGAGGGATGAGGATCTGATTGCTGTTGTTCTCGCCGGCCATGGCGGGCCTCTCCTTGATGTCCGGTACTGGGGCGCGGACACCGTGGAGGACAGGGACGGTTAGCGTCGCGTCGTCACGGGTGGAGGGTGACGGACAGGTTCATGACCCACCGGGGCTGGCCGTCGACGAGGGGACTCCACAGCAGCAGGCCGGACGGCATGATGCCGCTGACGACCGGTCGCCCGGGGACGTGGGGCGCCTCCACAAGTTCCTGGGCGGCCAGGGCGCAGCGCAGCAGGATCCGTCGGAGTTCCGCTTTGCCCGGCCAGCCGCCCGGGTCGCCGTACGCCTCCAGCGTCACCTCCGGCGCGATGGCCCAGCGCAGGTCCCGCAGGTCGCCGCCGGGTCCGTGGTCGATGCGGAGGTGAGGCCAGGGCGCCTCCAAGATCCCGGACACTCGGCCGGGGCCGCCGAGTGCGTCGGCGACCACCAGGTGCTGTTGCAGCCAGGCGAGGAGTACGGAGACCGGATCCGCGTCCGCCAGCGTCGGTTCGCTCATCAGGTGGTGTAGCCCTGGATGCGCAGGCTGTCGGCGTAGTCCTGGGAGACCAGGAGCTCGGTCCCCGGCGCGTAGTTGGTGCCGTCGATCGTCAGGTGGTGAGCGAGTCGTACGGTCACCGGGGCGATGTGGGGGCGGAGCGCGGGGCCCACCGGCTGCGCCGCGGAGCGCTCCGCCGGGGCGGGGAAGGTCACGGGGCCGGAGTCGGTCGGCTCTTCCGCCGCGGGGGTGCTGGTCTTCTTGGTGGTGTTGGTAGCCATGACCGGCACTGTGGGGGGCGCGGCGGCTTGTGTCGCGTCGTCAGCGGCGGGCCGCGACTGCGGCGGCAGCGCGGGACATGAAGAAGGTGCCGTCGGCGCGGAGGTTGCCGGGGTAGACAGTGCCGACTTCGGCTTCGACGACCAGCGGCGCCTGCACGGAGACGGTGACCGTCACCCGCTTCCCGGCGACGACCGGCGGCCCGGTGTTGATGTGCCGGGCGATGCCCTGCGGGTCCTTGTGCGCGGAGCAGCGGCAGTTCTTGAGGTTGGCGACAGCGCGGGAGGATCTGTCGCCCGGCTTCAGCATGTAGGTGTGGGCGCCGACGCCGCGGTGCTCGATGTCCCACTGCATGGAGTCGAGCTTGAAGCGCAGGTTCTCCGGGATTTCCTGTCCGTTGGCCTCCACGTGGGTGGGCCGGACACGGTCGTCGCCGACGGTCACCCACCGCTTGGTGGGCGGGGCGAAGCGCTTGGCCTCGATCTCGACTTGGCGCGCGATGCGCTGCACGGCGGGCGCCAGCATGCGCGCGAGCTGCTCCTCAAGGCCGCGCGCCGGAGTGAACTTGGCCTTCGCCATCTACGGGACCTCGGGAGGGTTGAGGGTGGCGGCGCCCTGGACGTAGTCGACGTCCGGGCAGCCGGGCACGGCGTGCAAGCGGCTGCTGGTGAGCGTCCAGGACCGGCCGGCGCCGTCGGAGACGGTGTCGCCTTCCTTGACCGGCCATGCCTGCGGGTCGAGCCGCACGGTCCATGACCCGTCGGGCTGCTCCAGGACGGCCCCGGGCCAGGTCCCGCGCGGGGTCGGCTTCTGGCCCGGGTTCGGTGGTACGGGAACGCCGTTCGCGTCGCGCGCCCAGGGGTGGGCGAGCACGTACACGGTGAGCATGGCGTTCGGCAGCACAACAGCCACAGCGAGCGGCCCCTTTCGTCAACGGCGCCGGCTACGGCTGGAGGAGTACGGCCACGGCGGGCGGGCGGGCCGGGTCAGAGGCTGGAAGAGGCGCCGCTTCCAGCGGGACAGGCCGTCCAGGGCGGGCAGCGCTCCCGCTTGGCCGGCGGTCGGCTCGGACTCATAGGAGATCGACTGCCCCTCCGCGCTGACGGAAGACACGCGGCGGCCCTGGGCGCCCACGCCACCGGGCCGGTTCCGCTCGGACTCCGCAGCGTGGGTGGTGACGTACCGGACCACGGGCTCGATGGCTGCTCCGTCGAGACCGATGAGGAAGTCGACGTCGTAGGTGCCATCTGGCCGGGCCCGGTAGGCGGCGACCTGGACCAGGTCGTCCGTCTCGAACGGCCACGCGTCGACGTCCTCAAGCTGCTCACCGCGGCCCCAGCGGGGGGTGAGAGCGGTTCGGGTGACGAGTTGGGGGACCACGGGCTGTCCGAGGTAGGCCACGACGTCGGCCTGTGCCGTGCGGATGGCGGTGAGCAGGTCGTCGCGCTGCTCGGCGGTGAGGGGGAGCGGGACGCCGAGTTCCTTGGCGACCGCCTCGGGGGAGGTGACGAGCCCAAGCCCGAGGGGCAGGTCCAGGCGTACGGACTTGTCCTGAACGGGCTGGGCTCCCTGGCTGGGGGTGGAGAGGACCGTGGCCCAGTAGCGGCCGGGCGGCACGTCGGGCAGCGTGAACCGGTACACCCCGGCGCGCTGCCGCGTGGCCGGGCCAGCCGCTGTCACCAGGGTGGTGCGCCCCGGATCCGAGTAGAGGGACAGGCTGGTCACCTGTCCCCCTGCCGGCGCGGGGTCGTAGAACGCCCCGCCGTACATGGGCTTGTAGTCGTACACCCCGGCCCCCTACTGATCGGCTTCCGTGGTCGCCTTGGCCTGCTGCGCCCGCAGCCGCTCCAGGATCCGTTGGGCGACGCCTTCGGACACGTGGGCGCCCTTGGGTTGCAGGAGTCGGTGGACGGGGTTGCGGTGCGGTCCGAGGAACGTCCGCTCGACCAGGCGCACGCCGCACACGAGGAGGGATCCGTACTCGGTGAGCGGGGCGAAGACGGATTCCGCGTCGGTCGGGGGCTTGTTGGTCTCGTCGTCGATGATGACCTCGGCGAGGTTCTCGTCGTCGGGGATGACCTCGGTCGGTGTCGCGTACGGTGCGGGCGCGGGCGGTGCCGGCGGTTCTTCCACGGCCGGCGGCTCAAGCGGGGCGGCGTCGGGTGCCGGGGGCGAGGTGGTGTCGGCGGCGGGCATCGGCTCCTCGCCGGTGCCGGCTGTGGCGCTGTGGCTCTCGGGGGCGGTTGTGGTGGCGTCGGTGGTGGCGTCAGCGGCCTTGGAGGCTGCCGTCTTGCGGGTGCGGGTGGTGCCTGCCATGGGTGGCTCCCTGTCGGGGTGTTGGTCCGGTCAGCGCGCAGCCTGTACGCCGGGCGGTGCTTGTGTCGCCTCCTGCCACGAGCAGGGGCGGGCCCTCCGCGGGGAGGGCCCGCCGCGCCGTGTGGATCAGGCGTAGGTGAAGCCGCCGGTCTTCGTGACGTTGCCGGCGTCGTCGACGAGGACGACGTCCTTCGCTCCGGCAGCGCCGGCCGGCGCGGTGACGGTCAGCTTCTTGGCGGAAAGGATGGTCAGGGCTGTGCCCGGCGTCGCGCCGAAGTTCACCGCGGACACTCCGTCCAGGTTGGTGCCGGTGATGGTGACGACCGTGCCGCCGGCCGCCGGCCCCGTGACCGGGCTCACCGCGGCGATGGTCGCGGGCGGGAACAGCTTGTCGATCTCGGACTGGCGGACAACGGCGCCGGCCTTGTAGGCGAGGGTCTTGATCGACCCTTCGGGCCTTCGGTCTCCTTCGGTGGTGTACGGGCGGGTGCTGTAGAGGTCCTGGGTGACGATCCGCTCCGGGTCGGAGACGCTGGTCGTCGGGAAGGCGGACTTGGTGACTCGGGTGCCGTCTGCCGTGTAGATGCCCATGTTGTGGTGGTCCTTCCTCGAAGAGTCGGTTGCAGCAGCAGCTTGGGGAGCCGCGGGGGCTTGGGTCGCGCGCTCCTGCTGCGGCGGCTACGGGCGGCTGCTGTTGAACTGCTTGCCGGGGCCACGGCGTCGCTTGCCCTGTGCGGCCTGCAACTCGCTCCAGCGGTGGGGCCCTTGCTTCTTCTTCAGATGCGGGATGTTGTTCGCTGCGATGCCGACCTTCTGCGGGCCGAGCACGGATACCAGGCACCCCTCCACGCCTCGGGACGTGTAGCCGGCCTCCGCCAAGGACTCCTCGTCGGGGAAGATGTCGACGTGCCGCTCGATAGCCACGTCGACCAGGTGGTCTTCCCTACCCCCGAGGGAGTACACCCACTTGAAGTTCTTGGGCGGGTCCGGTTCGACGGCCTCCCGGAACAAGGACACGCTCTTGGTGTACGCATAGAAGCGGGAGCCCGGCGCAGACCGCATGATCCGCATCCACGCCTCGGTGTACTCCCGCGAGAAGAAGTCCCCGGAGTCGTGGCAGCGGACCCAGCGGTCCTGGTACCGCTTGTGCTGGAGCTCGGCGGTCATCTGGGCTTCCCAGCCGGGCAGGTCGTCGAGCACCATCATCAGGTTCGCCTCGTGCCGCGCCTTGACGCCGGGAAACCGGTAGGCGCCCTGCCGGGCGTAGCAGAGGGGGGCGCAGATGCCGGCCGAGGGACAGGTGTTGTAGTTCCGGCCGTCGGGCAAGGTGCCGGCCCACGCGGGGATCGACCAGTTCCAGATGCCCTGTCTTCGCATGTCGCTGTTTTGGGTGAGTAGCCACCGTGTCTTCGTCATGCTCGGACCGTGGGGGGCCGGGTCTGCTTACGTCGCGTTCACAGGATCCGCAGGTCGTCCCAGCCGTCCGGGCCGATGCTGAACACCAGCAGGCCCGACGTCGAGACCTCGCCGGAGCGGGCGGCGTACCAGTCGCTTCCGTTGTCGAGGGTCGGTGCCTGGATCCAGAGCCGGCCGTTGCCCATCTGCTGGGCGCGGAAGTGGTGGAAGTGGCCGCTGATCAGGATGTCCGCGTCGGCAACGGGCTGGCGGCCGAAGGTCTGTCCGCGCCACCATTCCCCGGCCTTGTCCGGCCGCGGGTACTGGTGGCCGTGGGCCAGGCCCACGATGCGCCCGGCGACGTCCAGGCTCACGGTGTCCCGCCATCGTTCCGGCATCACGAACGACACGTGCCCGTAGGCGTCCTGGTTGTGGGCGTAGGCGTCGGCGATCTGGGACATGACTTCGATGCCCCAGTCGTCGACGGGCGGCCCAACAGCGTCCTTGCCGCGGCGCACGCGGCCGTGGTTGGAGCCGCAGGTCGCGGCGACGACGCGGCCGAACTTCCCGGCGAGGCGGTCCAGGCCCTCGAAGGTGACGCGGCGGTGGACGCGGACCATCTCGGTCAGGGTCAGGTCGTTGGTGAACGCCTGCTGCGTCGTGTTCTCGAAGCCCTCCACGCAGTCGCCGGCGTCGGCCCAGTAGGCGACGGTCGGGGCCCGGCCGACGGCCTTCAGGTCCCGGACGTGGTCGTCGAGCCGGTCGAACCGGTCAGCGATCCGGGCGATGAGCTCGGGGGTGCCGCCGTCGCGACCCACCTTCCCGGCCTGGGCGTCGGCGTACACCACGACCAGGGCCCGCTCCGCGGCGTCGACAACCGTGCGGGCCTTGCGGCGGCGGCGCATCGCGTCGCGTACGAGGGCGTCGACGTCGCCGGCGGACAGCCAGGCGGGGGCTGCCGGTTCGATGACGTACCGGCAGCGCCACACCGGGCGGGTGACGGCGTCTTCGCCTTGATGGTCGCGGTGCCAGGCGGCCGGGTCGTGCTTGGCCTCGACGAGGCGGACATGGAAGCCGTCGGGGATGGCGAGGCCCATCTCCTCGACGCGGGCGCGCCAGTCGGCTTCCCCCGCGGGCGGCGTGGTCGTGGGCGGGGCCGTGACCACCATGGTGCCGCCGGGCTCGTAGCGCACGCCGGACTCCCAGCCGCGGGGCGCGGCCGGGTAGGCGCGTTCCGCCTGGGTGGCTTCGCTCTGGCCGCGGGAAGCGGGCTCGAGGAGCGCCGCCAGGTCGCTGTGCAGGGTCATCGCTCGCACCGGCATCCGTTGGGGTTCCCGCGGCGCCGGTGCCGGCTGACGGTGGAGGCCGTCATCGGGCCGCCGTAGCGGCTGAGAGCCTCCGCGATCGCGGTAGCGGACACGCTGGCCGCGTCCAGTACCGCACTGAGGGAGGCGGCAACGTCGGCGTCCGCCGTGTCCAGGAAGGCGCCGACGCTACAGCGGGGGCCTCGGGGGGCGGCGGGGACGCTGGTGAGGGCGTCCAACTCCGCCGCGAGACCTGTGAGTTTCTCGATCACCGGGTCCTCCGTCGTCGTGATGGTGCGTGGGAGGGGTGCGCCCGAGCCCACGGGTGCACCCCTGTTCGCTCCGGCTCCGATCAGGGGGCCGGGGTGGTCCACTTGCCGATGACGAAGCTCTCCGGTCGCGGTATTTCGAGAGCTAGACGCTCGTCCGCGCGGAATGTGACCAAACCCTGCTCGTAATTGGTCCCGTTCTCCGAGGAGACCGTGACGGAGACGGACTCGCGGTCGTGGAGCTGCGCACCGAGACCGAACGCTCCGATGAGGAAGTCGTTGTCGGACATCGCGGTCGTCTCGACGACGTTGAGCCGCCACACCTTCTTCTCGGCACCGATGGCAACGGCGATAGCGACACGGAAAGCGCCGTTCTTGTCCTCCTCGACCTCGACGTGCTCCCACATCGTCGGGCTGAGGACAATGCCGGTCGGGTCGTACTCGGCGAGCAGGGCCTTGGTGATGCTGCGCCTGATCTGGACGCTGTACTGGTCGGTCGCGAGGCCGGTGTACTGCTGGACGCCCGGGGTGTTGTAGATGCCGGTGAGGGACTGTCCGTCGCCGACGGAGTGCAGGAGGTCCCAGTCCTCCGCGTACTTGACGCCTTCCACCATTCGAGTGTTGATGAAGGTCTTGAGGCGCGGTTCGTCGGCGAGGATGTTCTTGTGCGCGTCCAGGAGGTGGGCTACCTCTGCGACCGGATACATCACGGGCGTCAGCGTGAGCTTCGACCGCGGGGCGCGGCCCCAGGTGTCGGTGTCGGCGCCGGTGGGCGGGGAGGTGCCGTCCGCGGCGTACCTTTCCTTGACCTGGCGGGCGTTGTTGGTCCAGCCGGTCTCGCGGGCGCCGTAGAGCACCGCGTGCTTGGTCCTGGACTTCGGGAAGAGGTCCCGGATGTGGAACTTGCGGAACGGGCGCTCGGCGATGCCGAGGTTCTGCGCGGAGCCGAGGACCTGGTGGGTCACGGTGCCGGCGGACAGGCTGAAGATCGACTTCCCCTCGATGTCGGCCCGGATGTAGGGCCTGTCGCGGAACCCGGCTTCCGTGGCCTGCTGGAAGGACGAGGACTCGACGAAGAGGTCACCGAGGGACTTCTCCTCGATGCCCGGGGGGCGCTGTCCGTGGTGCACGGCTGCGGCGGGCGGGGTCTCCGGCTCGGAGAGGTACTGCTTGATCTCGGCCATGCCCTGCTCGGCGTCGAGGAGGGCCTTGATCTCCTGCGCCTCGCCGGAGACCTTCCGGAACTCCTTGGCCTGCTCGGGGGAGACGACGAACTGGCCGCCGTCCTCGACCTTGAAGGTCTGGCTGATGCGCTCGGCCTCGGCGGACTTCGCCTGGAGCGCGGTTTGCAGCTCCTTGATGCGGCTGTTGGGCATTGGGGGTCTTCTCCCTGGGTGCTGGGGGCGGTTGACGTGCGTCGCTCGCCCGGCCAGCACCGGGACGCCTCAACGCGAGGCGTATGGAAGGAGGAGAGGGGGGTTAACGTCGCGCGCTGCCTGTCCCGTACGGGCAACCAGGGCAGTGCGCAGGGTTTGACCTGCTGTTTTCCGTTTCTCGAGTGGTCGTTGTGGGTGTGGTCGAGAAGTCTCGGGGGTGCGACTCAGCTCCGTATTCCGGCCAGGAGGGTCTTCACCTCGTCGGGGTCGAGGCGGACCGTGTCCTCTTCCCGCTCCGGTGCCGGCGCGGTGTCAGCGTCCCCGTCCGCTTCCCCGTCGTCCTCGCTCGCGTCGTCGTCGGTGTCGTCCCACAGGTCCAGCCCGAGCGTGGAGCCGACGGGCGGGGGTTCGTCCTCGTCGACGTCGAGCCCCTTGGCGGAGAGGGCTGCGATCAGGCTGCGGACCTTGTCGCGGACACCCTCAAGCTGTTCTGGGGCCGCGGTGGAGTGGGTGACCCGGGCGGTGGCGTCGTCCAACGCGCCGACGGTGGGCTGAACGACGCGGGCGTCAACGTCCTCGTCGACGGTGGCCTCCCTGTGGCCGGTGGTTCCTTCGGGGACGACGATGGTGGCCAGCTCGACGGGCTGCGGCGTGTCCAGCGTGATGCTCCCGTCGGCCGTGACCGCGTACGGGATGGAGTAGTTGCTGCTGCGCCGGTCCTCTTCCGTGTGCACGGAGACGATGACGTGCTTCGGGTAGGTGCCTTCGATGCACGTCCAGGCGTTGCCGTCCTGGCTGAGGAGTTCTCGGACGCTGTCGGAGAGGCGGGCGCGGAACTGCTCTTGCGACTCCGGTAGGGGCTTGGACATGGCGGGGGCCTCCAGGGGGGCGGGGAGCCGGCTCTTGGCCTCGGCGACCATGGACCGGGCGGACTTGTGCTCGACGCGGGGCAACGCGCGGGCGGCCTGAACGGCGGCGTGGGCCGACTTCTCCTCAGGCGTGCCGGTGCCGGCGGCATCCGGCCGGGGAACGGCGGGGCTGGTCTGCACGGTTGCCGGGCCCTGCGGGAGGGACGCACCGGCCAGGAGATCCCACGGGGTGTCGCGGCACTCCGGCCGCAGCAGGGGCATGGTGGGGAGCACCGCGATCGGCCACCAGGCGGTGACTTCCGTGGCGTCGCCGCGGGGGTCGTCGGGGTTGGGCATGCTGCGGCTGCCGTGGGGGGTGTTGATCGGCACGTCTGCCTCGGTGGGGGTGACGGCGACGTATCCGCGGTAGATGCCGTTCGGGGCGGTCCAGGAGCCGACGACGCTGGCAGCAGGGGGCAGGGTTGCCCCGGTCTCCTCGGACCACTCGCGAACCGCGGCGCTCAAGGCGTCCTCGCCCTTCTCCAGGTGCCCGCCGGGGATCTCCCAGGTACCGGCGGCGGGATCTTCGTCGTCGAGGGCGCGCTGGAGCATCAAGACGCGGCCGGTGTCGGCGGCCTTGACCGCCAACCCGGCGACCTTGACGTCCGCGTCTTCCGCCAAGGCGACGATGTCGATCCCGACGGGGGACGGCGTGGTCTTGTACTCAAGGCCCTCGCCACCGCCGGTGGCGGACTTGACCTCCAGGGCGCGGGTGAGAGGGTGCGCGCCGTGGAGGACGGGCGAGACCTCGAAGAGGTCCAGGTGGTGGATAACGCGGACGCCGTCGCCGCGCTTGCTGGCGGCCGTGTCGGGCACGCGGTAGCCGATGGAGAACGCGGCCTGCTCGTGCTCGTGCCACTGCTTGACCTGCTCGTAGGCATCGCGGCCCCGGCTGGTGCGCAGGTTGTAGAGCACGGTGGCGACGAAGGCGCCGGCCTCGGCGGGCCAGTCGGGGATGCCCGCGAAGCGGGGGTCCCCGGGGAGCCATTCCTCGCTGTCGAGGACGACGCCGACGGGCTCCTTCCAGCCGTGGTGCCACACGGTTTTGACGGGTCGGGTGGCGAGGGTACGGGCGAAGGCGCCCGGCATGATCAGGTCGTCTACGTCGTCGACGACGCCGGTCACGGCGTAGATTGCCCGGCTGGTGCCTCGCTGGGTGAGGGGACGGGACGATCTGGTGGGTGGAGCAGCGCTCGGCACGGCGGGGAACCTCCGGCGGTGGACAGTGGGCCGCCGGGCACCGTGCCGTCAGCGCGGGGCTACTGTCCTGCGCTGGGCTGCTCTGGCCGGGGCCGTGCCTCGGCTTCGGCCCGCGCCGTCCCCCATCCCCTGGTCCAGTAGTGGTACCCGAACAGCTCTTCGCGGTCGCCGTACATGTTGTACGGGCAGGCGTTGAAGGGATCACCCTCACGGAACGCGGCCTTGCCCTCGCCGATTCGGTTCAGGGCAGTTTGGCGATCGAACTGCACTTCCGTCCTCCTACTGGCTCGCGAACATGGAGTTCTGGACGCCGCGCTCATCGCCCGGGCCCGGATCGCTTCCGCTCTTCGGTGCCGTCTGGGCGTCGCTGCCCTCGGGGCCGTGCGTCCGAGTCATCTGCGCCCCGTCCACGTCGGCCGCCCACGCTTCGGGGTCCGTATACCGCCACACCTGGTCCGTGGAGTCCCGGACCCACCCGGTCAGTGTGCCGTCGGGGGCCCGGTCGAGCCAAGCCTGTTCCCCGTCGACACCGGCGTACGCGGAGAAGGCGTCGTCGGGCGCGGTCTCGTCACCCTCGCTGTACATGTCCCCGGCCCAGGGGCGGGAGTCGTCGGGCGCTGGTGCGGCATCCGGGTCTTGCCCGTCTTCTTCTGGCGCAGCGTCCGGGGTCGGTGGCGCCGCCGGTTCCTCGGTCGTGGTTTCGTTCGCGGAGGCGGCTGGTGCGGCGCTCGGGTCCTCGGGCAGGTCGTCTCCGGGCCCGTCAGTGAAGGGCGCGCCTTCGGCGCCCGCGGCCTCGTCGGTCTCGTCGTTGTCGTCGTCTTCCTCCACGAAGGGCTTGCCGCCCTGAGGGAGGGCCTTGATGGCGAATCCGTATCTGGTCACGGGGCGGAGGATGGGCGCCGGCGCGGCTTGTGTCGCCCGCCGCCGACGCCCCACCCCTGATCAAGATCGTTCTTGCACAATTGTGCAAGCCGGCGATTACCGCTCTACCGGGCGGGTGAGTTTCGGCACGGGCCCGGTCTCCTCCACGACGGTGGTGTACTGCCGCAGCACCGCGAGGACGGAGGCGTCGTCGTCCCCGGCGACCGTGACGGTGGGGCCGGTGGGCGACAGGGCGACGCTTCCGCTCAGGTGGAGTGCGACGAGGGCCGCGGCCCGGTACGACCCGATCACCGGTCGATCGGCCTGACCGGTGACCTTGACGGTGTAGGTCGCGCCGTCGTCGAACGCGCCGGTGACGGTGAGCACTGCTGCCTCCCTATCGCGTGGCCATCAGGCCCAGGAGGAACGCCCGCAGGTCGTCGTCCTGGTACCAGTCGCCGCTGAACATTGCCTGGATGGATCGGGCGAGCGTGTCACCGGTCTCCGGTTGCGTCTGCTGCCGCCGCAGGAGCCAGTAGAGCGCACTCCTACGCATACGGCGGGCGCCCGGCCGGCCGGTGTGTGTCTGGGTGAACCAGAACGCGCGCTGTGCCGCGTCCAAGTCGCCCAGGTGCCGGGCGAAGTGCTGCGCCAGGGCGTACCCGGCGGTGCCCAGCCCATCGTCGGCGAGGTCCGCGACGGTGACCCGCTGCCCGCCCGGTTCGTAGCGGCCCTGGGAGCCGCTCACGGCCGTCAGGCGGCGCGCCTCGGGCGTGTTGAGCCACGATCGCGGAATGAGCTGCTGCACTCCCCGTACGGCCCGCTCGGCGTCCGGGTCGGTGTCGGGGCCGAAGACGAGTGCGGAGGTGCCCGCCGGGCCCATGTCGCGGATGTCGGCCAGGGCCGCGGCCACAGCGTTTGGCACCGCGGCGGCGTACCGGGCCCGCAGGTCCTCGTACTCCCGGCGCGCGGACGCCAGCTCGGCGCGGGCCGCCGTGATCTCGATCTCGAGGTCGGCGTCATCCGGGATGGTCCCGCTGCTACGGGCGGCTTGCAGGTTGACGACGCGCCGTTCGCTGGCGGCAACGTAGTCGTCGGCGTGCTGCAACGTGCCGTGCGGGTCGTCGTCGAAGTCGTCTCCGAGAGCGGCGGCCAGACGGCGGGTCACGTCCTGGTCGACGTCGCTGCCGGCCGCCCGCAGCGCCGCCAGATGGCGGAGCCCGGTGAGGCCGGGGCCGCCGTCGGCCGCCCGGTCCGGGGTCCACCGGATCCGGTCCGAGCGGTCCGGGAGCCGGCCCGCGGCGAGCCGTGCCCACGTCGTCGGCCGCCAGAAGGTGACACGGCGCTGCGACTGACCGAACCGGCCCGGCTCCGGCATGAGCCCGGCCCAGTGCGAGATCCGCCCGGCCAGCGAATCGCCGTCCGCGTCGGGCAGGTTCACCGCCCGGTGCAGGCGTGCCAGTCGGCGAGACTCCGGCCACTGCCGGACGCGGCGGGCCATGCGGCCCAGGAACGCGCGGAGGCGCCGCAGGCGCTCGCGGGCGCTGCGGTACTTCTCGGCGATCTTCCGGGCGGCGGCCTGAACGAGCAGCGCAAAGCGCTTGGCCATCCGGACGAGGAGGGCGACGATCCGGGCGAGGAGGCCGGGCTGCCGCCCGGCGGTGGGGTTCGCCGCGGCGACGCGGGCCGCGATCCGGCGGGCGGTGGCCTGCCGGGACCCCGCCATCTGCTGGGTAAGGATGCGGGCGATCCGCTCGGCGTCCCCCGGGTTCACGCCCCCGGCCTGGAGCTGCGCCAGGAGCGTGTTCACCGCGTCGTTCGTGTGTCGGGTGACGGCCCGGGTGACGGCCCGGTCAGCGTCGGGGGCCGTCCTCTGGCTTCGGGCCGCGGTCTGCTCGGGGATGAGGCGCAGGAGATCACGGGCGCGGGCTGCGAGGTCCTCACGGCTCTCGTCCGGCAGCGGCTCGAGGTCGTTGATGGTGCGCAGGGCTGCCCGCACCGTGTCCGTGTGCGCCTGGTTGCGGGCCTCGAGGAGCCGGCGCTGGGCGGCGGCGCGTTCACGTCCGGTGAGCCCTGCGGCGTCGAGCGTGGCGTTCCCGTCCCGGCGTACGGTCTGGCGGGCTTCCCGCAGCGCTTCGGCGGTGAGGCGCTGGGCGATCTGCTCGCGCAGGGCGTGAATGTCGCCGGCCGGCTCCGTGCCCGCGATGGCCTCCTCAATGATGCGGGCGGCGAAGCTGCGGGCGTGGTCGTGGACGATGCGGTCGACGTCGGCCTGCTGCGGGGTCTGGTTGGGGTCGCGAGGTGTGCCGATGGGCGGGAGGGCCGGGGTGGGCCGGTTGCGGTCGTAGACGCTCACGGCGCGCCCGCTGTGCAGCCCGAAGTCGTGCACGTTGCCGTTGTCGTCCATGCCGGTGAGCTGCATCCACCAGCCGTTGTGCTGCGGCTCGCTGATGATCGTCAGCCTGCGGTGTCCGTTGAACTGGTATCCGGTCCGGCTCACGGGCGCGTCGATGACGTCGCCGGCGCGCAGTTGCCCCGGAAGGAGCCGGGCGACGGGGAGTTCGGGGCCGCTCGAAGGGGCCTGGGTGTCGGCGGGGTCCGGGGTGTTGGTGTCGTCGGGGGCCGGCGGGGTAGCCGGTGGAGGAGCAGCCTCGGGGAGTAGCCACACGGGCAACGCGCCGTGCTCGATGCGGTGGTGACGCCGTCCTTCCTCGTCCTCCAGGTGCAGGCTGCGGATACCGCCGGGCGCGTCGATGACGTCCACGACGCGGTAGACCTTCAGCTCTCCATCGCGCCCGTCGGGGAGCGCAACCAGGTCGCCGTCGGTGAGGGTGGCCACGGTCGCCGGGGTTGGCCGGTTGAGGTCGGGCGGCGGGGTGCGGCCGGCCGCGCGTTCGAGCTGGTTTGCGGCCCGCAGGGCGGCACGGCCTTCGGGTGTCGACGGGTCGGCGGACGCCCGCAGTTGCGCGGCGAGTGCGGTGGCCTGCTCCGAGGTGATGGGCAGGTCGCCGGTGATCCGTACGGCGGCCTGGTGGGCGGCCGGGTCATTGTCCGGGCCGTCGGCGTGGTCGCCGATGACGTCTCGGCTGCGCGGGGTGAGCTCTGGGTCGAGGGGCGGGCCGGTGACCGGGTTCACGGTGCGTGGCGGCGGGTGGACGACCAGGTCATCGTTGGCCCCTGGGGCGTCGTCCGGCCCGAGGTTCGGCGCGTTGCCGTCGGGTCCCTGTGCGCGCGGGATGACGGCCCGGGCGTCGACGTCGATCTCTCCCATCTCGCCCGTGCTGGTGTCGGTGTAGGAGAAGGTGACGCGGTCTCCGTTCCGGCTGGGCGGGCTGGTGATCGCCACGGTGGTCGGCGTGCCGTCGAGGTCCAGGAGGACGACGTCGCCGTCCTTGAGGTCTCCGGCCACGGGCTCGTCGATGCCGGCCACGGGCTCCGCATCCGGTGCGGCGTCGCGGACTTCGCCGGTGACGCGGAGTTCGCCGGCGCTGCGGGTGATGGTCCCCCCGGCGGTGGTGATGGTGACGTTGTCTCCGTCGACGTCGTCGACGGGGCCAAGGAGCGTGCCGTCGGGGTCGCTGACGACGTGCGACGCAGTCACCCGCTGCCCGTCGGGGGTCCAGCCGTCCGGGCGCTGCCCGTCGGTGACGGTGAGGGTGGTCGGGGAGAGGCCGGTGTCCTCGTCGCCGTCGGTCCAGCGCACCGCCACGGTGGTGTCGGTGGCGCCGGTGACGGTGCCCTCCCTGCCTCCGCCGCCGGTGACGGTGCTGCCCGGGAACAGGCCGCGGCCGTCGCGGTCCGTGGGGATCCGGTTGGGCAGGTCGCCTGAGCGGAGCGAGGTCTGCGCGCCGCTGGCCGGTGATCCGGGCGCGGTGCTTTCCGGCGCCTCAGCACGAGCTGCCGTGGCGTTCGCGGACGTGTAGATGTTCCCGGCCGCGCCGGTGCCGTCGGGGTGCTCTGTGACCCAGGTGCGCCACATCTGCTCGGTGCGGTGGCGGCGGGTGACGTCGACGAGCTGAGGGCCGGTGCCGGCGACGTACCCGGCGCGCTGGACTGCCTTGCCCTTCTTCGTGGTGCCGGTCATGCGGACCATGTCGCCGGGGACGAGGTCCGCGACACGGGCCCAGTGGGCGGGCAGGCCGCCGACTGGTTCCGGGTCCGGTTCCGGCTCGGGCGTGGATGCCGCGGGTGGCGCGGGCTCCGGAGGCTTCACGGACTCGTCCGGCGCCGGCGCGCCGGGTGCCGGCGCGTCGTCCTCGTTCTTCGGGTCGTTGCCGCGGGACCGTTCGAGGTCGGATTCTGGGGCGAGTCCGTCACGCAGGCGGCCCGCCCACAGGGCGCGGCTGTCGAGATCTCGTACAGCGTCCTGTTCGCCGCCCGCCTCGCTGTCGAGGGTGTCGCGTAGCCACGCCAGGTCGTCTCGGGCCTGCGCCAGGTCGTGGCGCAGGTCTCCGCTGGGGGACTGCCCGGCTCGGAAGGCGTCGATCAGGGCCGCGAGCCGGTCGTGTCGGGCGCGGGCTTCCGGGTCGTCCCGCAGGGAGGGCGGAAGGCCCGGGAGTTCGCGTGCCTGGCTGGCCAGGTGTGCCGTCACGGTGTCCCACACGCGGTCGCTGGGGTTCGCCGGGTCGGCGGGGCCGTCGTTCAGGGCCTGGACGACCAGGTTCGCGATGGCCGTGTCCCTGCTGTACGAGCGGCTGCTCCGATCCTGCTCCGTGCCGAAGATCGGCCGGGCGTCCCAGCGCGGTTCCCGGTCCGGGGTGGCCTGGTAGATGTTCGCGATGGCCCCGATCTGCCGGCCGCCGAGCCACACGGTCTCGGTGTCGCCCGCGGGACGCAGTTCGGCGCGGCCCGCGAAGTCCTGCATCCGGTCGCGGCCTCCGAAGCGGAAGGCTGCGTCCTCTTCGGGTTCGCCGTCGAGGGAGACGGTCGGCGGGGGAACGTCAGCAGCCCACGCCGCAGCGTCGGTGCCGGTGCTCTCGGGGGTGCGGTTCTGCTCGTCCTCGTGCTGGTGCCGTTCGGCGCGGTCGCCGTCGCGGCGGGCCTGCTTGAACTGGCTGAACGTCTGGCGGCCACCGTTGAGGTCGAACCACTCCTGAAGCTCGTCACTCGCATACTGCCGCCACCGGTCGCGCGCGGACAGGTTGCCGCCGGAGAACAGCTCCCGCTCGGTGAAGTCGGTGAACCCGTGCTTGTACTCGCGCCGGAAGAAGTAGCCGTTCGTGGCGGCAAGGGCCTGCTGGTAGCGCGCCTCGTCCCAGTCGGCGAACTCGTCGCGCAGGACACGATCGGCTTCCCGCTGCCGGTACTGCTGGTACGTGAGCCGGCCGTTGCCCGGCGTCTGGCCGTCGCCCTCCATCCAGCGGCGCAGTTCGGGCGACGCCAGCGCCGCGGCCTGCCGGTTGGTGTACCTGCGGCCGGAGAACACCTCCCGCGGGTCGACGCCTTGGGCCTCCGCCTCAGGGCTGAGCAGGCGCCCGCCGGTGGCGTCCGTCGCGGCCTGGAACCTCTCCTCGTCGAGCGCGTCGAACTCCCGGCGCAGCCGCCCAGGTGCGGCCGGCACGGGCCGCGTGACGTCGGTGCCGCCGAAGCGGAGCGCCTCGTCCAAGGCGCGGCCTCGGGCTTGCGCCTCCGCCGCGTTCGCCGGCGGCGTGTTCGGGACGGCACCGCGGGCACGCGTGTCGACGTAGCCGTCCCGACGGTCCATCTCGGCAATCACCCGCTGCTCGTCCTCCGGTCCCAGGCCGTGGAGGAACGCGGCCTCAAGTTCGGGATCGCTGAGGGTGGTGAGGTCGGCGGGCAGCGTGAACGCGCCGGCGCGCTCCTGCACGAAGTCGTCCCGCACCGCGCGGAGCGCTTCGGGCAGGTTGCGGCCTTCCCCGTCGCGCCACGCGGCAACGCTCGCCGGGTCCCATACCTGGTGCCAGTCGAACGGGTCGCCGGCTTCGTCGGCGAGATCCTCGAACCGGCCGGCGAGGGTGAGCGCGTCGTCGGCGTTGTCGGACGTCAGGGTGATGCCGGGCAGACCGCTGCCGTTGCGGGCCTGGACGAATCGCCACAGCGTCGTACCGTCGGGCTGCGTCTGCGGGTAGGTGGCCAGGCCGCCCTGAGGGGACAGAGCGAGGCCCTCCCGGTCCGCGAGCCCAGCGAGAACAGCGCGCCGCTCGGGGCTGTCCTCGGCTGGAGTGAGACCTTCGCCGTTCCGCCAGGCGTTGCGCAGGGAGTCCGTGTCGCTGGGGCGCCGGCCGCCGGCGCCAAGGCCCGCACCATCGCCGTCACCGCCCTCGTCACCACTCCCGTCGCCGCCGCCGGTCGAGTCCGGGGCGCCGGCGTTCGGCAGGTTCAGGTGCGGCAGGCCGGGGTCGCCTCCACCGGGCCCACCGTTGCCGCCGCGATCCCGACGCCGACGCCGGCGCCTGCGCCGCCTCTCGTCGTCATCGCCTTCCTCTTCGTCCTGGTCGTCGTCGAGGGGCCCGTCGTCGCCGTTGTCAGGGCCTTCGGGCGCACCGGGGCCTTCACCGCCCGGCTCCCCGCCGCGGCCCCGACGCCGGCGGCGGCTCTCCTCGTCCCGCTGGTCGTCTGCCGGCTGCTCGTCGTCGCCCCCCGGGACGCCGGTCTGCTCTTCGTCGTCTTTGCCCGCCTGACCGTCGTCGTCGCGGCGTTCGTCCTGACCTCCTTGAGCCCCTGCGGTACGCGCCGCGCCACGATCCGGTTGAGCATCACCGTCCCGGCCCGAGCCGGCGTCCGCCGGGTTGCTGCTGCGGCCCTGCTGAAAGTCCGGGTAGTCGAGCGCCCGCTGTGCCTTGCGGTGTGCGGCGGTAGCCCACGACTTGTAGCTCCGCGTCTCGTAGGGGAGATCCGGGTTCGAGAATTGCTCCTCAAGCCACGCGGTCTCGTCGCGGACGGTGCCCAGGTCCGCCTGCAAGTTGTCGCTCCTGCCCTCCTCAAGGCGCTGGATCAGGTCCTGAAGGCGCCGCATGCGGTCGTGGTCGTCGATCCCTTCCGCGTGATTGCGCAGGGTCGCAATGTCGTCGCCGATGTCGGCCATCCGCGCGCGGAGTTCGTACCGCCACGCAGGGGTCGGCTCCGGCCGGGTCCGGTCGCTGGCCCAGGCGAAGGTGTCGTCGGGACGGCTCAGGGAGACGTAGCTGTTGTCCGAGCGGGAGCCGTCGAGGTTGGAGACGGACAGGCTCACCGACCCGTCGTCGTCCCGGCGGACGCTGTCCACGCGGACCGGCTGCCTCCAGCCCACGGGGTACGGGCGGCCGTCGCGGTCGTTCTGGGTGATGGGCAGGCGGATGATGTCGTTCTCGGCGACGTCCGCGCGGTCACCGAGGACCCAGCCGTCGGGCGTCTCGCGGCGCGCCTGCTCCTGCCGTTCCCGGTTCGCCGCGTTCTCCCGGCGGATGTCGATGTTGGCGACCAGGGCAGCCGCAGCGTTGGCACGGCTGCTGTGGAGGTCCGGAGACGTGTCGCCGTCGGTGCTGGTCCAATCCCACTGTCGGGCGAGCTGGCGTACGGTGCCGGCGTCGGCGCCGTCGACGACGACCGGATAGGCACCGTCCGCGTTCCGCCGGCCGAACTCGACGCGCGCCAGCGCCGCGGCCCGTTCCTGTTTCGCCCGCTCCTCCCTCTCCCGATCTCCTCGGGCGACCTCGCGTAGGCGCTGCTCCTCGTGCAGGTTTGTCCGCCGGTTGGCCACCGGCATGATCGCGAGCATGAGGTTTCCCTCAACGCGCGGGCCCTCTCCCCCAGAGCTGACGTGCCGTCGCTGCCACGCCAGTAGTTCCTCAAGCTCGGCGGTGATGTCCTCGTCGCTCATCGATCGCGGCGACGCGTCGCGGATCGGCGGGGCCGGTGCTTTCGGGCTCTCAGGAACGTCGGGTTCCTGGGCCTCGGGGCGCCGCCAGGCGTCCCACTGCTCCTCGGTGAACCGCTCGATGAGCCCGCGGGGCGGCATGGTGACGGTGTGCTGCATGGGCTCGGGTTCCCACTGCTGCCGGTCGTCGTTCCACCTGCGGCCCTGGTAGGTGACCAGGGTGCGGCCGAGGTCGCCGGATGCCGACGCCGCCTGGCGGAAGAAGCCGAAGTAGGGGGCGAGCCCACGGGCGCGGTCGGCGGGGTTCTCTGCGTCGAACCGCACCAGGTCGTCGTACTGAAGGTCCCACGGATGGAACAGGGTGCCGCCGTTGGGGCCGGCGCCCTGCGGCTCAGGGACCCGG
This sequence comes from Streptomyces sp. NPDC047315, assembly GCF_040643215.1. NCBI lineage: Bacteria > Bacillati > Actinomycetota > Actinomycetes > Kitasatosporales > Streptomycetaceae > Streptomyces > Streptomyces sp. NPDC047315. The sequence continues at coordinate 24,418 of NZ_JBEYTZ010000026.1, read as the reverse complement.
TCGGGCAGCGCCGCCAGCATCCCGTCGAGATCCTGACCAAGGTCGTACAGCGCCCCGCGTACGGTCTGCGCTTGGTCAGAGTCGGGCAGGAGGTCCCGGTCCAGCCGCTGGGCGATGTAGCCGAGGTTCTCTCGTACGCGCCGGAGGTCCTCGCGGTCGTCGCCGGTCGGCGGCTCGCCGGCGAGGATGCCGTTGAGGGATTCCAGCACCTGGGCGTAGTCCCCGCGGATACGGCGGACGTCGTCCTTATCCTGCCGGGACAGGCCGGAGAGCTTCGGCAGGCTCGGGAGGTCGGGCAGCCGGTCGCGGAGCGCGCGAGCGACCCCGGTCTCATCGGCCGCAGCGTTCACGGCGCCGGAGGCGCTCTCGCCGCTGGCCTCGTCCTTGTCGTCACCGGTGAGGCCGCCGTCTCCTCCCTCACCGACACGCTTGGGACGGATACGGTCGAGGGTCTCGCGGACTTCGTCCTGTGAGAGGCGGACGGTGCCGCCACGCGGCGGAACGAACTGGCCGTTGCGCAGAGCCGTATCGAGTTCCTCAGGGCTGGCCACAGGCAGGCGTGGCTTCCCCTCGCCCTCAAGGCGCGCGACTTGGTGGGGAGTGATGTCCTCGGTGCGGCCATCGGGCCTACGTACCGTCATTCCGGCGCCGTCGATCGCGGTGACCGTGCCCTCGTTCAGGCTTTCACCATCCTCGGACCAGAAGGTCAGGTTCCTCCCGGCTCGGAAGTCGCCGATCTCCCAGTCCCTGGTGTAGTCGCCATCGGGTTCCTTCAGGGGGTCCTCGTCGGCGGTGGCGTCGAAGACCCACCCCAGCGAGCCCGTGTCGAGGACGTCGGTCGCGCGGGTGACCGCGACGTAGGCCAGGCGCAGCTCCTCGTCACTGGGAATGGTGTCCCAGTCGATGCCGCCTTCCGGGGTCTGTTTCGGGGTGAAGAAGTCGTCGGCGATCCGGACGCGTTCCGACTCCAGCCCCTTCGCCTTGTGAGCGGTGGAGACGAGAAGGTCGTGTGGGGCCGATTGATCGACGACCTGCCCGCCGTTACCGGTGGCGGGTGCCGTGTACCGGTCGGCGATGTACTGCTCGACCTTTTGCAGGACCTTGGCGCGCTCCTGCGCGGAAGCATGACCGCCCTTCTTCGGCGGCGGGTAGCCCCACCGCTTGCCGACATCGTCATAGCCGAACCCTTGGCGCTTGAGCCAGCCCTTCGTGCTCTCAAAGTTGCGGTCGCTGAAGGAGAGCTTCACCCACAGGTGCTCGCCATCGTCCTGCACCAGCGGGCGCGGCAGACGCACGGCGGCCAGCAACGCGTCAAGGCTGTCGCTGTGGCGATCCATCAGCTTGAACATGCTGTCGAGTTGCTTGAGGTCCTTGTCCCCAGAGACCTCTTCTCGGATGGTGTCCCAGTCCATCCCGTTGAACTGGGCGAGTTCCTGGTGGGTGGTGCGCTTGCCGCTGCGTAGCGCCTCGGCCGCTTCCAGGAACTTCCGCAGGTCGTTGAGCCCGCCGGAGACTGCGATCTTCCGTCCGGCCTGGAGCCCTTCGACAGCGCCGAGAACGACGCCGGCGTTCGTCCGGGCGATGAGCATGGTCTCGTCGCCCGGGGTGATTTCCCCGGTGCGTGAGTCCTTTCGGTTCCAGCCCTTCAGACGCATCCGGCTGCCGACGAGTCGCAGGAAGCGGTTGCCGGCGTCGGCGACCGCGTCACCGAAGCGGAACGTCTGGGTGAGGGTGGCTGTGGCGTCCGCAGGCAGCCGCCCCAGAGCATCGGTCGCACCGCGGAACCCGTAGATGGCCTGGTTGGAGTCGCCGACTGCAACGATCTGGACGCCAGCGGCACGGATGTTGCGGACGATGCCCTCCATGACGGGGTTCACGTCCTGCGCTTCGTCCCAGAACAGCACGTCCGTATCCGGCACCCTGCCCGAGAGAGCCCACATCTTCACCGTGTGATCGAACGACAGGGGAAGATCGCGTTCCTTGTCCTTCGCCTTCGGATCGGTGAGGTTGGCCCACATCCGTTCAGCCAAGGGTCTTACCGCAGCGAACACCGCTTCCCGGTCGTGGAGTTCCTCGGGAAGGTGGTGCACAGCGAAGTCGGTGTCGTCGGACTTGACCCACTCGGCGAGCAACTTGTTGGCGTAGTGCGCGGCGCGGCGCGGGGACAGCGATTCGCCACCGGCCGGAACGAGCCCGCGCCATCTCATCCGGTCGGCGATCTGCTGGTCGTTGAGACGCGGCCACTTCAGCCGGTCCAGCAGATCCCGGTCCACCATGCTGTTCGCGTAGGCGTTGGCCGTGGTCGGGGTGAGGTTCCTTGCGTACTCACCGCGCTGCTGCGCCTCGATCGCCTCGTCGGCAACCGACCGGTTGAAGGCCAGGTAGAGGATCCGCTTCCCCGGCATCCGCCGCGACAACATCTTGAGCGTCGTCGACTTGCCGGTACCAGCCAGCGCCATGACCCGCATGTCCAGGCCACGCCGTGCGGCGCCCTCGATGATCACCCGCTGTTCTTCTGTGGGCGGATACTCCTCCTCGGCGGATGCTTCGGCCTCGATCTCCTCCCACTCCGCATCCGTGAAGCCGCCCTGCTTCGCGGACGGCAGTTCGTCCACAGCGGCGACCACACCGCGCGCCTCGTCCCGCTTCAGGCCGTGACCTGTCACCCGATCACGGAGGATGCTGCCGCGGGACGGCTCAACCAGGTTCCCCTGGGCATCGCGCTTCGGTTCCCGTTCCCAGCGGTCAGCCTCCTCCCGCTGGAGCGCCCACAGCCGACGTTCCGCGCGCAGCCGGTACGCGAGTTCCAGCGGGTCAGTGGAGTCCGCCAGGGCAGGGGTGACCTCCTCAAGGGCCTCGATCTCGGCGGCTAGTTCCTCAGCCTCCATCGAGGTGGGGTCTCGATCACCAACAGTGCTGGTGCCCTCCGGCTGTGGTTCGAGGGACGCGGCTTGTCCGTTGGTCGGAGCGCCGACGCCCTCTGGGGCAGGACCCCCAGCCGGCGCAGGGGTGTCACCCTTCGCGGGGTTGGCCGCCTGCGGCTCCTGGCCCGTGGAGGACGTGCGCGAGGCGTCGCCGTTACCCGGCCCGGCTTCTGGCGTGTCGCCTTCCGGCAGCTTCGGCGGATCCTCGTCCGGGGCCAACACGCGCAGCGCGGCGTCAGGGGTGAGGAAGTGCTCGCGGCCGTCTTCGGTGACGACGCGCATGCGACCCTGGCTGGTACGCACCGGGTCCTGCGCCACGGTGTGCGTGCGGCCTTCGGCGTCGACGAACCGGTCTCCTGGCTGGAAGTCCTGTGGGGCGCGGGTCTGGACGGGGCGGAGCCTGCTCGTGTCGCGGCCCTCGGCGGCGGCGAACATGTCCGGGGTGCCGAACTCGTCGTCTGGCCGGTCGAACGGGTTCCTCGGGTCGGCTGCCGTCGGCTGCCGCTCGTCCTGGCCGGCGGCGAACAGGCCCGCAGGGGCGTCAGCGGGCTTCGACCGCTTCGGCTTCGGCTGCTCCTTCGGCTTCCGGCCGGCGCGCCGGGCTTCCTCGGCCTCAAGGACCTGCATGCGGGTGCGGTCGCTCCCCGACAGCTCCCCGACCATCTCCTGCTCCATCAGGGAGACGATCTCGTCGCGGATCTCTGCGTCCTGCATGGCGGACGGCGCCTTCGCCGCGCGAGCAGCAGCAGCCGGCGCGTTCACCTCGTCAGGAGTGAGGGGGACGGCGCCGTTGCCCTCCTGGCCCTCCGCGGCGGTGCTCCCGGCGTCCGGCGCCGGCGTCGCGCCCGCAGGAGCGCCGGGCGGGGCCGCGGGAGCTTCCTGTTCGCCTCGGCGCTGTCTCTGAGGACCGTCGCCACCGGCGGCCGGCGCAGCGTTGGGGGGCGCCGCCGCGGCGGCGCGTTTCCGCTTGGTGTCCGTGATCGCGCGGGAGTCGGCTGCGAACCGATCGGCGTTGGCGTCCAGGCCCTCCTCCAGCTGGTGGAGGGACTGGAGCATGTCATCGTCCAAGCCGTCGGTGTCCAGCTCGTCGAGAGCGGCGAGGGCGCTGCGCATGGCCTCGGCGTTCTGTTGGTAGCCGTCGGCGCCCTTGGGCGTGTCCGTGACGTTCTGCATGTGCTGGGCCAGGGCACGGAACTGTTCCGGGGCCCCGTCCGGCCACTGCTCCTCGGCGCGTTCGTTGATGGTGGCCCAGTCCCTGAGGATGGCCGCCGCCGCGCGCTTAGCGTCGCTGCTGTTGGGGTGCTGCTGTGCGTGGGTCGGGGTGTCGCGCAGCACGTCTTCAGGGCTGCGGCGGGCCCTGGGGATGACGTTCATCGTGTCGCCGGTGTCCGCCCCGAACTGGTGGGGTTCGTGGCGGCCACCGAGGCTACGCGTGGTGAAGATACGGCCCCCCGGGTACCGGCGGACTGCGGTGATGACGTGGCCGAACTCGCCGCCCGCGACGACGTCGCCGACACGGACGCGGTCGGCACGGACCTTCTCGGGGGTGTGACCGTCGGTGTGACCGGTTACCGCGATTTGGCGCGGCATCCGCATGATGCGCACGCTGTCCCCGGAGGCCAGCACCGTGCCGTCCGGGGCGGTCAGGGTGGCGTCAAGCAGGGGCGCCCACTTGGTTCTGTCGTAGGTGGGGGCAAGGGTGCCCTCGACGGTGACCGTGTCCGGCATGGTCTGGTCCCGGGTGCTGGCGGGCCACTCGATGTCGCTGCCGTTCACGGTGACCTTGATGCGGTCGCCCGGGGTGAGGTCGCCAGGGCTCACCCCGCTTGGGGTGTTGTCGTTGCCGGCCGGGGCGGCGGAGTCGTCGAACTCCTGGCGGGCCCGCTGGATGGCGGCCTGGATGTTCTCGCCCGTGCTCGATCTCCACGTCTGGGCGAGTTCGTTGAGGTTGGGGGCGGAGAAGTCGAAACCGCGGCGTGGCGCGCCGTTCGCGGGTGGCCGGGTGCTGCGGTTGAGGTGCTCTCCGAAGCTGAGGGCTTCCCGCGGGGTGGCGAAGTCACCGGCGCCGTCCATGCGTTCGCCGGTGCCGGTGGCCGTCAGGTACCAGCGGCCGGTGGAGTCGTCGCGGAGGGCGATGAGATCGCCGTTCCGGGTGGCCTGGAGGATGTCGTCGTCGCCCGCGACGGAGCGGAGGAACTGGGCCATCGCCGGCTTCTGCCCGGTGCGTTCCGCGAGGTCGAGGAAGTGCTGACGCAGGGCCGCGGTGTCGCGGAAGCGGCCGGCCTGGTGACGCTGATTGGGCAACGCGCTGACGTTGATGGGATGCCGGCCGTCAGCAGGTTCGTCTTGGTCATCGTCCCCCGGGCCGTCGGAGTCGTCGTCGGTGCCGATGGGCCGGCCGCGGTCGTCGGTGTCGTGGGGGTCGTTGGGGGTGGCGGGGTCGCCGTCGTCGTCACGGGCCACCCCGTTGCCGCGGCGTGGGTCGCGTCTCCGCTTCTCGTCCTCCTCCTGGACCTTCTCCTGGCTGTCGGTGGGCGCGGTGCCGTCGGGCCGCGCGACCATGGACACCCACTGGGCGCTGACGGTGTGCCGTTGGCCGTTGAACTCGTTCGGGCCGGTCTGGTCCTGGACGAGGATCCGGTTGTTGGGCAGGGCCCGTACGACGCGCGCGTGCTTGCCGCCCCAGAGCCTGACGGTTCCGCCGGTCTCGATGAATCGGCCCTTGCTGTCGCGCGGGTGCAGGGCAGGGTTCCACTTGCGGCGTGCGGCCTTGGCCTCAAGGGCACCCTGGACCTGCGACTCAGCTCGGGCAGCGGCGGGACGATTCAGCATGCCGCGGACCATGCACACCGCAGGTCCTTAGCGTCGCGCCCTGAGCCCCAGCGCCCCTTCAAGATCGTTCTTGCACAATTGTGCAAGCCCGGCCGGACCCTTGCGTCACATGGTCTCGGTCAGGATGTGAAGGGCGAACCAGCCGCTGAACCCGAACCAGCCGACAGCGAAGACGGCTCTACCGGCCTTGCTGGTGCGCGTGCGAAACAGGCGCCGGACGTTCTCGGAGAGGGTGTCGCCGTCCCGCCGGTTGGCGAGCGCGACGCCTTCGGCGACAGCGAAGATCAGGCTCCAGATGATCCAGACGGCAGGCCACATGACGGGTCACTCCTCGGAGTCGGTGTTGTAGTGGAGGCGGCAGCGGCAGTTCACGGTCAACCGGATCGGGGCGAACGGATCCCCGGGATACCGAAGCTGCGCGCCGTCGATCGCGTACGGCGTACCGACGGGCAGCGTCGTGCCGTGCAGCGCCTTGTGAGCGGGTCGTACGCGGTCGTCCTGGCGCGTGATCCACGTCCGCACGACGCCGGGCCCGGCGCTCTCCGCCGCGGCGTCCGCGGCACCGTTGATGGTCGACACGGCGCACGTCTCCGCGACCCGCGCAACCCACCCGGCGCCGGCCCGCTCGTAGAACGCGGCGACGGCCCGCTCCAGGTCATCGAGCGTGAGCTCCGCGGAGAGATCCTGAAGACTGTGCAGCTCCTCGGCCAGATCACCGAGCAGCGCTGCCACGGCCTGCCCGCCGTACATCGCCGTGACGACAGCGGCGGCCACGGCAGCCGGCGGCACCGCGGGGGTACCGGCGATGGCCTGACTGAGCCTGCGGGCAGTGGTGGCCGCGGCCTGTTGCAGGATCGGGGCGAGGGTGCTCGTCGTCTCCTCTTCCCAACGGGCCGCGCTGACAACGCGCTCGCCGTCGATGTCCGCGTCACCACCACGAGTGTCGTGCTCGTTCTCCGACTCCCAGAACCGCGTGTGCTTGCGGATCTTCGGGGCGCGCAGCCGGGCCACGATGACGCCCTGCTGGCGCGCCAGAAGCGCGGTGAGGGCCGCCTGAATGGCCATGGCCAAGGCGTCGAAGTCGGTGTCGGTGACCTCGAACCCTTCGCCGGGCAGGGCCTTGTTCTCCAACTGGGCGCGCGCGGCGGCGACGTCCTCCGCGGCGGGCCCGTCTCCTGACGGCGCGACCGCAGCGCGGGCGCGTACGACATCGTCGGCCGCAGTTCCTGGGGCGTCCTCGGTGATCTGGGCGCGCGCCGCGGCGACGTCCTCAGCGGCGCCCCCGGAAGCGACGGGCCCGCCGGTCTCGGCGCGGGCTCGGGCGACGTCGTCGGCCGCGGTCGACGCCCCACCCGCGGGAAGGGCCAGGGGCGCCTGCCCGGAGGCGAGAGCGACATCGCCCGCGGCGGTCGGTGCCGGGGAGAGGGAGCGTGCCTCAGCAACTGCTGCGGCGGCGGAGCCGTCGAGCGCGGGTGGCAGTGCGGCGGGGTCGTTCATGGGCGCCGGGGCGAGGCCCAACGCCGTCGCGTCTTCGTCGTTCGCGGGAACTGGTGCCTTCTGCGGCGAGATCCACAACGCGCGGGACTGCGGGGTGTTGAACGGGCGTCGCCCTGCGACTTCCCGGTACTCGTCGATGGTCAGCAGGCCCGCCTCGAACTCCTTACGAGCTTCCTCGCGGGCCTGGCGGCGGGGGAACTCCAGCGCCTGGACCCCGGAGGTGTCGAACCGGATGATCCAGTCGTCCGAGAGATCGGGGTCGAAGGCTGACGCGATCAGCTTGAGGTGGGGGAGCTCCGTGTGGGCCCAGAAGTTCCACTCCTCCCGGTCCGCGTTGTTGAACGTCCGCTCCGAGGCGTTCCCGATCACGCTCTCGTACACGCCGAACGCGGAGAGGATCTCGTTCTTCGCGGTGCTGGCCAGCGTCTCGTACGCCATCTCCCGCGGGCGAGCCGAGGTGTCGACGTAGCTGACACCGCCGGGGCCGGTGCCGACGAGGGTGAGCTGTCCCGCGTTGTGCGCGCCCGGGGCAAGCCGCCTCTGGATCCGCTCGACCTCCTTGGAGTCGACGCCGTCCAGGTCGATGCCGACGATCCCGCCGGGGCGGCCGTCGTTGTCGATGAACGAGATGTTGTAGGTGCGCGCCTTGACGTCCAGGTCGATCGACAGGCCGGCGGCCTCCAGCGGGGTCACACCGCAGAAGGGGTCGTTGGGGTGCGGGTCCCGGATCCAGATGACGTTCTCCGGCTTGAGCTCGCGGATGTGCCCGCGGTAGTCCGTGAACTGGAAGTGCTTCACGTACGAGGCGTTCTCGTCGTCCGGAATGACCTCGACGCGGTCCGGCGGAAGCAGGTCGAGCCGGACGAGGACCCCGCCACGACTCTTGGTCTTCTCGATGAAGACGCCCTTCTTACTGAGGAGCAACTGGGCACTGAGGCGCTTCTTGAAGACGTCGCCGGTCTCGAGCGGGTTGGCCTGCTTGTTCAGCAGCCGCAGGATCGGGTGGTCCTCGAGGGTCTCCTCGAACTCCCGCTCGTCCCCGCCGCGGCCGATCTGCACCGGGAGGGTGGAGACGTGCTTGCTGATGGCCTCGACGCTCTTGAAAGTCCAGACGCTGCGCTCGTACCCCTCGACGATGACGCGCTCGAGGTCCCAGCCGTCCGCGTGGCCCGGGGTGCCCCACACGTTCGTCACGCCGGCGAGCGTCATCGACGTGTAGACGCCGCCGGCCAGGAGGTCCTTCACCTCGGTGACTGGGGCCGCTGGGGCGGCGGCGCCTCGGGGAACGAGGAGGCCGCGGAGTGCGGGGAAGAGCTGACGAGACATTAAGCCCCCTCAGCACTGGACAGCCAGAAGCCGACGGCGACCGCGAGCACGCTGACAGCCAGCCACCCCAGAGGGGGCGCCAGGTGGAACAGGACGGCGGTCTGCCCCGCGTAGCCGCAGAACGCGGCGATGGCGCCCGAGTCCTGCTGCCATCGCCGCTGGGCGCTGCGGCGGGCGAGAACGCCGCCGACGCACAGGCCGACGAGAGCGGCGGACAGGCCGGCCGTCCAGTGCAGGGCGCCCAGCGCACCGAGTCCGCCGAGCGCACCGAACGAGAGCAGGAGAAGACCGAGAGCCTCCCGGCCGATCTTCGTGCCGGGACACTCCGACTCCGTGGTGCCGGCGGCGGAGTCGCCGTCCGGCGGCTGAGTTCGCTGAGTAGTCACGCTGCGCACAGTGGACAGCGGGCGCCGCTAGTGTCGCGTGGTCAGCGCGGAGGCCGGGAAACCCCTCCCACGTAGGCGTCGATACCGCGGCGCTGGATACGGCCGCCGGGCACGAGCCGAGCGTTCGTGGGCGGGACGGGGATCTTCCTCTTGGCGCGGGTGCTCCGGTCCCCACCGATCAGGTGCCGGTTGTCGATCTTCGCTGTGCAGTCCCGGCCGGTCACCTCGTCGTACGGGCGCCGGCACCCCTTGCAGTAGACCTCAAGCGCGTCGATGCGCAGTCCCTCGGCTGCTTTGAAGCTGCCGCGGTAGTCGGCCACCTTCGCGATCTTCGGCTGGACCACGATCTCCGCAGCCACGACCCAGACATGGGAGAGATCTTGCTTGTCCTCCTGCGCCGGGGCGAGCCAAGAGAACAGGGTCTCCTGCAAATGCGACCTGCCGGCCTTGGACGAGATGGGAGCTGTCGCGGTCGTCACCGTTCCTCCGAAGTGCTGCGGGTTGACGTAACGCGCCAACCCCCTTGCAGCCCAAACGTCAACGGCCGCGTTCTGTTACACCCACCCCGCCCCTCACTGCCCCGGCCGGGGATACGTCTGCACGATGTACGTCCAGCGCGCGATCGCCAGCCCGGCGAACGCCAGCGGCGGCGCGTACCACCAGCGCCGTAGGCGGCCCCGGCGTACGGGGATCAGGGTGAGGAGCAGGACGAGGACGGCGAGGGCGAGGGCCATTGCGGAGCCGGCTTCGATGCCGGTGAGGGTGGACTCGTCCCAGCGGCCCTGGGGGTGGATCGCGTAGATGGCCCAGGCCATGTAGGCGACGAGCAGGTTGGCCAGGAGCAAGATGCCTGGCCACAGCAACAGCATGTTCTGGTCCCGGGAGGTCGTAGAGGTGGCCTCCCGGCCCCGCTGCTTCAGCGGTACGGGCCGGGAGGCGGGAGGCGGGAGCTGGGCCCGACTAGGTCTCGTGGTAGTGGGTCAGGCGGCGCGCTTGAGTACTTCGACCATGCCCTTCCGGGACAGGACGAGCTTCACCGCGTTGTGGTCGGAGTAGCCGGTGGTGTCGATGACGGTGAAGTCCTCGATCACGGTGGCGAGGGCCTGGGTGATGTAGATGCGGTCGATCCTTTGGTGGCCGCCTTGCCCGCGGGCGGCCTTGGAGCGGCCCCCGGTGGGGGCGAGTGCTGCGGGCGTTCCGATGTAGCGCGCCGGGTCGACGAGGCCCGCGGTGGTGAGCTGCCGGTCGATGATGTTGCTGGTGACTCGGCTGCCGTCGGGGAGCAGGAGGGTGCGGTGGACTACGTGGGGACCGTCTGTGGTGGTGTCCCAATGAATGGGTGAGTCGTCCAGGGCGGAGTCGTTGCAGTCGCCGCCACCGATAAAGAAGTGCCCCTTCTTTACCTTGTCGACCACGCCGACGACTTGCTCTATCTCCAGGGAACGCCCCACCGGCCCGGTGAAGGCGAAGTGCCAGCTCATGATGTCGATGGGAGTTTCCGGCACTTCGGGGAGATGGACTCGGGCCCGAGTGGGAGGAGTGCGCCAGGGGTGGTGACAGGGCGCCTCAAATGCTTCCGCCGGGACGTCAATGACGACGCCGGATTTCTGTATGAAGAGTCCGGTGGGGTTCCGGCCCGACCCTTTCTGCCCGAGGAAGCCCCTCATGTCGAGAGCGTCTCCTGCGGCCTTGAGTCGCCGGCAATCGTTTTCACGACTGTAGGTGGTCTCTTGCCGCAGCAGGATGTCAGGATTGTGTGCGGCCATGGCGTTGTGGGCGTCGTGCCACGCCTGAGGGAAGTCGCCGTTCTCCTGGTCGGGGCCGCCGTCGTGTTCGAGGTTGAAGGTGATAATGGTAAATTCATCGCTCTTCTTGGGCATCTACTCTCCTAATGGCGGGTCACATGCGCGGTTACGGGGTTGCGTTATGTGATGCGGTGTTGAGAGGGGTGGGGGTGACAGCGAAGGTGATATGAAGGGAATGGCCAGGGTGAGGTGGCGTCGTGACGTCGTGCTGCATTCCCTGAGGGATGATGAGGATGTCCCCGGTGTGGGTGGAAAGTTCCTTCGGGGTGCCTTGCAGTTCCGGCCACAGCGTCCAGCGTTTGGCACCGCGTAGTTGGAGGATGATCCCGTCCCATGCGTCGCGGTGTTTTCCCAGGGACTGGTCGCCTGTTTGGGATTCGTAAACTGCAACGGCGATTCGGCGCCTTAGTATCCGGGCGAGGTGTGTGGAGACCTGGCTGTGCCACCCGTCCGATCTCACGTCCACGCTCTCGTACACGCGGGTGTGCCCGCGGTTTTGGTCCGCGGTCTCGATCGCGTCGGGGGTGATCTCGCGGTGGAAGCCCTGGGGGGCGTTGCTGTCGATGAAGGCCACCGGCTGATGCGGGGGGCGATCGGCTCCTACGGGCAGCGACAAGCGGTCCAGGTGCGACGGGGCGAAACGGTTGGGGATGTGGACGGGCGTCTGGGTCCCTTCGTTCGGTATCCAGGCTGCTGCGAGGCGGGCGACGACGTCGGACGCCAAGCGGGGGGTGTTCACGGTGTCTCCCTGGATGGGCCGGCCCCCGAATCGTGGAGGCCGGCCCGGTAGTTGAATCCGCGCGAGATCGCTACACCCCTATGGAGGTGGCCGGCGCTCTATGCGGACTCGGCCGAGTAGTCGCGTCGGCCGGTGACGGGTGCAGCGGTCAGGCGGCGTCGGGGTGCATCAGGTGGTCCTTGCCCACGAGGAAGTACTTCGTGGCCTGAGGGGCAAGGGCGTACTCGGCCCAGGCGGTGTCGGCAGGGTCCAAGGGGGCGAAGAGGTGGTCGTCAGGGCTGACGTCGCTCTTCTTGACGGGGTGAAGTTCCAGGATCCGGGCCTCGGGGTTCACCTGCTGGACCAGGATCTCGTCGTCCGCGAGAAACGGAACCTCGTGGGCGAAGACCAGGCGCACGTGACGGCCGAGGGGGTGGCGGTCGAGAACTCCGGCGAGGTCGCGGAGGAGATCAGCCTGTCGCTGAGGGCTCGTCGGAGTTTCGATGAGAGCGGTCATGGTCGGGTGTTCCTCTCGATAGTCATTGCGATTGGGGTTGCTGCTTCCGGACGGGGCGTAGGCGTGCGGTGGGGCTCTGGGCATGGGAGTCCGGTGGGTTGTGAGCGCCGCGGTGGCTCTCGGCGGGGGCAGGGGCGGCGCGCGTTTCTGTACTGGTGCGGTTCCGCGAGGGTGATCGTGGCGGCCTATCGGGGGCCTGCCGTTGCCGGTCGTCGACTCAGAGCTGCGCCAGGGCCGCGGTGTTCGCTGCGGAGTCGTGGGTGAGGATGGCCGAGTGGCGCGGCAGGGTGTTGAGGGTGGCGCAGAGGTCTTCGCGTTCGGCCGCGGCGGTGGCCGGGAGGTGGAGGAGACCGAAGACGTCGGGGTACCGGTCGGCGCCGGGGGTGTGGAAGTCACGGTCTTCGACGTGGGGGGCGGGGCCGAGCGTGGGCTGCTGGGCGTTCGGCCAGATGCTGGGGAAGACGATTTGGGCGGCGTAGCCTTCGCGCGCCAAGTGGCACCCGAGCCAGGAGATGATCTGGTCGGGGAAGAGCCGCATCTTCAGCTCCGTGCCGGTCTCGGTCCACAAGGCGGCTCGGGACCCTGAGGTGAGGGCGGCGGTGACGGCGGGGGGCTGGGCGGTGGGGAGTTGGGCGCCGTCCAGGACGCGTTCGCGGACGGTGTCGTACGCCCCGAGGGAGGCGAGGAGGCCGAGGCCGATGGCGGCGGTCGACGGCCACGGGACCAGCCGTACCAGGCCGTCTTGGACCCGCGCGAACACGCGGTTGGGGGCGAGGAGCTGCCTTCCGGCGCGGGCGAGCAGCAGGCTGGTGGTGGTCTTGCCGACTTCCGCGGGGCCGAGGGCGAGGATGGCCTGGTCCTTGTCGCCGACCGCGGCGGAGGCGCGGAGGAGGTGCCAGCCGGCGCTGTGGAGCTGGGCGCGGACGAGTTCGCGTGCGAGGCGGGCGCTGGCGTTGGCGACGGTGACCGTGTCCGAGCCGACGATGGTCATGCAGCGGGCGTGTTGTTCGTAGCGGTAGACCAGGCCGCGTTTGGGCTGGGCCGCGGTGACCGTTCCCTCGTGGTCGTCGCGCCGGTAGTAAAGGAGGTCGCCGGCGTACTCGGTGCTGCGGTTCGGGTGGCTGAGGACGTTCTCTATGACGGGGGCGACGGCGTCTCGGGTGACGACGACGGCCTCCAACTGCGGCCCGCCGGCGGGGTCGATCGCGCGGTGCTGTGCGACGGTCCACCAGGGGCTGACGTGCCGCGCCGCCCACTGGCCGATGGCTGGGGAGCGGCTGGTGATGGTCGCCATGGGGCCGGCGGGGGACAGGATGAGGGTGTTCACGGGTTTCTCCATGGGGGTGGTGCTGGGTCCTGGCGCGAGTGGGTGTTCCTCGTCGGGGCCGCAGGCGGTGGGAGTGATCGGCCCGCCGAGCGCCGCGGTGGGCTCACTGGCCCGCTGCCCGGATGGCGGAGTCCACCGTCAGGTTCCAGACCTTGGCGCCGTCGGACACGGCCAGGGCCCTGACGGAGCGGTCGAGCATCGCCAGGACGGCTGGCTCGATGCTGAGGATCGCCTCGGCCTGGTACGGCTGCGGCAGCACCATCGGCGTGGTGCGGCAGGTGTGGAGGTAGGTGACGGTGTCCGCGGCCCACAGCAGGGCGAGGGAGCGCAGCCAGTCCGTCGGGTGCTCGTGGCGGCGGGCCAGCAGGACGGCGGCCTGGTGCACGCTGGTGAAGATGCGCCGCGCGTGGCGGTGCCGCACCGCCATCACCTGGAGGGCGAGGCGGGAGACCAGGCGGGCGACGTCGAGCACCACGGGGCCGATCGACAGCGCGGGGTCGAGGAACGTGGGCCGGCCGGCGCTCCCGGTGGCGACGATGTGCTCCGGCGTCAGATCCCCGTACACCACGACGTCGTCGCCGGCGGGCGTGTGCCCCTGCACGAGAGGGCGCAGCCGGCCGACTACCTCGAGGAGATCCCCGAGCGGCGCCGGCGCCCCCTCCATCGCGTCCTGCGGGAAGCTGCGGGCGAAGGCGTTCGTCACCAGGTACTTGGGCGTCCCCGCTTCTCGGATGAGCGGCTTCGCCTCCGGTAGATCGTTCAGCGCCGCCAGCTCGTTGACGACGGCCGTCAGCAGGTCGCCCGCCCGGCCCGGGTGCCGTAGCAGGAGGTCGTCCAGCAGCTTTCGTTCGGGGGACGTGGTGCGGGGCTGTGGTCATGAGCAGCGGCTCCCGAACGCGATCAGCGCCAGCACCACGGCGTCCAGCTTGGGAGTTCCGGGATCGGTTGCGACCTCGTACCAGCCTCCCTCGCTGGCGCTGAGGGCCACGCGCATTTCCGTTGTGTGCTGCTTGTACCGCCCCGCGCGGATCTCATCGGCTCGACTCCAGCCAGCGCTCCTGCGGCCGGTCGCCGTTGTCGAGCCGGCGTTCTCCTGCTGACGCTGCCTCCGGTCGGCGAGCGTTGCCGGCGTCGCGGTCAACTGGACGACCATCAGCGAACGGTTCGCCCGCCTCACGCTCCGGCGCAGGTTGCGCGCCTGCGACAGGCACCTGGGGTAGTCGTCCAGGAGCACCATCCGGTCGCGAGCAGCGTCGATCGCGTTGGCCGCTAAGGCGCAGGCCAGCGGGTTGGGAACACCAGCTCCCGACTTCTGCGCCTCGTCCAGCTCGCGGGCCAGCGTGGGGAATGACCTCGCATCGCGGCTGGCGGCCTCGTCCAGACGGAACACCGGCGCTTGGCACTGGTCGGCCAGGGTGGAGGCGAGGGCACGCTTCCCGATGCCCGGCGGACCGAGGATCGACACCACGAGGTCAGGCACGACAGGGGCCCGCGAGTGGGACCAGAGTTTGGCCACAATGACTCCCAACAGATCAGGACAACGAGGAGGAAGGAAGAAGCGGAGGGCAGGGGACTACGGACTACGGCCGTGCCTTGATGGCGATGCCGGCGTATGCGGCCGACAGCCTCGGGTGCCGGGCGGACCACGGGTGGTCGGCGTGCCAGCGCGCCGTCGCCGTCAGCCCGGGCCCGAGGTGGATCCAGGTCCCGAACAGGTCGGCGATCTCCTGCCGGGCTCGCGGCCGAAAGACGATGCCGTGCCGCTCGTAGACCTCGACGACCCGGGGCATGGTGCTCGGGTGCCAGCGGCCGGACGACGCGTGGGTGATCGACAGCACGCTGCCGACGGGCAGTCGCTCCCGCAGCGCCGCCATCGCAGCCCAGACCGCGTCGTCGTCTCCGTTCCACGGCAGCACGTCGTGAGCGATCACCGCGGTCGGCTCGGCCAGGTCGACCTGGTCCAGCTCCGCGACCTGGTCCAGGAGCCGGCCCATGGCCAGGACGTCGGCCTGGAGCGGGGTGGCGTAGTGCGGCGGCCCGTCGTCCAGTTGCGTGCGGGCCTGCGGCCAGGTGTCCGGGTCGTGGTCCACGTACACCACCCGGGACGCGGGGACGAGGTCGCCGGTGATCTCGTGCACGTTGCCGACCGTGTGGGGCAGACCGCAGCCCAGGTCGAGCACCTGCCGAACCCCCAGTTCGACCGCCGTCCGCACCGCGAACGGCAGGTGCGCGCGGTTGATCCGCGCCGCGTCACGGACCCACGGCGCGACCGCGCGCAGCTCCCGGGCCACCTCCCGGTCACACTCGTACGCCTCTGTGCCGCCGAGCAGGTGCTCGTAGACCCGCGCAACCCGGGGGCGCAGTTCCAGCACAGACGGTTGAAGAACGAGGGCGTTCACTGGCCCACTCCCGCGGCGAGTTCCTCGTCAAGGGAGACGACCGTGCACCCGGTCAGCCGGACCGCCAACTGCGCGCACAGCAGCCACGGCAACCGCTGATCCGTGAACGCCACCACCACCCCGCGTTCCGCGACCACCGGCACCGGCCCCGCCAGGCCCATACCCGCACGGTGGAGGTCCCCGTAGTAGCCGTACAACTGGGGCTCACGCACGCGGACCGCGGTGTACCCGTCGAGCATGCCGTGACACTCCCGGGCCGCGACCGGCGCGCACGGCAAGCACACCGGGGGGTGCATGGTGACCTCGCCCTCCGGCCAGCCGGGCTTACGGCCGTCGACCGTGTCGTCCAGCAGCCACAGCACCCCCAACTCGTTGGCGCCGGCCGGGCCCCCGCAGACCTGGCAGAGTTCGTCCACCATCGCCCGCCGCTGCCGCACCAAGTTCATCGTGCTGTACAGCGGTTCCCCGCGCTCCCCCCGCGCAGCGAGGCGTCCAGGGTGCAGGAGCGCCCCCCACTCGTCCCGATCTCCGGCGGCCTCGACGTCATACGCGATCCCCGGGCGCCGGCCGGGGGCCAAACGTAGACGGGGCGTCAGCAGCCGTTCTTGACTCCCCGCGGCCACCCACGGAAACCGGGTAGGCCGCGGCAGGCGGCGGGAAAGGCGCGATCGGGCGTTCAACGAGAAACCTTCCAGGTCGTGCAGTCGACAACGGAAATCTGGGGCGCCCCGACCGCCGCGCCTTCGCGGCACACGGCGGCCGGGGGCTCCCGCCCGTGCGGGAACGGGAGCGACGCCGCACGCCTTCGACCCTCAGCAAAGGCGCGCGGCATCCCCCAAGGCCACGCCCAGGGGCGCGAGTTCCCTAGGGGACTCGCGGCGTGACCGGTCAGGGAAAGTCAGAGGAGCAGCAACTCGATGACGTCGGGCGGCTGCGCACGCTGGAGCGGCACCGGATCGCTGCGCGGCGGCTCGTCGCCTCGCGGTCGCCCGGCCCGTAGACGCAGGCAGTGTCCGTGGACGCGATCGTCGTGGCGAGGGGCGCGCTCAGGACGGTTCTCCTGCGGCACCTCGTACTCGTGGTGGGGCTGCTCACCGCCGGCTTCGGGAACCACGCAGGTGTCGGGCGGCGGCGGAGTGCCGTCGAGGACGCCGAGCACGGCGAGCGCGAGCCGCCGTAGGTGCCCGAGTCGACGCGTGAGGGGTTCCTCCGGCCGCGGGCGCTGGCTCCGCAGGAGGAGCAGCGTTCCCACCTCGTGGACGACGGTGTGCGAGGCGGCGCACAGCAGCATCCTGTCCACCCGGTGGAACCGGTCGGTGAGGGCCTCGACCTGCTCTGAGTCCAACTCCGCGTTGGGGGCGAGGACGCGCTCCAAGTCCTCACAAAGCTCCAGGTAGACCGAGCGGAGCGCCTTGTCGGCGTGGTGTCGGAGCACGTACGGCAGGGCTCGGCTGGCTAGGTTCTTCTCCGCTGCCACGGGCCCTAACGCGGCGTTGAGGGTCATTACCGTCACCGGGTGACACCGCCCGCAAGGAGCTCGATCTCGCACCAGGTCGTCTTCCCGTTTCGGCCGGGCCTGACGCCCCAGTTCTTCTCCGAGAGCTTGTCGATGATCGGGAGACCACGCCCCCGCTCCTGACTGGTACTGACGGTCCTGGCCGCGAGCGGGGGCGTCGCCGGACTGCCGTCCTCGACCTCGACCCGCACCTTTACGGCGTAGTGCGTGATGTGGAGGTGACCGGGCAGCCCCACATGCTGGATCGCGTTCGTCACCAGCTCGGACACGGCGAGCACGATGTCGTCGACGGCTTCGCTGTCCAAGCCCCACTCGCGCGCACGCTCTTTGGCGATCACACGCATCCGCCGGACTTCGACGCGGGCGGCGGGGAATTGGGCATGGAGTTCGTGCAGCGGCGGGGACTGAACGGCGGGCATCGCGTACCTCCGGGCGGGTCGCGGCAGGGGAGGGGGAGGGGACTGTGCGCTGTCGCGCAGGGATATGACCACCGCGCCTGTCCGACGGATCTCGTCGGCTCGGGCACTGGCCTGCTGGCGCGGGCCGAGATGCGCGGGCGAGGGGATGACGACGCCGTACCCGCCGGGGACCGTCAAAGCGTCCAGGAGGGCCGTGAATGCCGCAGGGCCGGCGTCCGACGTCGTGTGCTCGGTGAAGACGCCGCTCAGGGCCAGCTCGTGACGTGCGCAGTACGCCGTCAGGGCGTGGCGCAGGGCGTCAGCGCGCGGCAGGGCGCCGGCGGGCAGCCGGAGGAATCCGTAGACGACCGGCCGAGGGACGATGCGCTGTTCGGTGAGCGCTTCCACGGTGACCACCTCACGCCGGCTGAAGGAGAGGTGACCCAGCGTGGACTTGGGCGGCCGGGCGGCCAATGAACTGCTGCTGCACTCCTGCTGTACTTTGCGGACCGTCGCGCTGGAGCGCGTGGTTCCATGGCCGGAATCGAGGCGAGAGAGCGTGACATGGCGACCGTGCACGAGTGGACTGGAGCGGAAGCACGCGCACTGCGACGTGCCCTGCGTATGAGCCTGCGCGACTTCGCCCCCTACCTGGGGGTCGCGCCCCGGACGGTCTCCAAGTGGGAAAAGCTCCGAGGCGACGTCGTGCCCCGCCCTGACACGCAGGCGATCCTGGACACGGCGCTGGCTCGCGCGGATGCCGCCACCCACGAGCTGTTCGAAGCGATACTCGCTCGCGAGACGCCCGCCGGCGGGCGCGTGGCGTTGAGCAAGGCATCCGGCGCGGAGCTGGAATCGTGGAGTGACGATCTCGACCGCACCGCCATCGCCTTGGCCCGGCAGGACTTCACCTTCGCCGACAGCCTGATCCGCCGGTGGACCCACCGCTTTCCCGCCAGCACGCTGGACGACCGCGGCCTGTACCTGCTGGCCCGCTCCACCACCCTGCTGGGCGACCTGAAGCGCGATCAGGGCGCCGTGCTCGGCCCGCTCTCCGCCGCGGCCGACTACACCACCGCCCGATCCCTCTACGGGCAACTCGACATCCCCCGCCGGGTCGCGCAGATCGATCTGTCCCTCGCCGTCACCGTGGAGATGTCCGGCCAGCTCACCGCGGCAGCCCGCCAGTACGAGGGCCTGGCCGCCGACGCCCGCCTCTCGCCCCGCGACCAGGCCCGCGCCCAGTTGTGGGTGGGCACCGCGCTCAGCAAAGCCGGCGAGAACGCTCATGCCGTCCACGTCATGAGCGACGCCGCGCGCGCGTTCGACGCCCTGGACGAGCCGGAGGACTGGACGGTCGCTCACCAAAAACTCGCCCTCGCCCACCGCGGCGCCGGCGATCTGACCGCCGCCCTGCACTGCATCGGCATCGCCCGATCGACCGCCCGCCCCGACGCGCCCCTGCCGCAGGTCCGGCTCGACACCGCCTACGGACACATCCTCACGAGCGACCCAGCCACCCGCGACGAGGGCCTGCGCGTCCTGGACTCCGCCGCCCACACCGCCGCCCGCGTCGGGCTGCGGCACCAACTCGTGGCCATCGATAGCATCCGC
Organism: Streptomyces sp. NPDC047315; assembly: GCF_040643215.1. Lineage (NCBI taxonomy): Bacteria > Bacillati > Actinomycetota > Actinomycetes > Kitasatosporales > Streptomycetaceae > Streptomyces > Streptomyces sp. NPDC047315. The sequence goes on along the minus strand of NZ_JBEYTZ010000026.1, from coordinate 5,159 downwards.
ATCGGAGCCCTCAGCGGCCCCCGACCCTAACCGCCCTGACGAAGGACCCCCGTGGCCAGCAGCACCGAGACGATCACCGACGCCCAACGGAAGCAGGCCCGCCTGATCTGGGACTACCACCAGATAGGCCACCAGCTCCGCCCCGCGGACGTCGCGATCGGGCTGGGCTCCCACGACCTCGGCGTTGCCACCACCGCCGCCGACCTCTACCACCAGGGCCTCACCAAGCTCCTGGTGTTCACCGGCGGCAACAGCCCCACCACAGCGCAACGGTTCCCACGCGGGGAAGCCGTCCACTACCGCGAGCACGCCCTGAGCCTCGGTGTCCCCGACCATGCCGTCCTCGTCGAACCGAACGCGACGAACACGGGGGAGAACGTGGCCTTCAGCCGCGCCCTGCTGGACCAGGCCGGCATCCACCCCGCCACCGTGCTGCTGGTGACGAAGCCGTACATGGAGCGCCGCGCGTACGCGACCGTCCGGAAGGTGTGGCCGGAGGTGGAGGCGGTCTGTGCCTCGGAGTCCCTGGCCTTGGAGGACTACGTCGAAGCGATCGGCGACGGGAAGCTGGTGGTGGACATGCTTGTGGGCGATCTCCAGCGCGTGATCGAGTACCCAGGGGCCGGCTTCGCCATCGAGCAGGACGTCCCCGACGACGTCTACTCCGCCTACGAAGCCCTCGTCGACGCCGGCTTCACCAGCCGCCTCATGACGTGAGGGCCCGCCACGCGGGAACACCAGGAACGGAGTGATTGGGGTATCGCGGAGTACGGCTCCGCGACGGTGCCGCCGAGTGCTGTAAGAGCGCGCGGCGTTCGCCCGCGTGATGAAGTCGATCGGCCCCATGGCCGCTCCTCTTGATGATCAATCAGATGCGGAGGGTGACGCATCGAGAGTGACCGAGGAGCGGCGAGGCAACCCCTAGTTTTTCTAGGGGCTCTTTCGAGTGACGGCGATGACCTGCGGCTTTAGTGCACGAGTTCCATGTTGCGCACCAGGAACGCGAGCTGAGATGCCTGCGAGGGAACCCCCTTGACCGCCATGTCCGCCACGGCAGCACGAGCCATGGGATCGCCAAAGACGTACGCAGGGGCCGAACTGGCGGCTGCACGGAGCTTCACCACGGCCGAGCCACTTTGGCCCATCCGGTGAAGCGCACGTGCTTCGTCGATCTGGTAGTGCACGCGGCGTTCCTTGCTCGGGACGTCTCGCCAGTCAGCGTCCGGCACCTTGTTCAGACCAGCATCGGGCTGCCCAACCTCGACGCCAACCTCAGCGGCATGTACTGCCACGGTGCCCCGTCCGAAGACTGTGTGCGAGTCCACGTCGTAGAAGCCGGGCCCTAGCCGGTCTGTGTCCTCCAAGGCCGCGCCGATACGAGCCCACGCGTCATCGCTCCGCGTGCCGCGGGCGAAGGCGACTGCACACCGTAGATGAAGTGCGCCCCGTAGAGAGAGTGCTTTCTCCGGCGCCTGAGGGGACGCGGCGATCGGCTCCAAGTCGCGGAGTGCTGCATCAGCGACCACGACGGCGTCCAGCAGGGAGGACTGGTGGAGCATCGCGCCGCAGCGATCCCACGCGACCTCGGCCTTCAGGAGGGGGTCGTCGAGCAGCGTTGCGGCGCCTGCGGCGACCTCCGCTGATGCCCATGCGAGGTCTGGATATCCGAGTTGGTTGAGGCACATTCGGGCTGTCCGGGTGGCATCGACCAGCAGCCGAAGCACCTCGTCGCGCTGCGGCCCGTCGGTGGTAAGGAGCGCGGCGTTCAGGTCCTCCACCATGGCAGGCAGTCGGGTGGCTAGCCCGGGGAGGTCGGCGGCCTGGCGCTCCCTGTTTGCCTCCGTCGAGTTCCCGCGCATCATCTGCATGTTGGGCGGCGCACTGTGCGGAGCCAGTCCTGGATGGCCGGACAGGATGAGCGAGGAGCGGCGCAGTCCTGTGCGGATGGCGGGAACATGGGCGTGAGCGAGGGCACCCCCTCCACGCCGGAGGCGGTAGGGCTGGCCCAACAGCCAGACGACATCCACGTCACACTGCTCCGCGATGGCGTGGATGATCGAGTAGCGGTCGAGTTGCAGACGACCAGCCTCGATGCTGGCCATCCAAGATTCCGAGCGGTCAAGGAAGTCAGCGAGTTCGACCTGGGACAGTCCTGCGGCGTTTCGAGCGATCCTTACCCGAGAACCAATGTGATCAGTGGCAGGAAAGGGCATACTTAGGCTCCGTTCTGACCTCGACACTCAGAACGGTACCTGCCGCTACGAAGAGCGGTACAGCGAGTGCGCCCCCAGCCGCGGCTGGGGGCGCACGCAGCGGGTTCCCAGCACGCGGCTCTCAGGTGATACCGTCGAACCTCCAGAGGTTCGGTCCCCACCGCCACGGTTCGAGCCTCACGCGGTGGGGACGACCCCCTCATCCCCTTGACTGCCCTCGCCGTGCGCCCCCAACTCAAGAGCTGGGGGCGCACGCATGTGCCCTGTACGGCGGTGGTGTTCGCGGGCGCTCAGGGCGGCAACTGGTCGTCGTGCGGGCCCTGCTCGACGTCGGGGCGGCGCTGGGCGGATGTGCGGGCGTCCAAGATCTGGTCCCGTACGGCGGTCAGGTCGTCGCGGTCGAGCCTGCCTGTGCGGGCGAGGACTTCACACATCCGGGCGAGGGCCGTGAGCTTCCGCTCCTTATCGCCCCCGCCGTCGGGCAGGGCACGGGCGAGGAGCAGCAGGGCCTGGATGTCGGAGGGCTTGAGGAGGTCCTTGAGCGGGCCGGACGTCAGGCGGTGGAGCGCCCCGGCCGGGTGCCTGTCGACGTGGGGGCTTCGCTCTCCGGGCAGGGGCCACAGGGTGGTGATGGCGGCCGTGAGCGGTTCGAGTCCGTAGGGGCCGTGCTGGCGGACGAGGTGGCGGTGCAGACAGCGGGAGGCCACCTCGCCGGCGAGGTGCACCGCGCCGAGCCGCAGGGAGCCGCGGCCGACCGCGTGCAGGACGCGGAGGAGCCGCTCCTCGCCCGAGTCCCAGTTCCGGCTCCAGGTGAGGACCGCGCAGACCGCAGCGTGGTCCCTGGAGTTCATGTGTGCGATCAGGCGGGAGTCGGGGGCCTCGAAGAGCCTGTACATGGCCCTGCGGGGATCCAGCTTCGCCACGGCGTTGATGTCGGAGCCGGTGACGATGGCCGCGCCGGTGGTGGAGGTCATGATGCCGCCGCGGTGAGCGTGGGCGGGACCTGGCCGGTGGTGCGCAGGTGGAGGATCGCGTCGGCCAGCTCGCCGTACGCTCCGCGCACCGCGACGCCGACGGCGGCTTCGTCGGGGTCCTGGCCGGTGCGGGGCGGCCCGTCAGCGAAGCGGCGGTAAAGGAGGTAGGTGGCGGCGAGCCAGGCGTCCGCACCCGCGATCGCGGCCAGTTCGGTCGGTTCGCGTTGCTCTGCGGCCTTCTCCTCCTCGGTCGGCTCGCGGTTGAAGACGGCGTCGACGTAGTCCTCTTCGTTGGCGAAGTCCTCCCTGCGGATGCCGAGGGCCGGTACGAGGGCCAGGGGAGCGACGTTGGTCACGATGTGCTCGCGCGCCAGCCCCCAGATCCTGGCGGCTGCACGCTCCGTGGACGTGGTGGCCGTAGCGTTCAGGGCAAAGGACCGCGCGGCGATCGCTCGGGCGAAGTCCTCCACCTCCTCCCCGAACTGGTCGAGTTTGGAGATGGTGATGTTTCCGCCGGGCCGGATCCGGCGAAGCGTGTCGAGCCCGACACCGCTGTCCGCGGAGATGTCGACGGGTTCGACGCCGGCGGCGAGCGCGCCGAGGAGGAGCACGTCGAGTTGGTCGGTGACATCCCGCTGGCGCAGCTCCCAGTCCAGCAGCGCGTTTCGGGCCGCCTCCGGGCTGTCGAAGTTCAGAGCGGGCTGCGCCTGGGCGACGCGCGGGCGGGCGCTGTCGCCTCCCTGGGCTGTGGAGCGCTTGCGCCTCGCGTAGAGGGTCTGCCTCTCAAAGCCGAGTTCGCGAGCGGCGGCGGCGACGTTCCCGTCGTGCTGGGCGATCAGGTCCTCGATCGCCTGGGCCGCCGCTTGCTTGTAGGGGGCGGCGGCGGCCTCGGCGGCGGCCTCGGCCGCATGGAAGCGCCGGACCGGATCGGTCTCAGCGAGGACTCGGGCTGCGTGGTCGAGCGGGGCGGGGCGCTGTGGCACGTGCTGCTCCCTGGGCAGGAGAAAGGGGCGTCCGGGGACGGCGTCGCCCCCAACGACCGAAAGGTAACAGCCGTTTACCCGCATGGGTAAGACATCGTTACCCGCCCGGCGGGTTGGGTTCCTCCTCACGCGCTCGGGATACGACTCGCCTCCGGCATTCCCTGGAGGCTCCCGGCGCCCGCCCGGCCCGGCCGCGACGGCGGACCGCGCGACGCCATCCGCGCGTACGCCCCCCAGCTCGCGAGCTGGGGGGCGTACGCATCTGGCTGGTTGCTCACTGTCCGGTATGCGGGGTGAGGCGGGACACTGTGCCTCCCAAGAACGGAAGGGTATAGATGATTAATCGCATGATTCCATGGGGTTTGACTCGTATGGAGCCTTATCCGAACGTGGGCACGGAGGCGGCGGAGTTCGTGGGTCTCGACCCGAGAACTCAGGTCGCGATCTACCAAGACGCATTGGGGCGTCCTGTGGAGATGGGGAAGCACTCCACCCACAAGGCCGTGGAGACCGGAACCCGAACCAACCCCGGTGATGGCGCCAGCCCGAACACGCAGGATCAGGACCACGATCAGCGCTCAGAAGCGGACCAGGCACAGAACTGAACGTGATCTCCCTCCACCCCGTCCTGGTCCTCACAGAGCCCGCCGACCCCACCTCCGACTACGTGATCCGCGAGTTGAACGAGCGACGGGTCCCCGTCGTGCGGTTCGACCCGGGCGCGGATTCCGTGACGTTCTCGGCACGTGCAGCAATGGGGCACGAGTGGAGGGGACGCCTGGCGGTCAACGGCCGCGCCCTTGACCTCGGCGACGTACGGGCGGTCTACCACCGACGCCCCTCTCCGTACCGCGCAGCGGACCATCTGGACGCCCAGGAGCGGGCCTTCGTCATCGAGCACGCCCGGCACGGGCTCGGCGGCGTCCTGGGAGCCCTCGACTGCCTGTACGTGAACCATCCGCAACGGAACGCAGCAGCGGAGTTCAAAC
>NZ_JBEYTZ010000025.1:0-140879 GCF_040643215.1 Streptomyces sp. NPDC047315 | reverse complement strand
GGAGCCGACCGCAGAGAACGACGCTTGATATGCCACCCCGAAAGCCTCCCACCCACACGACAACCACACCCACCGAACTTACGAAAAGATCAGTAAGGGCTGTCCCGTAATCCCTGGTGGATCAGCGCGCGGCGTCAGATGCGGTGCATCACAAGGCGGAGGGGTCACCGCATACTGGATGCATGCGGTGATTCCGACAACGCGGCGGGGGGTCCCTCCGTGCCCGCAGGGCACAGGGGGAGGGCCGGAGCTGTCGTCGCGCGCCCGCCAGGGATTACGGGACAGCCCTTAGCCCGTTGCCTCCGGCAATGCGCTAGTGCATGTCCGCCGGGTCCCGCGTGGCCCTTCTGCCCTGGCAGGCGCTGTAGTGCCGTGGCACGTATGGAGCGATGGCGCCTGAGGCCCGGTGGGTGGGTGGTTCGCGCAGTTTCGCCCCCTGTGCCCTGCGGGACCCCCAGCGTCACCTGTCTCGCTCCGCCTCTCGGTCATCTGAGGGTCGGTACGGGCTTGGTCCTACGCCCGCAGGGCGTGGGCTTTGAGGGGCGCGGGGAACTGCGCGACTAGCCCGCCGCCGGGCCGCGGAGACCAACGCTCCCGCAGGGAAACGGCGGCCACGTCCCAAGCCGCAGGGAAGCACGACCCACCACGACGCGTCGGGGCGCCCCCGTGAGCGAGCGGCGTCACGGGCACGGCCTGCGCGATCGTGTTCACGCGGGCGGTGGGAACCGCGTCGCGAGCACGGCCGCCTGGATGCGCCGCTCGACACCGAGCGTCGCCAGCAGCCGCGAAACCCGGTTCTTCACCGTCTTCTCCGACAGGTGCAGACGACGGCCGATCTCACGGTTGGTCAAACCGTCGCCGATCAACGCCAGGAGCTGCCAGTCGCGCTCGGTGAGGCCCTGCGGGCGCCCGTCGTCGACCGGGGCGGCGGGGGCTCGCAGGCTGTCCATCAGCCGGGCCGTGGTCGCCGGGTCCAGCATCGACTGTCCCGAGGCCACCGTCCGTACCGCTGCCAGCAGGTCGGAGCCCTTGATCTGCTTGAGCACGTACCCGGCCGCGCCCGCCATGATGGCGTCCAGCAGCGCGTCGTCGTCGTCGAACGAGGTCAGCATCAGACAGGCGATGCCCGGGATCTGCGACCGCAACTCCCGGCAGACCGTGACCCCGTCGCCGTCCGGGAGTCGGATGTCGAGGACGGCGACGTCGGGCCGCAGCGCCCGGCCGCGCGCCAGGGCCTGCTCGCTCGTGGCGGCCTCCCCGACGACCTCGATGTCCGGCTCGGCGTCGAGGAGGTCGTTCACTCCGCGCCTGACGACCTCGTGGTCGTCGAGGAGCAGGACCCGGATGGGACGCTCGGCGGAGAAGGCTCTGACAGCGGTCACGGCGGTGGCTCCTGGAGGAAGAACGGTGTCACCCCACGAGCCTGCCGTGCGCGGGCCCGTGGCGACAGGGGCCGAACGGCCCCCGTGGCGGATCAGTGGGCGCGGCTTGAGCCGTACAGGTCCAGCAGTCGGCCGCGCGCCGCCTGGAGGCGGTGGGCCAGCACCGCACCGACCCACATGGCGACCTCGTGGCCGAACCAGGGGTCGGCCTCGCACATCCGCCGCACCCGTACGGCGTCGAACTCCAGCGCCCGCACCGGGGTCATCGCCTCCGCACCCAGGTGCCACACGCCGGGCGGGAACATCCAGGACCAGCCGACGAGTTCGCCGTGGGCCAGCGACTCCAGGACGGGCGAGCGGCGGCGGCCGGGCACCCGGATGTCGAGGGTGACCAGCCCGGTGCGCACCACCCAGAAGCGGTCCGCCCGGTCCCCTTCGTCGAAGAGGCGCTCGCCCTGCGCGAACTGCACCTCGTAAGAGGCGTCGGTCAGTTGGGAGCGGTGCTCCGTCGACAGGGCGCTCATCGTGGTCGTCGGGGTGCTCATCGGGGGTCCTCCTCGGTGGCGGTGCCCAAAGCGGCCCCTTCAGGATCTCCGCGGGCCGCCGTGCGGCGCAGGGGCCGAGCGGGCAGCGACCGGGGTCCAACGGCCCCACCGGGCACGCTCGTTCGGCTGGACGATACGGTGCACGTGCCCCGCGACCGGGGCGGACGCGGGCGGCGCGAGGGGCGAAGGGTGGCATGGGCGACCAAGAAGGCGAGGGGCCCAGGCGCCCACGGCTGCGCCTCGACGAACTGCTGGACGAACTCCAGTCGCGCATCGACGAGGTACGCGGCTCGCGCGATCGCCTCGACGGGCTCCTCGACGCGGTCATGTCGGTGGGCCGGGGGCTGGATCTGACGCAGGTCCTGCACGGCATCGTCGAGGCAGCGGTCACCCTCGTGGACGCCGAGTACGGCGCGCTCGGCGTGATCGGGCCCGGCACGGGCGGTCAGCGGCTGTCCCAGTTCCTCACCGTGGGCGTCGACGGGGCGACCGTCGCGGCGATCGGTGCTCCGCCGCTGGGGCACGGCCTGCTCGGGGAGCTGATCCGCCGTCCCGAGCCGCTGCGGCTGGAGGACCTGTCGACCCATCCGGCGTCCGCCGGCTTCCCGCCCGGCCATCCGCCGATGCGGTCCTTCCTCGGCGTCCCGGTCCGGGTGCGCGACGAGGTGTTCGGCAATCTGTACCTGGCGGGCAAGCGCGGTGGCGCAGCCTTCGACGCGGAGGACGAGGCCGTGTTGTCGACGCTCGCCGTCGCCGCCGGTTTCGCGGTGGAGAACGCACGCCTGTACGAGGAGGTGCGACTGCGGGAACGCTGGCTGGCGGCCGGGGCGGAGGTGACCAGCGCGCTGCTGTCGGGGGCGCCGGAGGCCGAGGTCCTGGAGGCGATGACCGGGCACGCCCGGGAGATCACCGGCAGCGAGTTGGCGGTGCTCCAGCTGACCGGGGACGACGGGACGCCCCGGACCGCCGTCGTGCTCGGCGAAGGGGCCCGCGCCCACCGGGACCGGGTGCCGCCCCGGACGGGGACCCTGGCCGCCGCGGCGCTCGCCGCCCGCGCCGCCCTGACCACGCCCGACCTCTGCGACGATCCGCGGGAGAGCGCCGGGGCCGAGCGGTGGCGGGGCTTCGGCCCTGCCGTCGCCGTCCCGGTCGGCACCGACGGCGGCGAGTTGGGAGTGCTGCTGCTGGTCCGCCGGTCCGGTCGGCCGCCGTTCGCCGACGCCGAGACCGCCCCGCTGTCCGGTTACGCCGGGCAGGCCGCGCTGGCGCTGGAGCTCGCGGCACGACGCCGCGACGCCGAGCGCATGGCGCTGCTCGCCGACCGCGACCGCATCGCGCGCGACCTGCACGACCTGGCGATCCAACGGCTGTTCGCCACCGGGATGACCCTCCAGAGCACCCGTCGCTTCGTGGACCGTCCCGAGGGGGTGCAGCGGCTCACCCGGGCCGTGGACGACCTCGACGACACCATCCGGATCATCCGCTCCACGATCTTCGGGCTGCGGGAGCGGGAGTCGCCGCAGGGCGCGCAGGGCCTGCGGCGCCGCGCCGTGCACACCCTCGAACAGGCGGCGCGCACCCTCGGGTTCGCGCCCGCGCTGCGGATGGAGGGCCTGATCGACACCGATGTGCCGGCCACCGTCGCCGACGAGGTCCCCGCCGTCCTCACCGAGGCCCTCGCCAACGTGGCGCGCCACGCCCGGGCCTCGCGCGCCGAGGCCGCGCTGATCGTCCGCGACCGGGCCCTGACCGTCGAAGTCACGGACGACGGCGTGGGCATCGCACCCCCGAAGGGCCGCCGCCGCAGCGGCCTGGGCAACCTCACCGAACGCGCGGAACGCCTCGGCGGCACGCTGACGGTGGCCCGACGCACCTCGGGCGGCACCCGCCTGGTGTGGCGCGTCCCGCTGCCCGCGCACCGCTGACGGGGGCGAGGACTCCGCCGCCTCGGGAGCGCCGCGGGGGTCGCGGTCGGCGGCGGACATCGCCGATGGTGGATGCCGCGTCCGCAGGTCCGCGTCATCCTTCGGTGAGGAGCCCCATGCGTGCAGACGACTCGATCCCCCTCGGCCGGACCGGTCTGACGGTCAGCCGGCTCGGCCTCGGACTCGCCTCCATCGGCGGCCTGTTCCGGGCGGTGGCGCACGAACGGGCCGTGCAGACCGTCCGCCGCGCCCGGGAGCTGGGCATACGACTCTTCGACACGGCGCCCGTGTACGGGTACGGGCTCTCCGAGACCCGTACGGGCGCGGCGCTCGGCGACGAGCGGCGCGACGCCTATGTGCTGTGCACCAAGGTGGGGCGGCTCGTCGAGCCGGGCGGGCCGGACACCCAGCCGATCTGGGCCGAGGCGCCGGCGGGCCTGGGGGCGCGCCTGGACTACTCGTACGGCGGGGTGATCCGGTCGCTGCACCAGAGCCTGGAGCGCCTGGGTCTTGACCGGGTCGACGTGCTCCACGTCCACGACCCCGAGCAGGACTTCCCCCGCGCCGTCGGCGACGCCTACCGCGCCTTGGACGACCTGCGCCGCGCCGGCGTCATCGGGGCCGTCTCGCTCGGGGTGAACCACGCCGACGTGGCCGTGCGCTTCCTGCGCGAGGCGCCGGCGCCCGGGCCGGACTGCGTGATGCTGGCCGGCCGGTGGAGCCTGCTCGACCAGTCCGGGCTCGACGAGTTGCTGCCGCTGTGTCGGCAGCGGGGCGTGGCGGTCCTGGCGGCCGGCGTCCTGCAGTCCGGGCTGCTCGTCGACCCCCGTCCGGGCGCGCCCCACGGACACGAGCACGTACCGCCCGCCCTGGCCGCCCGGGTGCGGGCCGTCCACGAGGTGTGTGCGCACCACGGCGTCCCGCCGACGGCCGCTGCGTTGCAGTTCCCCTTCACGCACCCGGCCGTGGCGGCGGTCGTCGTCGGGGCGCGGTCACCGGAGGAGATCGAGGATTCGGCCGCCCTGCTCGCCCGTCCCGTTCCCGATCGGCTGTGGTCCGATCTGCGGGACGCCGGCGTCATCCCGCACGCCCCGACGTGAGCGCCGGGGTACGGGAGGAGGCCCGCGTCAGGTGCGGCGGTGCGCCAGCAGCTCGTCCACTTCGGCCGCGTAGAGCAGGGCGGGATCGAAGCGCATCCCGGTGAAGTGTCCGGCGAGTTCCAGGGACAGCAGTCCGTGCAGCCGGGTCCAGAAGGTCAGGGCCCGGTGGAGGGTGGCAGCGGGGGCGGGGTGGTCGTCGGCCCACCCGCGGTGCCTTTCGAGGTGGACGGCGAACGGCGTCCCGTCGCCGTCCCACTCGTGTGCGGCGCACGCGTCGAGCAGGGTCGCCATGGTGTCGGACGCGACGCCGGTCAGCTCTTCGGGCGCGCGGTAGCCGGGGACGGGGGTGCCGTAGATGAGGAGGTAGCGCTGGGGGTCGGCCAGGGCCCACTCCCGTAGCTCGTACGCCAGTCGGGCCAGGTCGGCGCCGGCGGACCGGGCCGTGCGCAAGGTGGCGGCGAGGCTTCCGTACGCCTCCCGGATGAGCTCGGTGATCAACTCGTCGCGGCTGGCGAAGTAGCGGTAGAGCGCGGGCCCGCTCATGCCCATCTGCTTGGCGATGGCGTTGAGGGAGAGCGCGGACGCACCCGCCGTGGCGATCTGTTGCCAGGCGCGTTCCTTGATCTCCGCGCGCACCTGGGCTCGATAGCGCTCCCGCGGGGTCCTCGTGCCCGGTTCCGTCATGGACCGCCTCATCCTCTCAGCTAGAGCTCAAAAGTTTCGTTAGAGGTTATCACTTAAAGGCTTGCCCAGGCACTCCTCATCGAGTTATAACTTCTAACGCAACGAAGAGCTTCTAACGCCCCAGGTTGGCGGGCGCTCAAAGCGCCCTGCCCGCCCATGACTCGACCAGGAGATCGCCATGTCCGTCGCCCGCAGCCACAGCACCCGCGCCGCCCTGTTCACCGTCCCGCTCGTCGCCGCCGGCCTCCTCGGCACCGCCGCCGCACCCGCCGGCGCCGTCCCGTCCCAGTCCGCCGCGTCCCAGCCCTCGGCGTCCCTCACCTGCCGCGGGGAGGGCGTCGACGCCAAAGCCCCGGTCCGCTACCGCACCGAGACCGTGATCGACGCCCCGCTGCACGTCATCTGGAAGCTCCAGACCGACGTGGAGCGCTGGCCTTCCTGGCAGCAGCACGTCACGTCCATGCAGCGCCTCGACGACGGGCCCTTCCGCAAGGGGACGGCGTTCCGCTGGACGACCCCGGTGCCGCCCAACCCGGTCACGCCCGCCCCCAGCCTGGACATCACCTCCACCGTCGAGCAGGTCAAGCGGAACTCCTGCATCCGCTGGACCGGCCCCGCGGTCGGCGAGGGGCTGCGCATCGACGGCGTGCACGTGTGGACCTTCACCAAGGTCAAGGGCGGTGTTCGGGTCAGCACCGAGGAGACACACGCCGGGCCCCTGGTCGAGCAGAACGTCTCCTTCGCGACGGAAGTCCTGCGCCAGGGCCTCGAAGCCTGGCTGCGCGATCTGAAGACCGCCGCGGAGGCCCGTACCGACTGCCCGCGCCGCTGACGCGTCCAACTCGGCGCCGCTGTCCGGATCCCGGGGGTGCGGTCGCGAGATCCGGGCATGATGGGGAGATTGGGGAGAGCCGGATTCGAGGAGGCAAGGGTGGCCGACGGTGTCCAGGGGACGAGCCCGACGATGCGCCCCGCGGTGCGCGAGACGTACGGTCCGGCGGACCTCAGTCGCGAGCCGATCTTCAGCGGCGGTTTCATCAACTTCGGCTACTGGCGGGCCGTGGACCTGTCCCGACCGCTCGGCGAGCAGGAACGCGTCCGCAGCCAGCAGGACCTGTACCGACACGTCCTGGACGCCCTCGCGCTGACGCAGCGGAGCAACGTGCTGGAGGTGGGCTGCGGGCTCGGGATGGGCTCGGCCCTGGCCCTGGAGGAGTACGGCCCGGCCGCGGTGACCGGCATGGACATCCATCCCCAACAGCTCCAGCGCGCCCGTGAGACCCACGCGGAACTGCTGCGGCGCGAGCCGGGGCGGCTGCGGTTCGTCCAGGGGGCCGCGGAGGGGATCCCGCTGGAGGACGGTGCGTTCGACGCCGTCGTCAGCGTGGAGGCCGCCCAGCACTTCCCCGACCTGGACGCCTTCGCGCAGGAGACGTCGCGGGTGCTGCGGCCCGGCGGGCGGGCGGCGGTGGCGAGCTTCTTCACCGTGGACGACGCACCCGCCCGCCCCCGGGAACTCGCCGAACTCCTCGACACGTTCGCCAACGGCCTGGACATCGCCCGCCCGGTGGCCGCCCTGGCGGACGCGCTCTCGGCGGCCGGGCTCACCGAGGTGCGCGTCGAGCCGATCGGGGCGCACGTCTGGCCGGGTTGGGACCTGTGGCTCAGCCGCTGGTGGGCCACGGACACCTGGCCGCGCAACTTCCTGCGCGCCTACGAGCGGGGCATCCTCGACTATCACGTGGTGACGGCCACCCGCTGAGCCCGCGTGCGCACGTCAGCCGGGGATCGCGCCGACCAGTCCGCCGTCGACCACCAGGTCCTGCCCGTTGACGTACGACGCGTCGGAGGAGGCGAGGAACGCCACGGCCGCCGCGACCTCCTCCGGCCGACCGAACCGGCCGGTGACGACCCGGCCCGTGATGACCGCGGCCTCGGCCGGGCTCAGCGCGTCGGCCGGGTACATGGGCGTGTCGATGTACCCGGGACTGACCGAGTTCACCCGGATTCCGCGCGGCGCGAGCGAGGCGGCCAGGGTCCGGGCCAGGTTGTGCACGGCCGCCTTGGTCGCCGAGTACAACGTCAGCGCGCTGTTGCCGCGGTGCAGGGTCCAGGACGCGTTGATGACGATCGAACCGCCGTCCACCAGCAGCGGCAGCGCCTTTTGGACCGTGAAGAAGACCCCCTTGAGGTTGACGTCGACGGCCCGGTCGAAGTCCTCCTCGGTGATGTCCTCGAACGAGCGGATCGTGCCGGTGCCGGCGTTGGCGAAAAGGCTGTCCACCCGGCCGTGCCGGTCCCGGACGAAGTCCACCAGCGCCGCGACCGCTTCGAGGTCACCAGTGTCGGCGACGACGCCGCTCGCGTTCGGGCCGAGTTCCGCCACGGCGGCGTCCACCCGCTCTTGGGCACGGCCCGTGACGACGACGCGGGCGCCCTCCGCGATCAGCCGGTGCCCCGTCGCCAGCCCCATCCCGCTGGTGCCACCGGTGACGAGAACGGTCTTCCCACTGAAACGGTCCATGCCCATGCCCCTGTCGCCGTCTGCTCCGTGTCACGGATGACGTGGCGCACCCGGCGCCAGTCGGACGGCATGCTACTGATCGCTTGATCATCACGCCGTGGAACAACCGCGGCCCCAAGAGGGCCGCATGAACGGCGAGGCGGACGGGCAGGGTTCCGTGGTGCTTCTGACACCCGTGACGACGCGAAAGTCCGAGCACGTCTGGTCCCGCGACTTCACCTTCTTCTTCGTGGCACGGACGGTGTCCGTACTCGGCGACCACATGCTCATACCGGCGACGATGACGGTCGCCATGCTCCAGGCGGGGCACGGCGTCAACGGCGTCGGGTACGCCCTCGCCTCCCACACGGCGCCGCTCGCCCTCTTCGTCGTCTACGGCGGCGTCCTCGTGGACCGGTTCACACCGGTGCGGGTCATGATCGTCGCGGACGTGGCGCGGCTGGTCCTCCACGGGGCCCTGGCGCTCGCCTTCGCCACCGGCGACCCTCCGCTGTGGCTGGTCCTCGGCCTGCTGGCGCTGAGCGGGGTGAGCACCGCGGCCTTCCAACCCGGCTACGCGAGCGTCATTCCGCAGATCGCCGCCGACGTCCAGAAGGCCAACGGGGCGATCCGCGTCGCGGAGTCGCTGATGACCATCGCGGGCCCCGCCACCGCGGGACTGCTGCTCGCCGTCGCCTCCGTCCCCGTCGTCCTGGCGATCGACGCCGCGACGTTCGCCGTCAGCGCCGGCTGCCTCCTCGCCCTGCGGTTGAAGATCGCCCGCTCCCCCCGACGGACCACCGTCCACCGCGACCTCGCCGAGGGCTGGCGGGAGTTCCGCGCCCGCACCTGGCTCTGGGGCGTCATCGTCATCTGGATGTTCTACCAAGTGACGGTGAACGGCCCGTTCCTCACGCTGGGGCCGAGCCTGATCACCACCTGGTACGGCGAGGGCACCCTCGGGCTCGTCCTGGCGATGCTCGGCCTGGGCAGCGTCTTCGGCGGGCTGCTCGCCATGCGGTTCAAGCCCGTGCGCCCCCTGCGGGCGGGCGCCGTCGCCCTGCTCGGCACGCTGTTCAGCCTGCTCGCGGTGGCGCTCCACCTGCCGGCCTGGCTGATCGCGACCGGCTACGTCGTCCAGGGCGCGGGGGCGGCGTTCTGGATCGTCATGTTCCACACCAGCGTCCAGACGAAGATCCCGCCCGACGTGCTCGGCCGGGTGCACGCCTACGACGTCGCCGGTTCGCTCGTGATGAGGCCGGTGGGGCAGATCGCGGTCGGCCCGACAGCCACGGGGCTGGGCAACGCACCCGTGCTGTTTCTTCTCCTCGGCCATGCTCGTGGTCACCGTCGGGCTGCTGCTCGCCGTGCCGGCCATCCGCAACCTGCGCAGAGCAGACTGAGTCGTACGGCGGCGTCGCACCACCGGCCGGCAGCGAAGACCCGAGCGCCCGCGGTTCCGGGGCGGGGTGGTGGCTCTGCCATTCTTGCTCCGTGCAGAAACCAGCGCCCATCACGCCCGACGCCCCGGCCCCGGTGTCCACCCCGCTGCTGACCCAGCAGTGGCTCGACCTGTGCTTCGTCCACTGGGCCGTGGCGCCGGACGCGGTGGCGCCGCTGCTCCCCCGCGGCACCGTCCCCGACACGTACGACGGCGTCACCTACGTCGGCCTCGTCGCCTTCCGCATGCACAAGGTGGGCTGGCTGCGGCTGCCCGGCGTGCCGTACCTCGGGTCCTTCCCCGAGACCAACGTCCGGCTGTACTCGGTGGACGCGCACGGCCGGCGCGGCGTCGTCTTCCGGTCCATGGACGCCTCGCGGCTGATACCCGTGGTGATGGGCCGCGTCGGGTTCCGGCTGCCGTATGTGTGGTCCCGGATGGCGGTCCGCACCCACGGCGACACCGTCAGCTACTCCAGCTCCCGCCGCTGGCCCGGGCCGCGCGCGGCGGCCAGCCGCCTCACGGTCCGCCGGGGCGAACGCATAGCGGAGCCCACCGAGTTGGAGCACTTCCTCACCGCGCGCTGGGGCATGCACAACGGGTTCTTCGGCGGGGCGTCCTATCTGGCCAACCACCACCCGCGCTGGCCCCTGTACCGCGCCGACCTCCTCGACTGCGAGGAGAGCCTGGTCACGGCCGCGGGGCTGCCCGCGCCCCGCGAGGCTCCCGTCAGCGTCCTGTACTCCCCAGGCGTGCCCGTACGGCTCGGCGCGCCCGACCGCCTGCGGGCGACGCCCGCGCCCTGAGGGCCGTTCCCTCAGCCGAGGACGAGCGGGATCCGCACCCCCGCCGCAGCCAGCTCGGCGTTCTCCTCGGGGGTCGCGGCCCGTCGGCCGGTGCCGACGAGCAGGGCGTCCTCGTCGGTCCACGACGCGGGGAAGGCCGCGTCGGCGATCTCCTCCAGCAGCGCGCGGGCGCCGGCCAGCGCCTCGGCGGGCGGCCGTGGCGCCTTGGGGAGGTGCGCGACCAGGTCCAGGTGGTGCAACGTCCACTCCATGACGTAGGCGTGGAGGTAGTCGCCCGCGGTGAGCACCACGTCACGGGTGCTGACCCGCAGGGCGGGGTCGGCGAGTTCGGCGGCGCGGCCGGCGGCGGAGCCGACGTCGTCGAGGTGGAACTTCAGCAGCCAGGGCTCGCCGTACGCGGCGGCCAGCCGCACGGTGAGCGCGTCCAGCGGATCGTCACCGCTCGGCGGCGCGTCCGCGACCTCCCAGTAGCTCGCCGCGGTGCGCGTCGTGGCCGCTTCGGTCGGGGTCACCAGAGTGATGAGCACGTCCTGGGCGTCGATGACCAGGTGGCACACCAGGTCCCGGACGAGCCAGCCGGCGCAGCCGGACGGGCGGGCGAGGTCCTCGTCGGAGAGATCCGCGACGGCCGTCCGCAGCGCCGCCCACGAGCGTAAGAAGAGTTCCACTCCCGCACGCTAGCAGTTGCGGACGGCCGCCGGTCGGTGGCCACCGGCCGTGCGTGCCGTGGTGCCCTACCGGTCGCCGTCGTTGCCCGTACGGACGCGGGCCAGCACCTGGTCGACGAGTTCGCCGATGGGCAGTTCGCCGTCCAGGAACACGGTGTCGCCGGGGAGCGAGTCGGCCGCGGCGACGCACTGCGCGATCTTCCCCTTGCACCAGCTACGGATCTCCGCCTCCTGCTCCGGGTCGTCCGGGGCGTGCACGCGGCTGTCGATCCGCTCCGTGAGGACCTGCGGGGAGACCTTGAGGAAGAAGTGGTGGACGTCGAGGCCCCGGTCCCGTAGCCCGTCGAAGATCTCCGCGTGATAGCCGGGGTCGACCAGCGTCATCGGGACCAGCAGGGGGCGGCGGTACTCAGCCACCAGGCCCACTGCCAGGTCGACGACCTGCCGTCGCCACAGCGGCAGGTCCTGGAAGTCACCGGTCGGCACCGGCACGATCTCCCGCAGCAGATAGCCGACCTGTTCCGGGTCGTACATCAGTGCCTCGGGCCAGTGTGGTCGCAGTGCGTTCGCCAGTGTGGTCTTCCCGCTGCCGAATGCGCCGTTCACCCAGGCGATCAAGTCGCTGTCTCCCTGTTCCTCGGTTGGCTCCTTGCCCGTCCAGCATGCCGGACCGGCGTGCTGGACGGCGTGCGTCAGCCCGTCCGTCGCCGGATCCGCCGGAGGCCGAAGGCGGTGAGGAGCGCGCTGAGCGCCAGGTAGACCGCGGTTTCCAGCCATTGGAACGTCCAGTAGCGGCTGCCGGGGTGATAGCGGACCTCGACGTGCAGGTCGTTTTGGGCCAGGCACACCGCGGTGTCGCCGAAGGTGCCGTCCGCACCGGTCTCGGGCGGGCTGTCGAGGCAGTCGCCGAACGCGGCTTCGTCGAGCGTCGCGCCGTTCGCGGTGCGCAGCGGGCTGGTCTCGGCGATCCACGCGTCGGGGGCGTCCGGGATCCGCACCCCGTCGATGACGGCCCCGCCGGCGATGCTGCCCAGGTTCTTCGCCTCGTTGATGGCCTGGGCCGTCATGGGCAGTTGGGCCGTCCGCGGCGGCATGAGCTCGGGCCGTACGACGTTGGGGAAGAAGAACTGGAAGGCGATGAAGCCGACGAGGGTCACGGCCATCGCGGGGAGGGTGCGCCGCAGGAGCAGTCCGCTGACGGTGCCGAAGGTGAAGGCCAGTGCGGCGTAGCCGACCGGGGCGACGTTGCGTGCACCGAACTCCACGGTGTCGAAGCGGTTCTCGGCGACCTCGTCGAACGGGTGGGCGGCCCAGGTCAGCAGGGCGGCGGCGGCTCCGGTGAACAGCACGGCCGCAAGGCCCACGAAGAGGACCTTGGTGAGCAGCCAGCTTCGGCGGGTGACGCTCTGGTTCCACACGAGTCGATGGGTGCCGGCCTCCAACTCCCGGGCGACCAGTGGCGCGCCCCAGAACGTGCCGATGACGGCGGGCACGAGGCCGAGCCCGGCCGCGACGAACAGCAGGGGGTTCTTGTGGGCGCTCTCGAACTGGCTCCTCGCCCGGGCGCAGTCGCCCCCGTCGTCGCAGACGGCCCGGTAGGCGTCGTAGCCGTCGCGGACGTCCGCGCCGAGGTGGGCGAGGAAGGCGGCGATGACGAGCAGCGCGCCGAGGCCGAAGAGCGCTTGGGCGCGGAACTGGCGCCAGGTCAGCCAGATCATCGCCGGCCTCCGGGCGCGCCGGGCGTGTTGGAGCGGGCGGCGAGCGCGTCGGTCGCCCGGGTCAGATAGCCGAGGACGAGCTCTTCGAGGGAGACGGGTTCGACCGGGTTGTCCGCCCACCGGGGCCGGCCGGCGGCGCGGACGAGGGCGGTGGTGTGGGTGGTGCCGTGGTCCGCCGAGATCACCTCGATCCCGCTGGGCAGCCGGTCGAGTTGGTGGCGCGGCACCACCAGCCGGGCGTGTCGGGCCAGCAGGTCGCGGGTGTCGCCGGCGAGTTGGACCCGGGCGTCGCTGAGTACGACGAGGTGGTCGCAGACCTGTGCGACGTCGCCGAGGAGGTGCGAGGACAGGACGGCGCTGGCGCCGAGTTCCCGGACGGACTCCATCAGGTGCTGGAGGAACCCCTTGCGGGCCAGCGGGTCCAGGGCCGCCGCCGGCTCGTCGAAGATCAGCAGTTCGGGGCGCTTGGCCGCGGCGACGGTCAGCGCGAGTTGGGCCCGCTGGCCGCCGGAGAGCGCTCCGGCCCGCTTCTTCGGGTCCAGCCCCACCTGGCGGATGCGGCGCTCGGCGAGGGAGGCGTCCCAAGCCGGGTTGGTCCGCGCGCCGAGTTCCAGGTGTTCGTCGACGGTGAAGGAGCCGTACACGGGGGTGTTCTGGGCGACGAAGCCCACGCGGGCCAGGTGGGTGGCGCTCGCGCCGGGGCGGGCGCCCAGTACGGTCAACGAGCCCGACGTCGGTTCGATCAGTCCGCAGGCCAGGTGCAGCAGGGTCGACTTGCCGGCTCCGTTGGGGCCGACCAGTCCGATGACCCGGCCGGCGGGGACGGTGAGGTGCACGTCGTTCAGGGCCGGCGTGCCGCGGCGGCCGTAGGTCTTCGTCAAGCCGTCGGCGTGCAGCACGGGCGGGTTCTCTGGGTGTGACATGCTGTGAATCCTGGGGTTTCGTCCCCGTGGTCGGCACCGGTCCGAGGGACGGTTCCCGTGCTCGCGGGCCCTTCTTTCGGCCGGTTCGCGGCGAAGGGCGGGAGGGCGGCGCGAGGGCGGCGTCAGGCGGGCCCGGTGGGGCTGACGGGTCCGGTGACGAAGTGGTTCTCCCATGCCCAGGCCGCCACTTCGACCCGGTTGCGCAGTCCGAGCTTGGTCTGGATCCCGGACACGTGTCCCTTGACCGTGCTCAGCGAGATGAACAGTTCGGAGCCGATCTCCTGGTTGGTGCGCCCCCGGGCGACGGCCCGGGCGACCTCCATCTCCCGACCGGTCAGGGGCGGCGGCTGCCGGGCGCCCGAGCGCGACTTGGGGGCGACGTCGTTGAGGTGGCGCAGCAGTCTGAGGGTGATCGACGGGGAGATCAGGGCCTCCCCGTTGTGGGCGGCGCGGACGGCTTCGACCAGCAGGGCGGGCCCGGCGTCCTTGAGGACGAAGCCCACCGCGCCGCCGCGCAGCGCCCCGTACACGTACTCGTCGAGGTCGAACGTGGTGACGACGATGACCCTCAGCGGATCGGCCACCTCCGGGCCGGCGAGCGCCCGGGTGACCTCGATGCCGTCGAGCGCGGGCATCCTGATGTCGACGAGGCAGACGTCCGGTCGCACCCTCTTGGCCAGCGCGACGGCGTCGGCCCCGTCCGCCGCCTCGGCGACGACGGTGATGTCGGGCTGGTCCTCCAGGATGAGGCGCAGTCCGCGGCGGATCATCGCCTGGTCGTCGGCGACGAGGACCGTGATGGTCATGGGGGCTCCGGGGTGGGGACGGGCAGGGTCGCCCGTACGGACCAGCCGGGGCCGGGCCGCGGGCC
This sequence comes from Streptomyces sp. NPDC047315, assembly GCF_040643215.1. Classification (NCBI taxonomy): domain Bacteria; kingdom Bacillati; phylum Actinomycetota; class Actinomycetes; order Kitasatosporales; family Streptomycetaceae; genus Streptomyces; species Streptomyces sp. NPDC047315. The sequence goes on along the minus strand of NZ_JBEYTZ010000025.1, from coordinate 126,313 downwards.
GGCGTGCAGCGAGCCCCCGAGGGTCTCGACGCGCTCGCGCATGCCGACCAGTCCGTAGCCGCCGCGGTGGCGGGTGCGGGCGGGGTGCGGCGAGCCGTCGTCGGCGACCTCGACGGTGACGCCGCAGGCGGCGCGGGCGACGACGACCTCGATCGTACGGGCGCCGGTGGCGTGGCGCAGGACGTTGGTGAGCGCTTCCTGGACGATCCGGTAGACGGTGCTGGTGACCTCCGGCGGCCAGTCGGCGGGGTCGTCGGGCGTGCTCAGACGCACCTCGGGGCCCTGCCGGGCGAACCGTTCGACCAGTGCGCTCAGCTCCTCCGGGCCGGGCGAGGCGGGCGCCGCGTCGTCGGCGTCGCGCAGCAGCCCCACGACGCGGCGCATCGCGGCCAGGGCTTCGGTGCCGGCGGCTTCGATCTCGGCCAGCGAGTGGGGGACCTTCCCCGGGTCCCGTCGGGCGACGACCTGCGCGGCCTGGGCCTCGATCAGCATTCCGGTGATGTGGTGGGCCACGACGTCGTGGAGCTCGCGGGCGAGTTCCAGTCGTTCGGCGCGGCGCACTCCGTCGGCGGTGGCCCGTACGCGGTCGTCGTGCGCGCGCGCCCACAGGCCCACCGCGACGGCGGCGAGCCAGCCGGTGGCGGCGATGGCCGCCACCGCGGAGGAGGGCCTCGCGGCGAGTTGTCCGGCGATCAGCGGCACCCCGGCGACGGCGAGGGCGGCTGCGCGCGCCGGGGGCAGCGTCCTGACGGCGGATGCGATCAGCACGGCCAGGCCGAGGACCATGGCGGGGCCGGGTTCGGCGGGCAGCCGGACGCCCGGCAGCAGGCCGACGGCCACGGTCACCGCGGCCACCGCGACGCCTGCGACCGCCGTACGCGTCGGGGCGCGGCGGCGGGCAAGCGCGAGGGCGCACACGGCGGCGGAGGCGACGGTGCCGTGAAGCCAGTACGCGGCGCCCCAACTCCCCCGCACGGCGTGCGCCTGGAGGGCGATCGCCACCAGGAACAGGGCGCCGAGCGAGGCGGCGGGCGCCTTCGCGGCCCACCGGTTCACCGCGGTCGCGCCGGCCGTTGAACGCTCGTCATGGTGATCAGGTTAGGGGGCGGGGGCCGGCGGCGGACCGGCCGAAAGTACGGGATCGGCCGCCGCCCCGCCGCTGACGGGGAGCGGTCGCGTGTCACCAGCGGACGGCCGTGAAGTCGATCGGACGGGGTTGCAGCAGTTGCGTGCGGTCCGCCAGCGCCCGCAGCCGGTGGGACATCTCGTCCGCTGCGAGCCGCCGGCGACCGCCGTGGCCCGGCAGCACCCACTCGAACCGCAGCAGCGGTGCCACCCTCGCCAGGGACGCGGCCAGTTCTTCGATGGAGTACCAGGTCACGCTCTCGGCCACGGCCAGGTCGTCGGTCGTGCGCGACCAGTAGAAGCTGTCGCCGCTGAAGCAGTACCGGTCGTCGGCGAGGTACAGGACGCTGCCTTCGGTGTGGCCGGGCAGCGGATGGACGGTGACCCCTTCAGCGATCTCCTGGGGCTCGGTGCCGTGGACGACGCGGTCGGCGTCCGGCACGGCGTCGAGGTCGCCCACGTGGATCCACAGCCGGGCGTCGAAGTGGTCGGCGTAACGACGGCCGTGGGCCACGTGGTCGCGGTGGGTCAGCAGCACGTCGGTGACCGGGCCGGCGGTTGCGTACCGCTCGGCGAGCGCCCGGCTCCACCGCGGGGTGTCGACCATCATCTGCGTGCCGCCCGGGCGCCGGAGCAGATACGCGTTGGCGCCCGCGGTCCGCGGGGAGTTGTGCCCGCACAGCAGCACGGCGTCGTCCAGGGCGAGCGGGAAGGGGTCGTGCGCCGGGTCCAGCCGGCCGGAGCCGGGGTGGATGGAGCGGGTGTGGCAGGCGAAGGCGGCGGCGTGCAGGAGCCGGGTCTCGGCCTCGTCCACCGGTGGACGACGCACCCGGGACTTACCGTCGACTTCGACGAGCACCTCAGGGGCGAGCTGTCGGGCGACGTCACAGTTGGTACAGCGGTCGTCCACGTACCAGCCGTCCGCGCCGTCCTGGCTGTCCCCGCCGTCCCGGTCGGCCCAATCATCCATGGGGTCGATGGGGTTCGTGGGGTTCATGGGGGTCTCCTCACGAGCGGTGGGCGCCCCCGAGCGGGACGCCCAGCCACCCATACCCCACGTTCGACGGCCGGCGGTAGCCCCCGACGGCCCGTCCGCCCTCAGCTCCGGAGCACTTGGAGCACCTGTGCCCAACTGTCGGAGCGCGCGTGCTCGTTCGCGACCCGGGTGCCGCCCATGTCGATCGCGGCGCCGTGCACCGGGTGCTTGAAACGAAGGCCCGTCGGGCGGTACGGCGGCATGCCGAAGGAGTGTCCGGCGTCGTCGTAGGTCAGGGCCCGGTGCTGCTGGCCCGACGCACCGCGCTGCTCGGCGATCCGCTTCGCGGAGTCCTTCGCCGGCCACAGTCCGTCCTTCCCGCCCCCGACGGCGAGCACCGTGCCACGCACCCGGTCGAGGGGTATGCCCGTGTGCTCGATCGCCTTGCCGTCCTTCGTCCAGGCCGGATCGCGCCCGATGGGGAAGCCGGGGTTGGTGTTCTCGCTCGGTGCGAAGAGGACGACGTGGTGGACCAGGTCCGGGTGGTACTGGCCGAGGAGCTGCGCGGCCTCGCTGCCGCGCGAGGTGCCGACGACGGTCGGTCGCTGCCCCGGGGCGCCGGCTTCCCGGTGCAGCAGGCGGGCCGCGGAGGCGAAGTAGTCCAGTTCGATCCGCCCCAGGTTCTCCGGGCGCTCGGCGCAGCCGAAGTAGCACAGGGCGAGCACAGGGTGTCCGCGGGAGGCCCACAGGGCGGCGGAGTACGGGTCGCTGACGCCGCCTTCCGAGCCGCCGAGGTTCAGTACGGGCGGGCGGCGCTCCGTCCCGGCCGCCGGCAGGTACAGCGTGCCGACCACCCCGTCCTTGGCGGCGGTCAGCGTCCGGTGGGTCACACCCTCGTTCAGCCAGGTGCGGATCAGCCGCTCGGACGCGACCTGCTCCCCGTCGGTCTCGACGGCCAGGTGCACCTCGTACGAGGACTGGCCCACGGGCCATCTGGGGGCGAAGAACGAGTCGTCGGGCTTGCCCTTCGCGGGCTCCATCGACCAGAACAGGCCCATGCCGTCGGCCTTCTCGTACGTGCCCGAGCTCGGCCGGGCGCGGTTCAGGTCCACCGTCCCCTTCTTGTCCGCTGCGAACTCGGCCCGCCCGGTCCACCTCATCCCGTCGAAGTCGGTGGCCTGCGAGGTGACCTCCACCTTCTGGCCCGCGTCCAGGCCGGTGACCTGGATCCGCACGGGCTCGTCGGCCAGGGCCTCGCGCTTGTCGACCTTCAGCTGCACGTCGCTGTTGTCCCGGTCGCTGTTCCGGTCGCCTCCGCTGCTGCACCCGACGGCGAGCAGCAGCGCGAGTCCGACGGCGGTTGCAGCAGCCGTACGCGTTCTTCCTGTCGTCATCCGTATCCCCCGGTGATCGTCGTGCTGTCCGCTGTTCTGCGTTCCCCACGCCAGCGTGCTCGACGGCGACGACGAGTTCATGGGCCGGCCCCGGCAACGTCCGACCCGGGGAGACTGCCGCACGCCGGTGACTTTCGGGAACGTCCGCGGCGGACGCCTTGTCGTGGGGCGCGGTCAGCCCCAGGTCAGAGGGTCGAGGTGGAGGTAGAAGCGCTGCCGTTCGGGGTCGAGAGCGATGCCGTACTGCTCGGCGAACGCCTCGTCGGCGGCCTGCGCCCGGCGCTCGTTCGGCCAGGTCTCCCGGGAGTTGGCGAGCAGGAGGGAGATGTCGGCGTACGGATCGGCCCGGCCGAGGCGACCGAGGTCGATGAAGCCCGACACGCGCAGGGTCTCGGGGTCGAGGACGATGTTGGGCAGGCACAGGTCGCCGTGGCACACGACGGCGTCGACGGCTTCCTGGGCGAGGCGCCGCTCCAGTTGGGGTGCGAGTCGGTCGAGCAGGTCCGTACCGGGGGTGTCCCGCTGTTCCTGCGGGAGGAAGTCGGGGTTGACGGCGCCGCGGGCGACGACGTCGCGGGCGGTGGCGAACATACCGGTCAGGTCGCGGGCGAAGGGGCAGTGCGCCACGGGCAGGTCGTGCAGCTGGCGTACGGATTCGGCGATCGACCGCCAGGCCGACCACAGGTCCTCGGCCGGGACCCGGTCGGCGGGTACGCCCTGGACGGCGCTGGTCACCAGCGCCGCCGCGGTCCCGCCCGTGCGCCAGTCGAGCACGCGCGGCCCGGGGACGCCCTGTTCGGAAAGCCAGGCGACGCGGTCCCGCTCGGCCTCCAACACGGTCGCGTCGGAGGCGGGTACGCACTTGGCGTACCGTGCGCCGTCGAGGGAGCGCAGGACGACGGCTCCGGACTCACCGCCCGTCACGGGCTCCCAGCCCTCGCCGGGCTCCAGCAACTCCTCTACCAGTTCGGCAGAATCGATCATGGGTGCAGCCTAACCGGCCGGGCCGGCGGGCCGGCGGGGCCTATCAGGGGACGTCGCCGGCCCAGTCCCATCGACCGGGGCAACCCGGGCGGGGCCGGTACAGGGTCCGGCCGCCCGCTCCGTACCGGCCTATCTCCGTGGTCAGCGCGGCGCCGGTCGCGCGCTGGGCCGGCGTCCAGCCCGTGACGTCCAGCAGCAGGCCGTCCAGCGGCCCGGCGACCAACTGGGCGTAGTCACGGCCGGGTCGGGGGCCGGGGCGGTCGTGGTCGGCGCCGTACACCCTGCCCCGCATGAAGCTCTCCGCATCCATGCCACCAGGCTGGCATCCGCCACTGACAACGCCGGGGAACGCCGCGGGACGCCGCCGCCCGCGACGTGCTGCGTCAGGTCCGTTCGCAGACGCGTCAGGTCCGTTCGCAGAGGAGGAAGAGGTGGGGTTCGGCCGGCGAGTTCGGGTCCGGGAGCTCCAACGCGGCCCGGTGCGACCAGCGGACCGTGAAGCCCGCCCCGGTCACCACCGCGGTGAAGGCTTCGGCGTCGAAGCTGGTGACCCGCACCGGCTGTCCCATGAAGTCGACGGCGACGTCCTCGACGTCCAGCGGCACGGTGGCGATGGCCAGCCGTCCGCCGGGGACGAGGGCCCGGGCGATCCGGTGGATCAGCCGCACCTGCTCGTCGCGGGACATCTGGAGGAGGGAGAAGTACACGCACACGGCGTCGTAGGAGCCGTCGGCGAGGTCGAGGGTGCGCACGTCGGCGCGGGCGAAGGAGCCGCCCGGCACCTGGCGGGTGGCCAGGTCCACCATGACGGGTGAGACGTCGACGCCCAGGACCCGGTGGCCGGCGTCGACGAGGGTCCGTGCGGTCGGTCGTCCCGTGCCGCACCCCACGTCGAGGACGCGGCTGCCAGGGGCCAACTCGGCCAGGAGGCGGCGCAGGGACTCGTGGTGCGCCGGGGAGTGGGCGAAGGCGCGCTCGTAGTCGGCGCCCAGGGCGTCGAACACCTCGGCCGGGCCCGCGGCGCGTTGGACGGGGCCGTTGTCGTCGTGATCGTCCCCGTCGGCGAGCGGTGCGTTCACGCGGCACTCCTCGACCGGTTCGGTCCGCGGCTGCGCAACTCGGTCATGGGACCCACCTCCTGGGCCCAGGTATACCCCGCGGCAGGGCCGGGCAGGGCACCCTCGGCCTCACTCGGCGATTTTCGTGGCCCGCTCCCAGACAAAGACCTTCAGCGACGCCCCGTCGCGCTGTTCGTGCTCGGCGGTGGGGGCGAAGTGCTGGTAGCCGTTGCGCCAGAGCAGTTTGAGGTTCTCGTCCGGCCTCGGCACGTACCGCACGCGCTGCTGCTCGGGCAGGTGGGAGGGGCCGCCCCGCAGCACGGCGTTCGGCTCCACGGCGGTGGTCGTGCCACGGTCGGCCTCGACGGTGTTCCGATCGACGATGCCCATCTGGAATGCTTCCCCTCTCAGAGAGTCGTCCGCGAGTTGTTCGCAACAGGAAGTCGGCCGCCCGGGAACAGTAAGGTCCGTTCCGGGCGGGCGACACCCCTACGAACACCCCTAAGTACGCGCACCCTTACCTGCACCGACGATCAGGGGTGGCAGGTGCGCCAACCGGGAGGGGCTCTTCGGCCACGCCGCCCGCCGGCCTCTCTTCACGTCCTCACGGACAGTGAGGGGAACGGGCCGCGCAATACCATCCGATGGCGAACGGAACCTTAACACCGGGTGCCCGCGGAGAATGGAACGGTGCTTTCTCAAAGCCCGTCCGGCGGTCCTTCGATAATCGCGGTTCCGGGTCCACGGGCCCGTCGACACCGCACAGGGTAAAGAATGAACAAAACCCCGCCCGCGCCCCTCGGCGGGAGCGGTGCGGGGTTGTTCGCCGTCGACGGCGGGCCGGTGGCGGTTCAGGGTTCGTAGATGGTCTCGATTTCCTCGGTGAAATCCTTCAGCACCACTGATCGCTTCAGTTTCAGCGACGGAGTCAGATGCCCCGACGTCTCCGTGAACTGGGTGTCGAGGATGCGGAACTTGCGCACCGCCTCCGCCTGCGAGACGGCCGCGTTCCCCTCGTCGACGGCGCGTTGGATCTCGGCAACCAGATCGGGGTCACGGCGCAGTTGGGCCGGGGACGCCCCGTCCTTGCCCTGCTGGCTGGCCCAGCGCGGCAGGAACTCCTCGTCGATCGTCACCAGCGCCCCGATGAAGGGCTTTCCGTCGCCGACCACCATGCACTCGGCGACCAGCGCATGGGCCCGGATGCGGTCCTCGATGACCGCAGGGGCGACGTTCTTGCCGCCGGCGGTGACGATGATCTCCTTCTTCCGGCCGGTGATGCGCAGGTATCCGTCCTCGTCCAGGGCCCCGATGTCACCGGTGTGGAACCAGCCGTCGGTGAAGACGGCCGCGGTCGCCTCGTCGTTGTTCCAGTAGCCCGTGAACAGGTGCTCGCCGCTGAGCAGCACCTCGCCGTCCTCCCCGATGCGCACCCCGGTGGCGGGCAGCGGCAGGCCCACGGTGCCGATCTTCTGGCGGTCCCACGGATTGAGGGTGGTCGCGGCGCAGGACTCCGCGAGCCCGTAGCCCTCCAGCACGGTGAAGCCGAGCCCCCGGTAGAAGTGCCCGAGGCGCTCGCCCAGGGGCGCTCCGCCGGAGATCGCGTGGCGGGCGCGTCCGCCGAGCACCGCGCGCAGCTTGCCGTAGACGAGCCGGTCGAAGAGCTTGTGGCGCAGTCGCAGCCCGAAGGAGGGCCCGGACGGCTCCTCCAGGGCCCTGCTGTAGGCGATGGCGGTGTCCACGGCCTGGTCGAAGATCTTCCCCTTGCCGCCGGCGCGCGCCTGGGCCCGGGCGGTGTTGTACACCTTCTCGAAGACACGGGGCACGCCGAGCAGGAAGGTGGGGCGGAAGGAGGCCAGCTCCTCGGTGACGTTCTTCACGTCGCTGACGTGGCCCAGCTTGATCGGGGCCATCAGGGCGCCGACTTCGACGACCCGGCCGAGCACGTGGGCCAGCGGGAGGAAGAGCAGTATGGAGGAGTCCTCGGCGAAGATGGGCTTCATCCGGGCGATGGTGTTGCCGCATTCGGCGAGGAAGTTGCGGTGGGTCAGCTTGCAGCCCTTGGGGCGGCCGGTGGTGCCCGAGGTGTAGACGATGGTGGCCAGGGAGTCCGCCTGCGCGCTGGCGCCGCGCTGCGTCACCTCGTCGTCCGTCACCCCGACGCCGCTCCCGGTCAGCTCCTCGATCGCGCCGGCGTCGATCTGCCACACGTGTCGCAACTCGGCGAGTCGCTCGCGCACCTGGTCGACGACCGCCTGGTGGGCCGGGGTCTCCACGATGCAGGCGACCGCGCCGGAGTCGCCGAGGACCCATTCGACCTGCTCGGCGGAGGAGGTCTCGTAGACGGGTACGGAGACGGCGCCGGCGCTCCAGATCGCGAAGTCCAGCAGGGTCCACTCGTAGCGGGTGCGGGACATCAGCGCGACGCGGTCGCCGGGCTGCACCCCGGCGGCGATCAGGCCCTTCGCCGTCGAGCGGACCTCGGCGAGGAAGGCGGTGGCGGTGACGTCGAGCCACTGGCCCGACACCTTGCGGGCGAGTACGACGCGGTCCGGTAACTCGACGGCGTTACGGACGATGAGATCCGTCATGTTGCCGTCCGCGGGAACGTCGTACAGGGCCGGAACGCTTGACTCTCGCAAGACTGTTCCTCCTCGTCGGTGCCGGCTTCAGTGCCGGCTTCGGTGCCGGTGGGAGAGCCTGCTGGGAGTGCGTCGGAAGGCGGGCCGGACGGCTGGAACGCCATCGGCCACCGACCGGACGCTACCAGTGGGTAGGGGAGACGGTACAGAGGTCGGACGGGGTGGACTTTTCCCGAGGACGCAATATCTTTCGTGTGTCATGAAGGGTATATCGGAGTCCACTGTGCGGAGTGTGACTCCCCGGACGATCCGTCATGATGAACCCCCGTTCCACACTGGCGGGTTGGGGGCGATCAATTCGGTGTACCGGAAGGGCCAAGGGCGTCCCTTCCCTCGTTCGGAAGGCACCCTGGCCGCAGTCCGCCTTCCGTCGCGCCGCAAAGGATCTCCACCGGATACGGCACCGGCCCCAACGGGGAATTTAAGATTCCCCAAAGCGCAGCACGGCAGCGAAAAGGACGACGAAAGTCGTTTCCCAGCGAGACGCTGCGGAATCAGCAGGTCCGCATCGCTCCCGTACCGCCTGCGCGCCGGGTTCGCCCGCCCGGCGCGGCTGTCATCGCCCCCGCTTCGCCCCGCCCGTCCCACTCGGCACACGAGAGGCGCTCACGTCCATGCGCAGCGACACGAAGAGTTCCGCCGCCCCCGTCGTCCCCGGCCGCCACCGCCACCCCCTGGCTGCGCTGCGGTCCCAGGCCGGCTTCACCCATGGGGAGTACGCACGTCTGATCGCCCGAACGCACGCAGAGCTCGGCTTCGGCCACATGGCCGCCCGGCGCGAGAAGGTCTCCCGGTGGGAGTCCAGCCGCGCGGTGCCCGAGCGCACCGCCCAACTCGCCATCGCCCACATCCACGCCGTGCCCGAGGAGGAGGTCTTACGACTGGACTGGCCCGATTGGCTACACCTGGCCAACGGCGACGCACGCCAACTGGAGTTACCGTGGACGCGTTCGGCGGTGCCGGAGGCGATCCTCGACGCCGTGGCCGAACGGCGCCAACCCCAGCAGGAGTACCTGATGGCGACGGGTTGGGCCGCGAGGTCGCTGGTGGAGTCCTGGTTGGACGCCGTCGCCGAAGAGGTCGCGAAGGCGCCCGCGGACCCGCCGAGGTCGCCCGTCGGACTGCTGCGCGGGCCGGGCGATGCCCACGCGACCGGCTCCCTGCTGGAAGCCTGCACCCGGCTGCGCACCCTGCACCGCTTCGCGCGCAAGTTCACCGCCAGTTGGCTGGTGCCCGCCAGCGAGCTGGAGCTGCGGCACCTGGCCGACCACTTCCTCGCCGAGCCGGCGGCGCTGAACACCAGCCGGGAGGTGCTGGTACTGGCGGCGGAGGGGCTGTCGGTGTGCGGTTTCATCGCCCGTCTGCAGGGCGAGCACGTCAGCGCCCAGCGGTACTACGTGGCAGCGCTGCGCTGCGCCACCGCAGCGGCCGATCCGGAGGTGGCCGCGGCCATCGTGACCCTGCACGCCGGGCAGTACCTCGACCTGGAGCTCCACGAGGAGGCCGCCGCGCTGCTGGAGTCCGTGTGGAAGTTGCTGTACGGGCAGCGGGTGACGATCACGGATCCCGCCCTGGAAGCGCTGTTGCACGCCCAGTCGGCGCGGGTCCACGCACAGCGCGGGGACGACCTGGGGCGCCGGCGCGCCCTGGCCGCGGGCCGGCGGGCGATGGCGACGGGCACCGCGCGCGCCGGGCTGCCGATCCTGCCGATCCGCTGCGAGGGGTGGATCAACTGCATGGACGCGGTGTCCCTGTTGGACATGAAGCAGCCGGACCGGGCGATCAAGCACTTCGACCCCGTGCTGTCGCAGCAGCGCCCGCTGCTGCACCTGCCGCCGTCCGTACGCGCGATGTACCTGCTGCGGGCGGCCGAGGCGCAGGTGGCGCTGGGGGACGTCGACGCGGGGGCGGATTCGGCGGAGAAGGCGACGGCGCTGCTGGGCGGGGTCCAGGCGGCGGCGGCCGAGCGGGTGCGCATCGCGCTGCGCGCCGCGACCGGCACGGTGTGAGGACGGGCGGAACGCCGGGGGCAGGGCGGCTCCCCCGGCGCCGCTCTCGGTGCGTCGCGGCGCCCGCGGCTGTCTTGGCAGGCGCGCTTGCGCCGTGCGGCGTGCTGCGGTGTCGCGTCTGCGGCCCGTCTGTGGTTGTTCGCGCAGTTCCCCGCGCCCCTGAAAGACTCGGGCCGCAGGCGAGCGACGGGGGAAGCACAACAGGTGGCGCTGGGGGTCCCCCCAGGCCCTCTGGGGCCGAGGGGGCGGAACTGCGCGACAAGCCCACCACCGGGCCGCAGAGACCAACGCACCCTGCAGGGAATCGGCGGCTACGTCTGGGGCCGGGGCGGCGGTGTGCCTCTGGTGTGTCCCGGGGCGGGCGTGCGGGGTGAGGCACGCCTGAGGCACAGGGCGGTCCGTGGCGTTCTTGCGCTCCCTGCGGTGTGATGCAAGAGCTCGCCACCACGGCACGACAGGCCGCGACACCGGGGCTCGACGGACACGCCCCAAGCGCGGCGCTGCGACGTCGCGGGCGATGCGGCGGACTTCCACGACCTTCAGGCAGGAGATTGCCATGAGCCGTTCCGTCCTGGTGACCGGGGGGAACCGCGGCATCGGCCTGGCGGTGGCCCGACGGCTGAGCGCGGGCGGCGACCGGGTGGCCGTGACGTACCGGTCCGGTCCCCGGCCCGCGGGGCTGTACTCCGTGGCGTGCGACGTCGCCGACCCACACGCCGTGGACGGCGCGTTCGACGAGGTCGAGGCGGCGCACGGCCCGGTGGAGGTGGTGGTGGCGAGCGCCGGGGTGACCCGGGACAAGCTGGTGGTGCGGATGGACGAGCAGGACTTCACCTCGGTGATCGACACCAATCTCACCGGTACCTACCGGGTGGTGCGCAGGGCCGCCCGGCACCTGATGGGCACCGGCCGCGGACGGGTGGTGATCATCTCTTCGACGGCGGCCCTCAGCGGGGTGTCGGGGCAGGTCAACTACGCCGCGTCGAAGGCGGGCCTGATCGGCTTGGCCCGTTCCCTCGCCCGGGAGTTGGCGCCGCGCGGCGTCACGGTCAACGTGGTCGCGCCCGGGCTGACGGACACGGCGATGAGCGCGGCGCTCTCGCCGCGGCAGCGGGACCGGATCGTCGGTCAGGTCCCGCTCGGCCGGATGGCGGAGCCGGACGAGGTGGCGGCTGCGGTCGAGTTCCTCGCCTCCCCCGCCGCGTCGTACATCACCGGGGCGATCGTCCCGGTGGACGGCGGCATGGGCATGGGGCACTGAAGTGCCCGGGGTACGGGGCACGGGCGAGCTGCGCGCAGGGAACGTACGCACGGTCCACACCGACGCGGGGAGGCGGGCGATGAACGCGGAAGGCAGGGCCGGCGGCCGGGCGGTCGTCGTCACCGGGCTGGCGGTCACCACCGGATACGGGCGGGGGGTCGAGGCGCTCGGCGCCGGCGTCTACTCGGGCACTCCGGCGTTCACCCGGGTGACCCGGTTCGACACCAGCCGCTACCGGGTCGGGGTGGCCGCCCAGGGCGCCGCCGAGCTGGACTTGGAAACCGAGTTGACGGAGTTGACGGAGCGGGCGTGCGAGCAGGCCGGGCTGTCGTCGACGGAGCGGGCGTCGGCCCTCGTGATCGCGGCGCGGCACGCGGACCCGGTGGTGTCCCGGCTGCCGCGGGCACAGCAGGAGCCGCACCCGATCGGCGACACCGCGCAGCGGGTGGCGCGCGCCTGCGGCCTCGGGGAGGCGGGGCGTACGTACATCAACGCGTGCGTCGCGGCGAGCGCGGCGATCGCCGAGGGGGCGGCGCTGATCTCCTCGGGGCGGCGGGAGCGGGTGGTGGTGGTCGCCGGCCACCTGGTGGACGCGGAGTCCTTCACCACCTTCGACGCGGGCAGGGCGCTGGCGGCCGACGGTCGGTTGCGGTCGTTCAGCGCGGGCCGCAAGGGGCTGCTGTTGGGTGACGGGGCCGGCGCGGTGGTGCTGGAGGCGGCCGGGTGCCGGGCGGGGATGGAACCGCTGGCGCGGGTGACGGGATGGGGCATGGCGGGCGACGCCCACCACGTGTGCCAACCGCACCCGCAGGGCCTCGGGATGGCCCGGTCGATCGCGCTGGCGCTGCGCAAGGCGCGGCTGCGGCCCCGGGACCTCGACTACGTCAATGCGCACGGCACCGGGACGCCGTACAACGACGCGGCGGAGACCGCGGGGATGCACCGGGCGTTCGGCGCGTACGCGGAGCGGATCCCGGTGAGCTCGACCAAGTCGATGCACGGGCACGCGCTCCAGGCGGCGGGCGTGGTGGAGTTCGCCGTCTGCGTGCTGGCGCTGCGCTCGGGACTGCTGCCGATCAACTCCGGCTACCTCGGGCCCGATCCGCAGTGCCGGCTGGACCTGGTGCTCACCCGGCCGCGCAAGCGCGAGGCGCGCCACGTGCTCAGTCTGAACTCGGCCTTCGGCGGCGCCAACACGGCGTTGGTGGTGAGTGCGGCATGACGACGAGCCTCGTACGGCTGGTGACGCTGGGGCGCGCGGTGTGGCCGGTGCCGGGGGACGCCGACCGTCCGCCGAACCTGCCGGGGTTCACCGCTTCGCCCTTCGGCCCCCTCGTCGCCGAGGTCGCCGACCGCTGTCTGAGCGCGGTCTTCGGCCAGCCGCCCGCGCCGCCGCGGCGCGCCGGCGGGACTGCGCTGGTGATGGTGTCGCGCTGGGGTGACATGGCCACCGAGGCAGCGGTGACGGGGGCGGTCGACGCCGGGAGGAAGGCGTCACCGCTGCTGTTCTACCAGTCGGTGCCGAGCGCGGTGCTCGGTGTGGTCGCCGCGCGCTGGGGCCTTGCGGGGCCGGTGATCTGCATCAGCCCGGCCGGCGATCCGGCCGCCGAGGGCAGGGAGCTGGCCGAGTTGCTGATCGAGGACGGGTCCGCCGACGACGTGCTGGTGGTGTGGGTGGAGCTGGCCATCCGGGGCGATCGGCCCGACCGGGCCGAGGCGGTGCTCATGAGCGTCGACGGCGGCCCGCTCGGGCTCGACTCGGGCCGGGCCCGCGCCGGCGAGGGGGGCGCGTACGACATAGACGACGGGAACGGCGCGTACGACGGGGACGACGGAGACGACGGGGAGGGACCGTGACGCACGACGTCGGGAAGGGCCCGGACTTTCCGCTCGCCGCCGAGATCGCAGTGCTGCGGCAGTCCTGGTGGCTGCACGACGCCCGCTGGTACCAGGCGGTGCGGGCCCGCTTCGGGGCCGAGGTCGCCAACGAGCTGAACGCGGAGGTGATGAGGTTCGTCGCCCGGCGCGTCGCCTGGCAGTACGGCCGGCGCCATCCGCTGCCCGCCGGCAGCGGCCCGCGGGAGGTGGCCGCCGTGCTCCAGGCGCTGGCCCGGCTGATGTTCTCCCGGGCCATGGTGCGCCTGGACGTCACCGGGTTCGCGGCGGACGGCAGTTGGGACACCGTGGTCCGCGAGCACTTCGCCCTGAAGATGCTCGCGGCCAGCCGCTCGCTGGCCGAGTACCGGTGTCCGTGCCTGGAGTTGCGCGCCGGCTGGTTCGAGGGCATCGGGGTGAAGGCCGACGACGAGGTCGTCAGCTGCATGCGCGACGGGGCCGAGGTCTGTCGGTTCCGCGCCTGTCTGAAGTGAGCCGCACGACCCTGTCCGGTGCGCCGGGCGGGGGCACTGAGGCGGTTCGGATCGGGGCTGGCGACGTCGAGGGAGGACGCAGGTGTCGAAGGTGCGACGGGCCGCGGCGCCCACTGGAGCCGCAGACGTGGTGCACAAGGAGACCGAGGCCCCGCGGGCCCGGACGGAAGGAGCGTCGTGATGGCCCACCTCGTCGACACGCGCCAGTACCTCGATGCGCTCGCCGCCATCGGGGACCTCAAGACCGTGGACCGGCCCGTCAGCGCTGATCTGGAGGCGGCGGCCCACACCCGGCGCTCCTACGAACTGCGCGCACCCGCACCGCTGTTCACCCGCGTCGTGGAGGACCGGATCGGGATGCGGCTGCTGGGCGCGCCCGCGGGGGTCAGCTCGCGCCCCGACATGCCGCTGGCCCGGCTCGCCCTCTCGGTGGGACTGTCGCCCGATGCGGACGCTGCGAGCCTGGTGGACCACCTGGTGCGCACCCGTGACGCGGCGCCCGTGCCGCCGAAGGAGGTGGCGCGCCGGCACGCCCCCTGCAAGCAGCACGTACTGCTCGGACCCGAGGCCCGGCTGGACCGCTTCGCGATCCCCCGCATCCACGAACAGGACGGCGGGCGCTACCTCAACACCTGGGGCGTGATCGTCGCCAAGACGCCCGACGGCGCGTGGACCAACTGGTCCATCACCCGGATCATGATGCTCGACGCGCAGCGGATGACCGGTCTGGTGATGCCTCCGCAACACCTCGGTCTGGTGTGGCAGGCGTGGGCCGAGCGGGGCGAGCCGATGCCGTACGCCCTGGTGCAGGGCGGGGCGCCGGCGATCCCGGTGGTCGGGGGCATCCCGCTGCCGCGGGGCGTGGACGAGGTCGGCTACATCGGTGCGCTGCTCGGCGAGCCGGTGGAGGTGGTCCGCTGCGAGACCGTGGACCTGGAGGTGCCGGCGCACGCCGAAGTGGTCGTCGAAGGGCACCTGTCGGTGGGGCGCGACAGCGTGGAGGGGCCGTTCGGCGAGTACGCCGGGTACGCCTCCACCCACACCTCGCCGCAGCCGGTGTTCTCCGTGTCGGCGATCACCCACCGCTCCGCGCCGATCTGGCCGCTGGTCGCCGAGGGTCGGCCGCCGGACGAGTACCACACGGTCACCGGGACGGGTCGGGCGGCGAACGTGCTGTACGCCCTGCGGGCCGCGGGCCTGCCGATCACCACGGTGTGGATGCCGTTCGCCGCGGCCATGCACTGGACGGTGGTGACCGTGCCCGACACCTGGCGCGCCGTACTGCCGGGGGTGGACTCCGCGGAGTTCGTCAGGCGGATCGGCGAGGTGATCCACAACAGCGGTGGCCCCAGCGCGATGATGCCGGCCACCTTCGTCCTCGACGACGACGTGGACCCGTCGAACGAGGCGGATCTGACGTGGGCGCTGGCGACCCGGCTGCACCCGCGCGAGCGGCGCGCGTCGTGGGACGGCGTGGTGTTGCCGTTCATGGCCTGCTACTCGACCGAGGAGCGCGCGGCGATGCGCGGCCCGAGCGTGGTCCACGACGGTCTGCTGCCCGCCTGGGGCGAGGGCCGGCTCCAGCACAGTTCCTTCGCCCAGGCGTACCCGGCCGACGTGCGGCGCAGCGTCGTCGACCACTGGGACGACTGAGCGAGACCGCACGGCCGACTGATCGAGCGGCCGACGGCGCGCGGGATCCGCGGGCGTCGGCGCCCTTCGACACGAGACGTATGGATGGAGCGACATGGGCCTGGACCCGCAGTGCGTCGGCACGACGTACCCGCCCGCCGCGCCGTACCTGGTGGAGGCGGGCGCCCTCCGGCGGTTCGCCGAGGCGGTGGGGGACGCGGACGCGGGGGACGAGGCGGTGGAGGACGTGGCGGTGGGCGGCGCGCAGAGCCCGCGCCGCCGGGAGGTCCCCGCGCCGCCGACGTTCCCCTTCGTGGTGGTGATGCGCGCGATGCGGGAGGTGTTCCGGTACGAGGACGTCGGCTTCGATCCGACGTACCTGGTCCACGGCAGCCAGCGCTTCGAGTACGTCCGCCCCGTGCGGGCCGGCGACCGGCTGGTCACCACCTTGGAGATCACCGGGGCGCAGACGCTGCGCGGCCGGGACGTGTTGAGCCTGCGCGGCGAGGTGTGCGACACCGGCGGCGCACCGGTGGTCACCACCCACATGACGTTCGTGTCCCTGACCGCGGTCGAAGGCGGTGGACCCGATGACGACCGGTCTTGAGGACGTCCGCGCGGGCACCGAGCTCCCGGTGCGCACGGTCACCCTCACCCGGGGCGACCTGGTGCGGTACGCGGGGGCCGCCGAGGACTTCAACCCGGTGCACTGGAACGCGCGGGTGGCGCGCGAGGCCGGGCTGCCCGACGTCGTCGCCCACGGCATGTTGACGCTGGCGGTGGCGGCGGGGGCGGTGACCGCGTGGGCGGGGGACGGCGGCGCCGTCGTGGAGTTGCGCACCCGGTTCAGCCGACCGGTGGCGGTGCCGGACGACGGGCGCGGTGCGCGCGTCGAGGTCCGCGGTCGGGTTGCGGAGCGCGGCGACGACGGCCGGGTCCGCGTCGATCTGACGGTGACCTGCGACGGCGTTCGGGTGCTCGCGGAGGCGCGGGCGGTCGTCCGTCTGCCGCCGTGACGCACCGCGGCCCGCCCCGACGGCCGCCCGTCAACGACCGCTGACCGACGACCACCGACCTCCGACCACCACGGCACTCGAAGGGACAACCGGACGGATGAACACCTCCCCCGTCTTCCTCCTCGCGCCCCGCTATGTGCTCGGTGAGGTCGAGGAGCCCTACACCGCCGTCGACGACCTGCCGGGGCGCGTGGCGCAGTACGGCATCCCGTTGGCCCCCGACACCTGGGGCTGGGGCAGCTTCTTCCGCACCGGGCGCAGCACGGTGGACCTGGCCGTCGACAGCGGGGCGGCGACGCTGACGGCGGTCGGGGTGCCGCCGTCGACGGTGGACGGGCTGGTCGTATGCACCAGTGCGGTCCCCGGCTCGGTCGACGACCACGCCGCCTTCCTCGGCGCGATCGTGCGGGGACTGGGGCTTTCGGGGGTGTCGTTCGCCTGCGGGGTGACGCTCAACCGGTGCAACAACCTGCTCGCGGCCCTGCACTTGGCCCGGCCGCTGGTCGCCTGCGGCGCACACCGCAGGGTGTTGGTGGTCACCGCTGACCGGATCGTCGACGAGGCCGTACGGCTGGAGAAGTTCGCCCTGTTCAGCGATGGTGCCGCGAGTTGTCTGCTGACCGCGGTCCAGGGGCCGGGCGCCTTCGCGGTGCTGGCCACCGCCGCCGCGCAGGACGCCGGCGCGCTGGGCGGCGAGGACCAGATCGACCCCCGTCTGGCCGTCGCTGTCAACGGGGAGTTGGAGCGCGTCACCGGCGTCTCCCCGGAGAAGGTGACGGCGGTGCTCCCGGCCAACTTGGTGCGTCCGCTGCTGACTCTCAAGGAGCGGCAGGCCGGCTTCAGGGCCGAGCAGGTGCGCACCGACAACGTGGCGCGCGTGGGCCACTGCTTCGCCGCCGACCCGCTCGTCAACCTGGCCGACCTCGTCGCCGCGGGCGGGGCGCGGCCCGACGGGCTGTATCTGCTGGCCTCCAGCGTTCCGGGCGCCCGGCACGGCGTCCTGCTGCGCAAGCTCACCTGACGCGAGGAGAGGTGTCGGACGATGGTAGGGATCGGGAAGGGCCGTGACGTCACGAGGGCGGTGCCGCGGTGAGCGGGCCGGCGCCGGCCCCGCTGCTCCGGCTGGCCGGTGACCCCTTCGAACTCGGCCGCCAGCACGGCGCGGCGCGCGCCGCCCACCTGCGGTCCTTCCTCGGGGACGGCCTCGCGCGGCTGAACCACCTGCTGGACTCCCCGCTGTCCCTGGCGGGCCTGGAGCCCGTGCTCGCCGCCTTCGACACGGAGATCGAACGGGCCGTGCCGGAGCTCGCCGAGGAGATCCGCGGGCTGGCCGCCGGCGCCGGCATCAGCCACCGGGAGGCGCTGTTGCTGCAGGTGCGCCGCGAGGTCGCCGGGTACCGCACCGTTCGCCGGCCGCACGGGGACTGCACCACCTACGCGCGCGTCGGCGCCCGGGGCACGGACCCCGTCCTCGCGCAGACGGTCGACCTCAACGGCGATCTGGAGGACCAGACGGCGGTGCTGTCGGTGCGCCGGACCGGTGCGCCGCGCGAGGTGCTGGTCCTGAGCTTCGCCGGGCTGCTCGGCTATCTGGGGTTGAACAGCGACGGGCTCGCCGTGGGCATCAACCTGGTGCTCGGCGGCCGGTGGGGGCCGGGGGTGCCGCCGTACCTGGCGGTGCGTCACGTGCTGGACGGGGCGGGGTCGGTGGACGAGGCGCTGGGCGTCCTGGAGGGGTTGCGGCTGGCCAGTTCCCGTTCGCTCACCCTCTGCGACACCCGCGCGGACACCGCCGCGTGCGTGGAGTTCCTCGACGGGCGGATGCACGTGGTCCGCGCCGCCCAACCGGTCCACACGAACCACTTCCTGCACCCCGAGTTCATCCCGTTCGACAAGCTGAACGTGTTCGCCCGGAACTCCTCGCTGCGCCGGCTTCAGGCGTGCGCCCTGCGGCTGGGCGCCCTGCCGCCGACGGCCTCGCCCGCCGAGCACCTCGCGCTGCTGTCGACGCCGCCGATCTTCGTGCCGGGCACCGGTGACGTCCGCGTCGAGCGAACCGTCGCGGTGGTGGCGCTGCGGCCGGCGGTCGGCGCACTGCACCTCGTGGAACCCGAGCCGCAGGCCGTGCCCCGGGTCTTCTCGACCGGGGCCATGAGCGGGGCGGCGGGCGCATGACGGGGACCGCGGCCCTGTGGCTGCTCGACCTGCGGGAGCCGGTGTGCCGAGGCGGCGCCGACGACCCCCGGGACGCGTTGTCGGCCCCGGAGCGGGCGCGGGCCGACCGCCTCGCCAGCCCGGCGTCCGCCGAGCGCTACGTCCGTGCGCGCACGGCGATCCGGCGGGTCCTCGCGGCAACGGTCGGCGGCCGGCCCGGCGGGTTGCGCATCGCCGCCGCGCCCGGCGGGCGGCCCGTGCTGGTGGACCATCCGCGGTGGTGCGTGAGTTGGTCGCGCTCGGCGTGGGCGCTGCTGGTCGCGGTCCGCCGCGACGAGCCCATCGGCGCCGACGTGGAGGTGGTACGGCACGTCGACTCGGGCACCCGGGTGCTGGGGACGGTGTATCCGGGCGCGGACCGGCTCGGGGACCTGGCGACCCCGGAGGCGTTCTTCTCCGCGTGGACGCTCCTGGAGGCGGCGGTGAAGGCGACCGGGCGGGGGCTGGCGCGCGGTGGGCGCGAGGTCCGGCTGGTGAGGGCGGACGGCGCGGCCCGCTGCGAACTGGCCGGCGTCGACTCCGCGGGCGGGGCCCCGTGGTGGGGACGGACCCGGCTCGTCGCGGCGCCGCGGGCGACCCGCGCCGGATCCGGGCGGCCCGCCGGGGACCGGGTGATGGTCGCGGTGGTGTCGCGGGGGCGTGCGGTGCCGCTCGCGCTGCACGCCTGGCCGGCTGAGGGACCGAGCACGGCTCGGACGGTGCGGACGACGGGAGCGGGCCGATGACCACCACCGGTGCAGGGCGCCACAGCGCAGGCCCCGACTCCGGGCTGCTGTCCCCCGTGTGGGCGGGCACACCCGTCGAAGCGGTCACGTCGGACCCGGCGTGGCTGGCGGCGATGGTCTCCTTCGAGGTCGCACTGGCCACAGCCCAGGCGGGCCTGGGAGCCGTGCCGGCCGACACGGCGGCGGCGATCGAGGCGGCTGGGGCGAGCGGCGCGCTGGATCCGGTGGAGTTGGCGCGCGACGCCCGGGAGGCCGCCAATCCCGTGGTCCCCTTCGTGGCCCGGCTGACGGAGCTGGTCGCCGACGTCCACCCCGCAGCGGCGCGGCACGTGCACGCCGGGTGCACCAGCCAGGACGTGTTCGACTCGGCGGCGATGCTGGTGGCCACCCGTGCGCTGCGTCTGCTGCTGGTGGACCTCGACCGCATCAGTGCGGCCCTTGCGGACGTCGCCGCACGCCACCGCGACACGGTGGCGGCAGCCCGTACGTTGACCCAGCACGCGGTGCCCACCACGTTCGGGTTGAGGGCCGCCGGGTGGCTGACCCTGGTGGGCGCCGCGCACGAGCGGATCGCCCTCCTGCTGGCACGCGGTTTGCCGGTGTCGATGGGCGGCGCCGCCGGCACCCTGTCCGGGTACGACGAGCACCTGCGCGCGGCGGGCGTGCCCGGAGCGGACCGGGCGCTGCGGCTGGTGGAGTCGGTCGCCCGCGAGTTGGGGCTCGCGGCGCCCCCGCTGCCCTGGCACCACGCCCGCACACCCGTGGCCGACCTCGCCGCCGCCCTGGGGTTCGTCGGCACGGCGCTCGGCAAGTTCGCGGCCGACGTGCTCGTCCTTGCGCGCACCGAGATCGCGGAGGTCGCCGAGCCGGCGCGGCCGGGGCGGGGCCGGTCGTCCGCGATGCCGCAGAAGCGCAATCCGGTGCTGAGCACACTCGTCGCCACGGCCGCCCGCCAGTTGCCGGTGTACGCCCTGGTCGTACAGCAGTCGGTGATGGGCGAGGACGAGCGGTCGGCCGGGGCGTGGCACGCGGAGTGGCAGCCGCTGCGGGAGTGCCTGCGGCTGGCGGGCGGGGCGGCGCACACGGCCGCAGAGTTGGCCGAGGGCCTGCGGGTGGACGGGGAGCGGGTGCGTGCCAACGCCGACCTGACCGGCAGCAGCTTGGTGACCGAGCGGCTGGCGGTGGCGCTGGGCGCCGCGCTGGGGCGCCGGCGGGCCAAAGAAGCGGTCACGCGCGCGGTGCCCGCGATGGAGTCGGGGGCCTCGGCGCGCGAGGCGCTGGTGGCCGCGTTACGGGAGTCGGGCGGCGCGGACCGGCTCCCGGTGGACGTCGACCTGCTGTTGGACCCCGGGGAGTACCTGGGCGCGGCCGGTCTGCTCGTGGACCGCGCCCTCGACCGCGCCCGCGGCCCGTCCCCCGCCCGCAGGGCTCCCGCGGACGGCCCGGTCGGTCGTTCGCACCATCCCTCGAAGGATCAGGAGACCACCACATGATGATCAGTGAGGAACTGCGTCGGAAGATACTCGCCGACGGGGAACTCGGTGCGGGCAACGTGCTGCACCGGCTGCCGCTGTACGGGCGCTCGATGGACGAGCAGGTCCTGTGGACGGACGGCTCCTGGCGCGCCCCGTCGGGGGACCGTCCCGAGGTGCTGACCCTCGGCGAGTTGCACGAGGTCGTCGAGGCGTACGCCGGCTTCTACCACCGGTCCGGGGTGCGGGCGAAGGACGCGGTCGCCATCGTGTCCACGTCCATCATCGACTTCGCGCTGAACCTGATGGCCCTGACCAGCATCGGTGCGATCGCCTCGCTGGTGAACGCGAACATGCCGCTGCCGGTGCGGCGCGAGTACCTGCGCCGCCAGCAGGTGGTCGGGGTGATGACCCGCGAGCCGTTCCACGGCGACCTGCTGGTGCACCTGGAGGACGACCCGGCGCCGCTGTTCGTGGCCGTGCAGTCCGACGTGGTGCCCGAGGACCGGGCGCACCGGCCGGCCGCGTTCCCGTTCCGGCACACGGCGACCGACCCCATCTTGATCTCGCACTCCTCGGGCACCACCGGCGTGCCCAAGGCCGCCTTCCACACCCACGAGACGCTGTTCCACGGGGCGCTCAGCCGGCTGGCGGACGGTCAGGACTGCTCGGTGCGCAAGCGGCTGCTGGCGCTGCCGGGGCACCACGTGTCGGCGATGTCGAACACGTTGCTGGCGCTGGTGCTGGGGGCGCCGGTGGTGCACTTCACCGACCCCAGCGGCAAGGCCGTCCTCGACGGGATCGAGAAGCACCGCCCGACGATCGTCTTCGGCTTCACCCACACCTTCAGCGAGATGGCGGGCGAGGACCTGACGGAGCGCGACCTGTCCAGCGTGGAGGCGTACTACGCCTCCGGTGACGCCGCCCACGAGGTGCACATCCGGCGGCTACTGGAGAAGGGCTCGCACCCGGTCACGGGGCCCGACCTGAAGCCGCGCAGGGCCCCGGGGGCGATCTTCATCGACATGTTCGGCTCGACGGAGATGGGCTACGTGCTGTTCGACTTCGTGCACCGGGCGGGCGGGGCGAACGTCGGTCGGTGCATCGGGCGTCCGATGCGCTTCGCCCAGGCCGCGGCGCTCGCCGAGGACGGCACGGTGCTGCCGCCGGGCCGGGTCGGGCGGCTCGGCGTGCGCTCGCGCTCGCTGACGCCGGGTTTCTGGAACGACAACGTCCGCTGGCACCGGCAGTGGTTGGGCGGCTACTTCCTCACCGGCGACCTGGTGTACCGGGACGCGGCGAACACCTTCTTCCACCTGGACCGCACCACGGACGCGGTCCGCACCGAGGAGGGCGTCGTCTACAGCGCGTACACGGAGGAGGTGTTGTTGCGCAGCCTTCCGGAGGTCTCGGACTGCACGGTGGTCGGCCTGGCCGACGAGGGGGTGGCCTTCGGCTGGGAGGACGAGGGGGTGGCCCGTACGTACGTGCTGCTCACCCTGGCCGACGGTGCCAACCCGCCCGACGATCCGACCGCCTGGGTGAACGCCGCGCTCGCCGAACACGGACTGCCGCCGGTGGCGGGCGCGGTGGTGGTGGCGCCGGAGCGGATCCCGGTGGGCATCACCGGCAAGGTGCTCAAGCGCCTGGTGCGCGAGCGGGCGAAGGACCTGATCGCCGGCGGCTGACGCCGGCCCGCGCCGCCCCGCCCCCGGGGAGAGCAGGGGACGCGCCCCCCGGGGGCGCGGGTGAACCACCGACCACAGGAGGGAGCCGAGGTATGGGCGTCGACTACGACGTGATCGTCATCGGTGCGGGCAACGCGGGCCTGGCCGCCGCCACCACGCTCCAGCGCGGCGGCATGCGCACGCTGCTGCTGGAGCAGCACAACGTCCCCGGGGGCGCGGCCACCACCTTCGTCCGGGGCCGCTTCGAGTTCGAGGTGTCGCTGCACCAGCTCGGCGGGATCGGCGGGCCGGCGCCGCTGCGGGGCGTGCTCGACGAGATGGACGTGACGCGCCGGGTGCGGTTCATCGCCGACGACCGGCTGTACCGGACGGTGGTGCCCGGGGTGGTGGACGTGACGCTGCCGGCCGACTGGCAGGGCGTGGCGGACGTGCTCGACGGCCACTTCCCCGGGCAGCGGACCCGGCTGGTGCGCTTCTTGGACCTGGTGCGGCAGACCGGTCTGTGGCAGCTGACGGCACGGGCCAACCTGCACCGGATGGACGAGCAGCTGCGCTGGCTGTCCGGGCTGAGGGACGTCCGCCGCCACGGGCTGCGCAGCTACCGGGCGGTGCTGGACGACTTCTTCACCGACGAGCGGGTGAAGTTCGCCCTGTCGTCCTACTGGTGCTACAACGGCCAACTGCCTTCGTCGGTCTCCTTCATGGACTTCGCCCGGATCCTGGCGCTGTTCGTGGAGACCAAGCCGTACCAGGTCGTCGGCGGCAGCCAGGTCCTGTCGTACGCGATGTTGGAGTCCTTCCTGGACGCCGGGGGCGAGGCGCGGTTCCACACCGCGGCCGAGCGGATCGTCACCCGCGCGGGGCGGGTCTGCGGGGTGCGGCTGGCCGGCGGGGAGTCGGTGAGTTGTCGGGTGGTGGTCTCCAACGCTCCGTCGACCACCACCTACACCCGGCTGATGGATCCCGCCGAGGTGCCGGGAGCAGTGCTGGCGGACCTGGGCGCACGCCGCATGGGGGTGTCGGCGACCGCCCTGTACCTGGGGCTGGACGCGCCGGCGGCCGAACTCGGGTTCACCACGGCGACGAACTTCGTCACCGTCGACCTCGACGAGGCGACCGTGGCGCACGGCATGCGCTCGCTGGACGCGGTCCCCTTCGCGCTGGCGAGCTGTTACGACGTCCGGCCGACGGGCGGTGCGCCCGCGGGCGCCACCCAGCTCAACTTGATCACCCTCCAGTACTCCCGGCCGTGGGAGCAGGTGCCCGCCGCGGAGTACCAGCGGGCGAAGGTCGCCTACGCCGACAAGCTGTTGGAACTGGTGAAGACCATCGCCCCGGGCGTGCGGGACGTGATCGAGGAAGCCGAACTGGCGACCCCGCTGACCTTCAAGCGCTATCTGGGCCAGCCGGGCGGTGCGATCTACGGCTTCGACCAGGAGGCCGCCGACAGCTGGCTGTTCCACGACGACGACCTCAAGCCCAACGTGCCCGGCCTGGTCCTGGTCAGCAACTGGGTCACGGCCGGCGGCTACAACTCGACCATCGTGACCGCGGCACGCATGTGCCACCGGCTGCTGGCCGCCCTGTGACAACGCGTCCCATGACACCCCAGACCCGCGACGACCCGACAGCGACAACCGTCGAGCGATCCCCACGGCGAACGAGGTCCCCATGGCATCGGTCAACCCCCTGGCCCGACTCTTCGACGGCGCGGACGAGGTGATCGCGACCTTGGAGCGACGGGCCGCCCGCGGCGTCACGCACCCCGCCGACGCCTTCGCCGAAGTCGCCGAGCACCACCCCGTCGAACTCGATCTGACCGTGGCCCAGGTCATCGAGGAGACCGCGTCGACCAAGACGTTACGAATGCGCGCCGGCGACGGCGGCGACCTGCCGGCCTTCCTCGCCGGCCAGTACGTCAGCCTCACCGTGCCCGTCGACGGCGCGGTGACGACGCGGGCGTTCTCCATCTCCTCCTCCCCCGCGCGGCGCGACCACTACGACCTGACGGTGCGCCGGCTCGCCGGCGGGCGGGTCAGCAACCACCTGGTCGACACCGTCCGCCCAGGGGACCGCTTCACCAGCGGCCCGCCGATCGGCACCTTCCACCACAACGAGCTGTTCCACGGGGACGAGGTCGTCTTCATCGCGGGCGGCTCCGGGGTGGCCCCGGCCATGAGCATGATCCACGACATCGTCGACCACGGACTCCCGCGCCGCTTCACCCTGTTGTACTGCTCCCGGCACGCGGGCGACATCATCTTCCGCGACGCCCTGGACGCCCTCGCCGACCGACATCCGAACGTCGTGGTGCACCACGTCGTCGCCGAGCCGGCCGCGGGGTGGGAGGGGCACCTCGGGCCGCTCGACGCCGAGCTGATCACCCGGTTGGTCGGCCCGTTGAACGGCCGCACGACCTATCTGTGCGGGGCACCCGGCAAGTACGCCCCGATGGTCGAGGTGCTGCGGTCGCTGGGGCAGCCGCGGCGACGGATCCGCTTGGAGGCCAACAGTGTCGCCCTGCCGCCGCCGAAGGACCCGAAGTGGCCCGCCGGACTCGACGCGCAGGAGGAGGTCACCGTCACCGTGCGGGGCCGGGGCGGGCCGGACGCGCGCTTTCGCGCCCGGCGCGGACGGCCGCTGTTGGACTCGTTGGAGGACCACGGCGTGCTGCCGCGCTCCTCCTGCCGCTCCGGCGAGTGCGCGCTGTGCCGGGTGCGGATCTGCTCCGGCGAGGTCTTCCACGCCGAGGAAGCCCGGCTGCGGGCGTCCGACGAACGCTTCGGCTTCGCCCACTCCTGCGTCGCCTATCCGCTCACCGATCTCGACGTCGAAGCCTGACCGTGAAAACTTCGCCGGCAACCGAACTCCAGAAAAATAATCAAACCAACAGCGCACCATGGCTTGGATTTTCCGAAGAAATGCGCTTCACTAAGAAAGCGCATTCCCTTCCCCGTCGGGAAGAGGACTCTTCTCCGCATTCTCGGGCGCCCGTTGCGCCCTGCTTCCGCACTGCGCCCTCTGGGCTTCACAGTGGTTCCCCCAGGGCGTTCCCCTATCGATAGGAGGCCCGTGCCATGCCATCAGACCTGCGAAAAGTCGTGATCGATGCGCTTGTCGGCATGAATTTCGAGGTGGCTTCGGTATCCGATGAAACCCCCCTGGGAGATGGCGGGCTCGAATTGGAGTCGCTGTCCATCGCGGAGCTCGTCATGCAGCTGGACACCCATGGCGTCGAATTCTCCGACGAGGAGATGGAGAAGCTCCCCGAAATGACCTTCGGGGAATTCGCCGAAGAAGCAGCCCGGCGGGCAGCGGCGCACTAACCCAGCGCCCGCGGACCGGGGAAGGAGGGAAGGAGAGGTGACCGTGCCACAGTCGACGAGAGCCGTCTGCGTCGTGGGCGCCGGCCCGCGGGGCCTCGCGGTCCTGGAGCGGTTGTGCGCGAACCACACCGGCGCCGAACGGCTGACCGTCCACGTGGTCGACCCCCACCCCCCGGGCCCCGGCCGCGTCTGGCGCACCGAGCAGTCCCACCACCTGCTGATGAACACGGTGACCTCCCAGGTCAGCCAGTTCACCGACGGGAGCGTGCGGTGCGCCGGACCCGTACGCCCCGGGCCCAGCCTGTACGACTGGCTGCTCCGGGGCGCCGAAGAGGGGCGGCGGTGGCCGGGCGCCGAGCGGCCCGGCCCCGACGACTACCCGTCCCGCACCCAGTACGGGCGCTACTTGGAGTGGGTCTTCGGCCGTGTCGTGGCGCTCGCCCCGCACACCGTGCGGGTGGTGGTGCACCGGGCGACCGCGGTGGCGCTGGACGGGGACGGGCACGGGCAGTGCGTGACATTGGACGACGGCACACGGCTGACGGGCCTGGACGCCGTGGTGCTGGCGCTCGGGCACGGCCCGGTGGAACCGGACGCGCAGGAGCGGGAGTTCGCGCGCTTCGCCGACCGCGGCGGGCTGCGGTACGTCCCGCCGGCCAACCCCGCCGACGTCGACCTGGACGCCATCGCCTCCGGCGAGTCCGTCGGCATCCGCGGGTTGGGCCTGGCGTTCTTCGACGTCCTCGCGCTGCTGACGGAGGGGCGGGGCGGCAAGTACGTGCCGTCCGGCGCCGGGTTGCAATACCTGCCGTCGGGCCAGGAGCCGGTGTTGTGGGCGGGGTCGCGGCGCGGGGTGCCGTACCACGCGCGCGGGGAGAACCAGAAGGGGCCGGCCGGCCGGCACGAGCCGCTGTTCCTCACCCCGGAGGCGATCGAACTCGTCCGGGCCGCGCCGCGGGCGACCTTCGGCCGGCACGTGTGGCCGCTGCTGGACGCCGAGGTGCGGGCGGTGTACCACCACGCCCTGGTCGCCGCCCGGTCGGGCGCGGCGGCGGCCGAGCGGTTCCTGGCCGCGTACCGCAGCTGCCACGAGGCGGAGCGCCCGCAGCTGCTGCGCCGCTGGGGCGTGAGCGCGCCGGACGAGTGGGACTGGTCGATGGTCGAACACCCCTGGGGGCGGCGGACGTTCGCCGACCGCGAGGACTTCAACCGCTGGCTGCTGCGCCACTTGCGCGACGACGCCCGGCACGCCCGCGGCGGCAATGTGGACGATCCCCTCAAGGCCGCCCTGGACGTGCTGCGGGACCTGCGCAACGAGGTGCGGTCGGCGATCGACCACGGCGGCATCACCGGCGCGTCCTACCGCGACGAGGTGGCCGGTTGGTTCACCCCCCTCAACGCCTACCTCTCGATCGGCCCGCCGCGCTCGCGCGTGGAGGAGATGGCCGCCCTCATCGACTGCGGGCTGCTGAGGGTCACCGGGCCCGGCACCAGGGTGCGCACCGATCCGGCGCGCGGCGCCTTCGTCATCGGCTCCCCCGCCGTCCCCGGTTCCGACGCCCGCACCACCACCTTGATCGAGGCGCGGATCCCCGACGTGGACCTGCGGCGCAGCGGCAATCCGCTGCTGCGGCACCTGCGCGCGACGGGGCAGTGCCGCCCGTACCGGATCCCCGACGGGGCGGGCGGCTGGGAGAGCGGCGGTCTGGACGTGACCACCCGGCCGTACCGGGTGGTGGACGCGGCGGGGACGGCCCACCCCCGGCGGTTCGCCTACGGGGTGCCGACGGAGTACGTGCACTGGGCCACCGCCGCTGGGATCCGCCCCGGCGTCGGCTCGGTGATCCTGGAGGACGCCGACGCGATATCCCGGGCGGTGCTCTTCTCGTGACGCCACGTCAGCCCTCGTCCCCGACCACCCTGCCCGAAGGGCCCAACGGCCCCCGTCCGGCCCGGAGTAGCCCCGTGGACGCCGTCAGCAGTTTCGACCCCGAGATCGTGGCTCTGCCCTTCTTCTCCGACGAGCACCGGCGCTTCGCCGAGGAGATCGGTATGTGGTGCGAGGGCCATCGGCCGCTGTGGCGGACCGTGGGCCGGATGGACCCGGACGCCGCGGGCCGGCAGTTGGTCCACCTGCTCGGTGAGGACGGCTGGCTCGCCGCCCTCGACACCACCCGGACGGCGCCGCCGGGCGTCCCCCGCGGCCTGCGGACCGTGTGCCTGGCGCGGGAGGCCCTGGCGTACGCCGAGGACCTGGTGGACTTCGCCTACTCCATCCAGTCGCTGGCGGCCACGCCGATCGCCCGGCACGGCACGGCGGCGCAGCAGGAGCGGTACCTGCCGCGGCTGGCGGACGGCTCGCTGGTCGGCGCATTCGCGATCTCGGAGCGGGAGGCCGGCTCCGACCTGTCGGCCGTCGGCCTCGCCGCCCGGCGCGAGGCTGGCGGCGACTGGGTCCTGGACGGCCACAAGGCGTGGATCGCCCAGGCGACGATCGCCGACCTGTTCGTGGTGGTCGCCCGCACGGGCGAGGGCCCGGGGGCGCTGGGTCTCACCGCCTTCCTGGTGCCCGCCGACGCCCCGGGGGTGTCGATCGGCGAGCGGGTGACGGCGATCGCACCGCGCTCCTTCGGACACCTCCGCTTCGACGCCTGTCGGCTGCCCGCCGATGCCGTACTCGGCCGGCCCGGGCGGGGGTTCGTCATCGCGCTCGACCTCCTGGAGCGCTTTCGGATGACGGTCGGCGCGGCGGCGGTCGGGTTCGCCCGGCGGGCCAGCGACGCGGCGCTGGCGCACACCCGTGCGCGCCCGGCCCAGGGCACCACGCTCTTCGCCCTGCCCGTGGTCCGCGCCTCGCTCGCGGACGTCGACATCCAGCTCAACGCCGCCGCGCTCCTGGTGGCGCGTGCGGCCTGGGCGTACGACCGGGACCACCGTGACGCGGCCCGCCACTCGAACATCGCGAAGGTCCACGCGACGGAGGCCGCGCAGACCATCATCGACACATGCCTCCAGCTCTTCGGTGCCGCCGGCATCGTCCACGGCAGCCTGCCCGAGCGCCTTTACCGGCAGATCCGCTCGCTGCGGATCTACGAAGGGGCGACGGACGTGCTGCGCCAGGCCATCGCCGACACCATCGACACCCGACGCCCCCTCCTCCTCGGATGACTCCCCGCCGCCGCAGCGCCCCCGCCGGATGCGACCGCCCCGGCCGGCCCCGCCCCCGCCCTCCCCGTCAGGAGCAGCCCTGATGTCCTCACCGCCCCACCTCTGGATGCGGCACGAGGTCCGTGCCAGCGAGACCCGTGCGCCGCTGACGCCCAAGGACGCCGCGCAGTTGGTCCGCCGGGGCGTGCGCGTCACCGTCGAGGAGTCGCCGCAGCGCGCCTTCCCGCTCGCCGACTACGCCGGCGCCGGCTGTGCCACCGCCGCTCGGGGCAGTTGGCCGAGCGCCCCCCACGATGCGTACGTGCTGGGCCTGAAGGAACTCCCCGACACCCCGCACGAACTGCGGCACCGGCACATCTACTTCGGCCACGCCTACAAGGCGCAGCCGGGGGCGGCCCGGCTGCTGCGCCGGTTCACCGCCGGCGGCGGGGTGCTGCTCGACCTGGAGCACCTCACCGACGAGGCCGGGCGGCGGCACGCCGCCTTCGGCTACTGGGCCGGATACGTGGGGGCCGCACTCGCCGTGCTGCACCGGCGCGGTGCGCTGTCGGCCCCCCTGCGCCCCGGCAGCCGCGCCGACCTGGACGCGCTGCTCGCTGCCGGCGCGTCCGAGCCGGGGTGCAGCGCGCTGGTGATCGGGGCGCTCGGCCGATGCGGGCGCGGTGCCCGGGACGCCCTCGCGGTCGCGGGCACCGCGCCCACCTGCTGGGACCTGGCGGAGACCAGGTCCCTCGACCGTGCGGCGCTGCTCCGGCACGACGTGCTCGTGAACACGGTGCTGGTGAACCGGCCCGTACCGCCGTTCTTGACCCCCGCCCAACTGCCCGCCGCCGGGCGACGGCTGTCGGTGATCGCGGACGTCACCTGCGACGTGAACTCGCCGCTGAACGTGCTGCCGCTGTCGACCGCGCTCACCACGTGGGAGCGGCCGGCGCTGCGGCTCCTGGACGCGCCGCCCCCGGTGGACCTCATCGCCATCGACAACCTGCCGGCCCTGGTACCGGTCGTAGCGAGCCGGTCCTTCTCCGCCGATCTGCTGCCGCATCTGGGCGTCCTCGACGCCGCCCCCGCATGGGCGCGCTGCCGTGCCGCGTTCGCCACGGCCGTGGGCCGCCACCCGTCCCCCACCGACAGTGAGGAAGAGGCCCATGCCCGCTAGGCAGAGTCGTGACGGCGACGGCGTGGCGGCGACGACCGGTCGAGCGGCGCAGGCGAGCGGGGTCGTCCACTGGGTCGGCACCGGGCTGTCCACCGGGCGCAGCGGGCTGGGTCTGCTGTGCCGCGACGCCCGGCGCGTGGTGCTGTGGGATCGCACCGTCGAACGGGCCGCGCAGCGCCTGGACGCACTCGGCCTCGGCGGGCGCGCCGAGGTCCGCGCACTGACGCCGGGCGCCCTGGAGGCCGCGGTGGGCGCGGGGGACGTGGTCGCCTCCATGCTGCCCGCCTCCCAGCATCCACGGCTGCTCGCGGTGGCCGCCGCACGGGGCGCCCACTTCGCCTGCACCAGCTACACCACGCCCGAACTCGCCGAGCAGGCCGCTCAGGGCGCCGGGCGGGGTCTCGTCGTGGTGACCGAGAGCGGTCTGGACCCCGGCATCGACCACCTGTTGGCGCACCGGTTGGTCGAGCGGGCGCGGCGGGAGGTCGGCGAGGGGCCGGCCACGGCGAGGTTCACCTCGTACTGCGGGGGCGTGCCGGCGGTGCCCGACGAGTTCCGCTACCGCTTCAGCTGGGCGCCGTACGGGGTGCTCGCCGCGCTGCGCACGCCCGCCCGCTACCTCGACGGCGGCACCGAGCGCACCGCGCCGCGCCCGTGGGAGGCGGTGCGCCTGTTGGCCGTCGGTGGGGAGACGTTCGAGGTGTACCCCAATCGGGACAGCCTCCCTTTCATCGCCCAGTACGGCTTCCCGCCCGCCTGGCGCCTTGCGACCTTCGTCCGGGGCACCTTGCGGCACGAGGGCTGGCGGGCGGCCTGGCGGGACGTCTTCGCGACGGTGGCCGGGGGCGACGAGGGCCGGATCAGGGACCTCGCCGACGACCTCGCCCGCGCGCACCCCACCACCCCGGCCGACCGGGACCGCGTCGTCCTCCACGTCGAACTCACCCTCGCGCCGGAGGCCGCCGGCGGGGACGGGGCCGAACCGGGTTGGCGGGGCGGTGAGTTGCTCGACGTCACCGGCAGCGCCGAGGAGTCCGCCATGGCCCGCTGCGTCGGTCTCCCCCTCGCGCACGCCGTGACCCGGGTCGTCGACGGCGCCCTGCGGCCGGGACTCCAGCGGGCCGCCGAGTCACCCGGTGAGGTCGCCGGCTGGCTCGAAGCCCTCCGGCAGCACGGTCTGACCACCACCAGTTGCGCGCCTGCGCCGGCCCGCCCGGACGCCCGGGGGCCCGACCCGGGCGCGGCGTAGGCACCGGGCCGTTCGACAGCCCGTCCGATCCGCTACGCATCGCCGAGCGCGGCGACGCGCCCGAAGGAGAGGTCCCCCATGGCGCACGAGCCCCCACGATCCGGTCCGACGCACTACCGCTGTCTGGGCGTCGGCGTCGGACCGGCCAACCTCAGCCTGGCGTCGCTGCTGCACGCCCGGCCCGAGGTCACCCATCTCTTCCTCGACCGCAAGGACGCCTTCAGCTGGCACGACGGGCAGCAGCTGCCCGGCAACACCCTCCAGGTCTCGCTGTTCAAGGACCTGGTGACGTTGGCCGATCCGACCAATCCGTTCTCGTTCCTGGCCTATCTGCACGAGAGCGGGCGGCTGTACCACTTCCTCAACGCCCGGTTCGACGCCGTGCCGCGGGCCGAGTTCCGCAACTACCTGGCGTGGGCGAGCCGCAGCAACAAGAACGTCGTCTTCGGCGAGGACGTCCAGGAGGTCGCCTTCGACCGGGTCTTCACCGTCCGCACCAACCGCCGCACGCTCACCGCCGACAACGTGGTTCTCGGGGTGGGCAGCACCCCGTGGGTGCCGTCGCAGGTGCGCGCCGGGCTCGGCCCCACCCAGTTCCACGTCAGTGCGTACCTGGACCACGCCGGGGACCTCGGCGGCAAACGCGTCGTCGTCATCGGCGGCGGCCAGTCCGGGGCGGAGGCGCTCCTCGACCTGATCTCCCGGCCGGTGTCCGAGCTGCCGCGCCGGGCTTCGTGGATCTCGCGCCGGGGCAACTACTTCCCCATCGACGACTCCCCCTTCACCAACGACTACTACGTGCCCTCGCATGCCGACTACTTCTTCCACCTGAGCCGGGGCCTGCGGCAGTCCTTCAACGAGCGCAACGTCCTCACCAGCGACGGAATTTCGGACACCACGCTGCGCGACATCTACCAGCGCACGTATCTGCACCGGTTCGTGGACGGCCAGGTCGACCTCGTCGGGCTCTACCCCAATCGCACCGTCCTCGACGTCACCGCCGGGCTGTGCGGCGACTGGCAGGTGTCCGCCCGGCACAACGACGACCACGAGGCGGTCGAGCTCTTCGAGGCGGACGTGGTGATCTGGGCGACCGGCTTCGCGCCCGCACCGCTGGACTTCCTCGCGCCGATCGCGGGGCGGCTGGAGCACGAGGGCGAGGAATTGCGCGTCGACGAGGACTACGCCGTGCGGTGGGACGGGCCGGACGACCGCCGCGTCTTCGTCCAAAACGGCGCGCGCGGCCAACGCGGTCTGGCCGACCCCAACCTCAGCCTCAACGCCTGGCGCAGCCAGCGCATCGCGGACCGGCTCAGCAAGGTCGCCAGCAACGAGCAGTTGCCGTCCTTCATCGAGTGGTCCACCAAACAGCGCCCCCGAGCGGGGAAGGGCACATGACCACCACCCGCTCCCCCTCGGGAGCCCGCCGCCCCGCGCACACGGACGTCGCCGTCGTCGGCGGCGGAGTGATCGGCTGCTTCGTCGCCCGGGAGGTGCTGGCCGCCCGCCCCACCGCTTCGGTGACCGTGATCGACAAGGACCTCGTCGCCGGCGGCGCCACCCGGCGCTCCGCGGGGCTGCACTTCCCCCGGGGCGCCAGCGCGGCCGTGCGCGCCATGGCCGCCGAGAGCCAACTCCGTCTCACGGCCCTCGCCGCGACCCGTCCTGATCTGCCCGTCCACCCGTTGCCCATGACGGTGGTCGCCGCAGCCGGAACCCGCCTCGACGAAACGTATCTTCGCGAGGCGCGCCTACGGCCCGCGGTCGGTGCGCCGCATCCGCTGATCCAACTGCCCGCGGGCACGGCCGGCTGGGCGGTCGACGGCTGCCACTACGCCGACGTCCCCGCCCTGACCCTCGCGCTCATGGCCGAGTTGCGCCCCCGCGTCCCCGTCCGGGAGAGCGTCACGGTCACCCGGCTCGACCCGGCGGTCGACCGCACCCGGCTCACCCTCAGCACCGGTGAGACGCTGGAGGCCGACCACACCGTCCTCGCACCCGGGCCGTGGCTGGGGCATCCGGCCTGGCGCGACCTGGTCGCGCCCATCGGCGCCCGGGTGAAGAAGATCGTGGCGCTGCACGTCGAGCGCGCCCCCGGCCCGGACGACGGCGTGGTGGTCTTCCACGAGGAGGACGCCTTCCTCCTCCCGTACCACCACCGCGGCCACTGGCTGTTCTCGTACACCTGCACCGAGTGGGACGTGGACCCCGAGCGGCTGGACACCGCGCTCACCGGCGCCGATCTCGCCGCGGCCCGGGACGTCCTGGGCCGGTACGCGCCCCACCTCGTCGAACACGCCGTCTCCGGGCGCGTCTTCTGCGACGCCTACCACCCCGACGGGCCGCAGGTGCGTCCCCTCACCCCGACGGGCCGCCTGGTGTTCACCGGAGCAGCCGGCGGCTCCGGCTACCGGCTGGCCCCCTCCCTCGCCCTGCGCACCGTACGACTCCTCGAACCCGACCCAGAACCCGAGCCCGCTTCCGCGTCCGCACCCGACGCGGTCGGCGCCGCCCCGTCCGATGCTTTCGCGCCATCCGTCCGGAAGGACCCGACATGATGCTCAACCGCTGGGACGACGCACCGCTCACCGACGCCTTCGGGATCCGCATGAGCTCCGTGGACGGGCTCGGGGTGGGGGCCGGCTGGGGCGTGGTCGCCCCCGGTCGGGCCACCACCAGCCACCGTCACGACGAGACCGAGTGCTTCGTGGTCGTCGCCGGTCAGGGCGTGGTGGTCAGCAACGGCGAGCGCCATCCGGTGGGGCCGGGCACCGTCGCCCTGTTCGAACCCTTCGAAGCCCACGTACTGGAGAACACCGGCGAGCGCGACCTGGTCTTCCTCACCCAGTACTGGCGCGACGCCGACCGCGCCCTGACCACCGCGCGCGCCACCGCGCGCGGAACCTTCGAGGACCGCCCCGTCTTCGTCTTCTCCACGCCGCCCACCCCCAACGGGGACCTCCACCTCGGGCACCTCAGCGGCCCCTACCTCGGCGCCGACGCCTTCGTCCGCTTCCAGCGCATGAACGGCACCCGGGCCTGGCACCTCACCGGCAGCGACGACTTCCAGAGCTACGTCACCGACGCCGCGCTGCGGGAGGGGCGCACGCCCGCCGAGACCGCGGCGCACTACAGCGCCGAGATCGCCGCCACCCTGGCGCTGCTGGACGTCGTCCCCGACCAGTACACCGTCACCGCCACGGCGCCCGGGTACCGGGACGGGCTGCGCGGCTACTTCACCCGGATCGCCGACTCCGCCGGGGTGACCCCGACCGCGACCGACGCCCTCTTCGACGCGGAGACGGGCCGCTATCTGTACGAGGTCGACGTCAGCGGGGACTGCCCCGTCTGCAAGCAGCCCACCAACGGCAATATCTGCGAGGAGTGCGGCGAGCCCAACACGGTGGCCGACCTCCTGCGCCCGAGGGCCGCGAACGGGTCCGCCGCGGCGCCGCGGCGCGCCCCGCTGACCCGCTGGACCCTCCCCCTGCACGACCTGCACGCCGTCGTCACCGACCACCAGCGACGGGGCCGCACGCCCGCCCGCCTCAAGGACCTCGCGACGCGGCTGTTCCGCCGCGCCCGGCTGGACGTCCCGGTTACCCACCCCGCCGACTGGGGCGTCACCCCCGCCGAGGGCGACACGCCGGGCCAGGTCATCTGGGTGTGGCCGGAGATGTCGTACGGATTCCTGCACGGCATCCAGGCCCTCGGCGAGAGGCTGGGCGAGTCCTGGAGCGCCGACCGGCCCGAGGAGCGGTGGAAGATCGTCCACTTCTTCGGCTACGACAACAGCTTCTACCACTCCGTGCTGTACCCGGCGCTGTACCACCTGGCCCACCCCGGGTGGGAGCCCGACATCGACTACCACGTGAACGAGTTCTACCTGCTGGAGGGCAGCAAGTTCTCCACCAGCCGGCGGCACGCCGTCTGGGGCAAGGACGTCCTGACCCCGCGCACCGTGGACGCGGTCCGCTACCACCTGTGCCTGACCCGCCCCGAGACGGAGCGCACCGACTACCGCAGCGCCTCCTTCGACGACACCTTGCGCCGGACCCTGATCGGCACCTGGCAGAAGTGGCTGCACGACCTGGGGGCCCACCTGGTCGACCGCCACGGCGGGCTCGCCCCCGAGCCCGGCACCTGGACGCCGCAGCACACCGCGTTCCTGCGGCTGCTCGACACCCATCTCACCGCGACCGCCCACCACCTCGGCCCGGACGGCTTCTCCCTGAACCAGGCGGCTGTCCGCCTCCGCGACCTGGTCGCCGACACCGTCCGGTTCGCCGCGGCGCAGGCGCACCACCCGGACCACCCCGACCACGACGCCGAGGACCGCACCACCACCGCCCTGCAACTGGCCGCCGCCCGGCTCCTCGCCCACCTCGCGCAGCCGCTGATGCCCCGGTTCAGCGACAGGCTCGCCGAGTCGCTGCGCACCGGGCCGCCCCGGACGTGGCCCGACGCCGTCGCCCTGGTCCCGGCCGGCACGCCCGTCGAGTTGACCGCCACCACCTTCTTCGCACCCCTCGACCCCGGAGAGTGAACCCGCCGTGTTCGACGCCTTCTTCCTCCGGAAGTTCCGCCGCATCCACCCCCGGCACATCGGCTACCGGTCCCCGCTGAGCGGCTACGCGGCCGTCGCCGACGAGTCGCGCCACGAACACGAGCACCTCGACGACGCTCAACTCCGCACGGCCGTGCACGGCACGTTCACCGACTTGATGGGCGGCCGGGCCGTCACCCGTGCCATCGGCGGGCTCGGCCGGCGCGCGCCCCGGGCCACGGCCCGCACCCTGGCCCGGGCGATCCCCCACCTGTTCCGCTGGCTGGTGGGCCCCGTCGAGCGCACCGGGCCCACCACCCTGCACATCCCCACGTGCCGTTTCCTCACCGAGACCTCACCACAGATCTGCCTACGGGTCTGCCGCAAGCCCACCGAGGACTTCTTCACCGACACGCTGCACGTCGCCACCCGCCTCACCCCCGACCACCGCACCTCCTCCTGTCTGATCACCCTCGGTCCGTCCACCGAAGGCCGCGAGCAACTGCCGTGACCGCCGCGCACCCGCCACACCCTCGACCCAGGGAGCGTGACAACCCGCCGTGACCACCATCCTCGACCGCATCGCCGCGACCCCGCCCAGCGCGGGCAACCTGACCGTCGCCACGCTCCACCGCACCGAGGTCCACCCGCTGCCCGAGGTCCACCGGCGCGCCGGGCAGGTCGCCCGCTTCCTGCTCGACCTGGGCGTCCGACCGGGCGACCGCATCGGCATCCTCGCGGACAACGGCCTCGCGTGGGTCCTGCTCGACCTCGCCGCACTCCGGCTGAAGGTCCAGACCGCGGGGTTCGACCCCGGGAAGTTCGCCCCCACCCCCGACCTGGTGGACCGCTACGACCTCGCCCTGCTGTTCACCGACCGCGCCACCGACGCCGGCGGTCCGCGCACGCTGCCTGCCAGCCGAGTCCTCGAACTGCCCCCCGACGACGCGTTCGACCCGCTCCCGCCGGTCAGCTGGCAACCCGAGGACGTCACCACGATCAAGTTCACCTCCGGCAGCACGGGCGAGCCCAAGGGGCTCGGCGCCACCGCGGGCAGCATCCACAGCTCGCTCAGCGCGGTGCAGGAACTCTTCCACCACACCCGCGGGGACGACCTCTTCGTCTTCCTCTCCCTCTCCCTGCTCCAGCAGCGCTACTGGGTGTACTCGGCGCTGGCCCACGGCCACGGCCTCACCCTCACCACGCCCGAAGCGGCCTTCGCCACCCTGCCGCGGACCGAGCCCACCGTGGTCATGGGCATCCCCGCCTTCTTCGACAACGCCCGACGCACCATCACCAACCGGATGGCGCGCACCACCCCGCGCCCCGCCCTGGCCGAGGCCGCGCGCACCGTCTTCGGCCGCCGCATCCGCTATCTGTGGACGGGCTCGGCCCCGGCCGCCCCCGACGTGCTCGCCTTCTACGAGGAAGCCGGCCTCCCCCTCTACGAGGGGTACGGGCTCAACGAGACCTGCATCGTGACCAAGAACCATCCCGGGGCCCATCGGATCGGCAGCGTGGGCAAGCCGCTGCCGGGCAAGCGCGTCCACGTCGACGCCGACGGCCACATCACCGTCGAGAGCGACCATCCCGTCAACACCCGTTACGCTTACGCCCGCCCCGGCGACAGCGAGCGGATGTTCGGCCCCGGCAACACGGTCCGCACCGGCGACATCGGCCACCTCGACGAGGACGGCTTCCTCTACGTGCACGGCCGCGCCGACGACACCATC
Organism: Streptomyces sp. NPDC047315; assembly: GCF_040643215.1. Classification (NCBI taxonomy): domain Bacteria; kingdom Bacillati; phylum Actinomycetota; class Actinomycetes; order Kitasatosporales; family Streptomycetaceae; genus Streptomyces; species Streptomyces sp. NPDC047315. The sequence continues at coordinate 88,567 of NZ_JBEYTZ010000025.1, read as the reverse complement.
GTCCTCACCAACGGCCGCAAGATCGTGGTGCGTCCCATCGAGGAGCGGTTGAAACGGCATCCGGCGATCGCCGAAGCGGTCCTCTACTGCCCCCACCAGACGCACCTCGTCGCGGTCGTCTCACCCAGCGGCGCCCCGCCCGACATCGATGCCATCACCACCCACCTCAAGGACGCCAACGCCTCGCTCACCGCTGATCAGCAGGTCCACCGGGTGATCGTCGCCGACCCTCCCTTCACTCCGGACAACGGGCTCCTCACCCATCAGTACAAGCCGCGCCGCCGACAGATCCTCGACACCTACCTCGACGCCGTCAACGACCCCAGGGAGGGCATTCGTGCATCCTGATACCGAGACCACCGCGCGCCACCACCTGGCGACCTTGCTGACCCATCCCGTCGCACCCGAGTCCATCGACCTCGACGCCCACCTCACCCACACCTACCACCTCACGTCCCTCAACAAGATCCTGTTGTTGACCGAGTTGTGCGAGGCCACCGAGACCGATCCCGCGCACTTCACCGAACTCGACCTCCAGCAGTTCCACACCCTCCGCGACATCACCAACGCCCTCACCGGCCCCGCGAGCGGCGAGGGCGGCGACACCGACGAGGACGTCTGACACATGCCCTGGACCGATCGCGCCACCACCACCCTCGAAGACCAGCGCGTACGCCTCGCGCCGATCTCGGAAGCCGACCGCGACGGCACGCGAGCCGTCGCCATGGACCCGGCCATCTGGACGTACTTCGTGTCCAGCGTCGCCAGCGACGAAGACTTCACCCGCTACTTCGACACCTGCCTGGCGGACCACCGCGACGGCCGCCGGGTGGTCTTCACCGTCACCGACAAGGCCACGGGCGCCATCGCCGGCAGCATGTCGTACGGCAACGTGAGCGAGCACGACGCGCGCCTGGAGATCGGCTGGTCCTGGCTCGGCAGCCGGTACCGGGGCACCGGGGTCAACCGGCACGCCAAGCACCTCCTGCTGCGCCACGCCTTCGAGGAGCTCGGCGCCGAGCGCGTCGAATTCAAGACCGACGTCCTCAACCTCCAGGCGCGCAAGGGCCTGACGAACATCGGCGCCACCGAGGAGGGCACCTTGCGCAGCTACAACCCGATGCCTTCGGGGCGCCGCCGAGACGCCGTGTACTACAGCGTCCTACGGGCCGAGTGGCCCCGGGTCGCCCAGACGCTCACCGCCGGGCGCGAGCCCGGCCCGCCCGGCGCCTGAGGCCCGCCGCCGGTCGGGAGCGCGGCCTGCGGGTGTGCCGGACGGTCTGGGACGATGGACACATGACCGAACGCAAACCGCCGGGTGTCAGTCATGAGTCCTGGGTGGACCACCAGATCCGCGATGCGGAGGCGCGGGGCGAGTTCGCCTCCCTGCCGGGAGCCGGGAAGCCCCTCCCCGCCGACATCGAGGCCCCCTACGACGAGCTGTGGTGGATCAAGCGGAAGATGGCCCGGGAGGGGATGGGAGTCCTTCCGCCCGCCCTCGCCCTGCGCAAGGAGGCCGAGGACGCCCTGGAGGCGGCGTGGGCCGCGCCCTCCGCGGAAGCGGCCCGTCGCATCGTGGCGGAGGTGAACCCGCGGATCATGGAAATGATGCTGCGGCCCCCACCGGGTCCGCCGCTGGGCCTGAAGCCGTATGACCTGGACGAGATCGCCCGCGAGTGGCGCGCGCGACGGGCCGATGGCGGGGCGACCGGCTCCGCCGGGTGATCGGTCCCGGGCGGGAACGTCAGCGCGGCGCCGACCCGAAGGTCGACGCCGCGCCGTTGCGCACCCGGTGACCCGGGCGACCGCGCTGCGCGGTGCGCCGGTGTCAGTGCGTGGTCATCCGCACCGGTTCGGTGTCGGCCGCGCTGTGGCGCTCCGCCCAGGTCTCCAGTGCCGTACGGCACGCGTGGTCCAGGTGGTGCAGTCCCGTCAGGTCCAGCTCCACCGGGCGGTCCTTCGGCAGCGCCTCCAGGCTGTCCAGTATCTTCGGCAGCCGCAGGAAGGTCGCATTGCCCGACAGGTACGCCTGGACGGGACCGGCGCCCTTGTCTATGACCTCCAGGCGGACGTGGGACGCCTCCCACGCCGTCTTCGCGATCGCGAGCGCGAGACCGATGAGGACGCCCTCGAACATGCTGATCACGACGATCGACACGGCGGTGACCACCAGCACCACGGCCTCGCCGCGGTGCTGGCGCCACAGGCTCGCCAGCCCCCGCACGGGCACCAGCTTGCAGCCGGCGTGGATCAAGATGGCCGCGAGCGCCGGGATCGGGATGTACGCCAGGGCCGACGGCAGCAGCGCCGCGAACAGCAGCAGCCACACGCCGTGCAGCACGCGGGACGCCTTGGTCCGGGCGCCCGCCTGGACGTTCGCCGCACTGCGCACGATCACCGCGGTCATGGGCAGGGCGCCGAGCGCTCCGCACACCGCGTTGCCCGTGCCCTGGGCGATGAGTTCCTTGTCGTAGTCGGTGCGCCGACCGTCGTGCAGTCGGTCGACCGCGGCTGCTCCGAACAGGGACTCCGCCGAGGCGATCAGGGTGAACGCCACGACCGTGCCGATCGCTCCCGCGGTGGCCAACTCGCCGAAGGCGTCGGCCGACGGGGGCTGGATCGAGTCGAGCAGGCCCTGCACCGTGACCGTGGCGACGGGCAGCCCGCCGACCGCGGCCACCAGTGTGGCCAGGCCCACCGCGGCCAGCGGCGCGGGGACCGTACGCATCCGGCGCGGCGCGTGCCGCCACAGGACGAGCACGGCGACGGTGCCCACGCCGAGGGCGATGGAGGCGAGCGCGTCGGTGGAGTCCAGTGCGCGCAGGATCGCCCCGGGCAGTTCGGCGATCTTGTCCAGCCCCGATGCGGGGGCCGCGAAGCCGGCCATCGCGTAGAGCTGTCCGGCGATCAGCACGAGGCCGATGCCGGCGAGCATGCCTTCCACCACCGAGACCGACACGGCTCGGAAGTAGCGCCCGGTGCGCAGGAAGCCCATGAGGACCTGCAGGAGGCCGGCGGCGAGCACGATCGCCCCGAGCACCGGCAGTCCGAACTCCCGGACGGCTTCGAAGACCAGCACGGTCAGTCCGGCTGCCGGACCCGACACCTGAAGGCTGCTGCCGCGCATCAGGCCGGTGACGATGCCGCCCACGATGCCGGTGATCAGGCCGAGTTCGGCCGGGACGCCCGAGGCGACGGCGACGCCCACGCACAGCGGGAGCGCCACGAGGAAGACGACGAGGGATGCGGCGAAGTCCTGCCGCAAGTGGGGGAACCTGGTCATCGGGGTACTCACAGCGCCACGAAGGCGTCGGTGTCCGCACGGTGGGTCTGCACGGAGCCGGTGTGCACTTCGTAGTACCAGCCGTGCACCCTCAGCCGGCCGCTCGCGAGCCGTTGTTCGATGCACGGGTAGGACCGCAGGCGCAGTAGCTGCGCGAGGACGTGGCTTTGCACCGCGTCCGCCACGGCGGGGTCGTCGGCGCCACCGGAGGTGGCGGTGGGCGCGGCGTGCGCGAGCCAGTCGCGCACGGCGGGCACGTCGGTCAGGTCGTCGCCGCGGACCAGGGCGCCGACGGCGCCGCAGTGGGAGTGGCCGCAGACCACGACGTCTTGGACGCCGAGGATCTCCACGGCGTACTCGATGGTGGCCGCCTCGCTGGTGGGGTGAACGGAGGCGTAGGGCGGGACGATGTTGCCCGCGGTGCGCAGTTCGAAGAGCTGCCCGGGGCGTGCGCCGGTGATGAGCGCGGGCACGACCCGGGAGTCGGAACAGGTGATGAACAGGACCTGGGGGGACTGGCCGGCGGCCAGCCGCGCGAACTCCTCAGGGTGTCGTCCGAACGCACGGGCGTTGTCGATGAGGGGCTGCATGGTGTGGTGAATCCTCCTGGCGCGCCCCTGGGGCGCGTCGGGCTGTCAAGGCACAGGTGGGGGGAAGGACTCTGGTCTCAGCAGCGAAAGACCTGGAGTGCGGCCGGGGTGTGAGCGGTGAGGGATCTCGCCCCGCGCTGGTGGTGCTCGGCGGGGACGTCCGGCTCGTACGCCGCAGCCGGATCCTTCATCGCCCGTGGGGGGCGGGGCGTCGCCGGCGCGACGTCAACGCTTCGGTGCCGGTCGCGGGCGCGTAACGGACTGGCCGTTTCGCCCGTCTGCTCGCAGGTCCTGCCCCGGGGCTCCTTCCCGGGCTCGGTCTTGGTGGGGCCGTAGCTGAGGACGGGTGCGGACGCAGCGGTCACGGTGGGAGCGAGGAAGGGCAGGGCGAACAGGACGATCACAAGAAGCGGTAACAGACCTCGGGCTGCCGTGTGCCGCATGCCGTCCTCCCTCCGGGTTGCTGGCGCTGTCGTTCGCACGTCAAGGATTGACCAACTAGGTCAACAGAAGGTCAAGGAACACGTTAACGCCTGGTGATCCTTTCTGGGATGTCCTAAGTGGTCCGCGTGGCTGACGGCGTAGCCGGGACGGCCGATCGACCCGGCCGCCCTGCCCCGCGCTCCGGTGCGACCGTACGTGCCGCGACGGCGTCATCGGCGAGGGCCGCGGCTTGGGCCGGTGGAGTCTTCCGCGGAGGTCGGCGCACCCGGTGACGTACGCATCGCACCGCTCGGAACCGGCTGGGCCGGACGGGTGGGCGACACCGGTCATCCGGCCGCGTCTGGCAGGGGTGCGGGACACGCACCCCGGGCTCCGTCGGCAGCTCGAATTCCCACATCTCATGGGCGTACTTCTGAGGGAGTCCGAATGCCGTGCCATTCGGCAAGAGCCAGTCGCCGGCGCCGTTCGGGCCGATGTCGACGGCCTTTCCCGTCACGTGTACGGCAATGGTCGGGAACGCTGACGAACTTGCGCGGCATTTCCGGGCTGCCGTGTCACACGATCGCCCGGGGCAGAAGCTCCACGCCGCCCTCCTTCGCCGCTGTGGCGGCGGATCGCGGAGCCGTGTGCAGAGCGAGGGCCAATCGGGTCACGGCCGGGTGGTCGGTATCGAAGCGGGAAAGGGGGCGCATGCGGGTGCTCATCGTCGAGGACGGGCCATATCCCGCGGAGGCGGTGCATTCGGGACTTCGACTCGCGGCCGTCTCCGCGGATATCGCCGAGGACGGCGACCGAGGAGGGAATGCTCGACATCCACGCGTATGACGTCGTCGTCCTGGACCACGACATTCCCGGGACACCGAGGACGACGTGTGCCGGTCCGTCGTCGAGCGGCAGTTGGGCTGTCGCGTGCTGCTGCTCACGGCCGCGAGCCGCCTCCAGTGGGGAGGTCGCAGGATTCGCGTTCGGCGCGGCCGACCACCTCACCGAACCCTTCGACCTGGAGGAGTCGGTGGTCCGGCTACGCTCGCCCGCCCGCCGCCCCGGGGAGAGCTCCCACCCGTCCTGGAACACGCCGGGATTCGGCTTGATCTGTTCTGTCGGGAGGTGTTGATGACAGCCGACGGAGGGCGGACGGCGACGGTCCGACTTTCCGCCGCGGTCCACTGATCCGGCCGTGCACACGACAGCGGAGAAGGATCATATGCTCAGGCCATGCAACGCGAAGTGATCGACGGAGTGCCCGTCCTGTGGTCAGCGGCGCCCGGTCCGCTGGAAGCCGCCCTCGTCTTCGGCCACGGCGCGAGTGACGAGACGTTCCGCACCATCGGGGTCACGCACCTCGTCGAGCACCTCGCGATGAGCACCCTGCCGAGGCTGCACCACGAACACAACGCCTCCGTCTCCCTCACCGTGACCGACTTCAGCGTCTCCGGCACCGACGAGCAGGTCGTCGACTTCCTGGCCGCGGTCTGCAAGGCCCTCGCCGCGCTGCCCGTCGACCGGATCGAACGCGAAGCGGGGGTGCTGGCCGCCGAGGCCAGCGGGGTGATCGACCCGGTCACCGCGGAGTTGCTGTCCGCCCGTTACGGCACCGTGGGCGCGGGGCTCGCCTCGTGGGGCGGCCCCGGCCCCGACCGGATCGCCGTCGAGGCCGTGCGCGAGACCGTCGCCCGGTCCTTCCACGCGGGCAACGCCGTCCTGTTGCTCACCGGCCCGCCGCCGCCCGCCTTGCGGCTGCCCCTGCCGCCCGGTGAGCGGCCCGAGCGCGGTGGCGCCCAACCGGTGATGTCACCCGGCCCGCACTGGGTCGTGGCGAACGTGCCCGGCCCCGGTCTGGCCCTGCACGCCGACCTCGACGGCGCCGCCCTGACCGCGGCGCACGCCGTGCTCCAGGAGCGGTTGCGGCAGGTGTTGCGCCACCGGGAGGGACTCTCGTACGACGTCGACGGTGCGCGCGTGCACACCGGGGGCGGCCTGGGCGAGTTCACCGTCGTCGTCGACGCCCGCGCCGGACAGCAGCGGCGCGTGGCGGAGATCCTGTGGCGCGAGGCCCTGCGCCTGGCCGCCGAGGGGATGACCGAAGCGGAGCTCGCGGAGGAGGTGGCCGGCTTCCGCGAAGTGTGGCTCGACCCGCGGGCGTTGCCGGCGGAGCTCGGGCAGGCGGGCGCGTGCCTGCTGTCCAACATTCCGTACCAGGACGCCACGGCTCGTCTCGACGCACTCGCCGCGGTGGACCCGGACGGCGCGCGGCAGGCGTTCGCGGCGGCCCTGCGCACGGCGCTGCTGGTCGTCCCCGAGGACGTCGAGGTGGAGTTGGCTCAGCCCGACGGCGCCCCGCTCACCGAGGGCGGCTGCGCCCACCCCCGCGGCGGGGAACTCCCGAGCGGCGGCAGACACTTCAAGCCGCCGATGTTCGCCCGGCTGCGCTTTCCGCAGGCGCGCACGGCCCGTCTGGTGCTCACCGACGACGCGGTGTGGAGCCGTGACGGACGCGGGGACGTCCATCACCTGCCCTTCGCCGACGTGGTGGGCGTGGAGGTGAACGGCCCCGGGCGGGTGCTGTTCGGGCGCGGCAACTGCGCGACCCCGGTGGTGCCGGAGCTGTTCGCCGGCATCGGCGAGGCGGTCGCCGCGATCGACGCCGGCGTGCCGAAGGAACTGCACTACGAGCTCTCCGCCTTCGCCGAGAGCGACGAGGACGAGGGCGAAGCCGCACCGGCACCCGTGTCGAAGGCGTCCCGACGCTAGGGCCTGTCTTACGGATCAGGCTGGATGAGTGAGCGGGGTCTGGTGCCGTGGATCTCAAGGCGGAGGAGGGAGTCAATGCGGTGGGGGTCCCACCGTGCCCGCAGGGCACAGGGGGCCAGGGGCGACCGACGACAACGCGGAGTGGGGGCACCTCCCGGGCCGAAGGCCCAGGGGGAGCGGCACCAGGGCACCCGAGCCCAGCAAGATCCACAAGAAAGGTCCTAGGGCCTGTCTGCGGCGTGGCGTCGCCCGCCTTTGGGCGGGGGTCCCGGAGAAGGCTGGTGGGTGCGATCGCCCACGGCGTCGCCGTGGGCGATCGGGTCGATGCGGATCATCGGATCCCTTCGACGAACGCGGCCAGGGACCGGGGCGCCCGCCCCAGGACGTGGGCGGTGTCCGGGAGGACCGGCGCGGCATGGCCGGCGGCGATGGCGGCGAACAGGCCGCTGACGGTCGCCACGTACTCGGGGTGCCAGCCCAGGCCGAGCGCCGTGCGGCGGAAGTCCGCCTCGCTCACCGGTTCGTAGGCGTTCACGGGCGCGGGCGAGCCCAGGCAGGCGCCGGCGACCCCGGCGAGGGTCAGGCTCTGCGGTCCGGTCAGCGCGTACGCACGGCCGACGTGAGCGCCGAGGAGTGCCTCGACGGCGACGGCGGCGATGTCGCGGGTGTCGATGAAGCTGACCGCGGCATCTCCGGTCGGCAGCCGCAACACGCCCTGGTGGGAGTCGGCGAGTGCGCGCAGCGGCCCGTCGGTGAGGTTCTGGAAGAACCAGTTCGGCCGCAGGATCGTCCACTCCAGGCCGCTGCGTTGCAGGTGCAGTTCCACGCCCCGGTGCTCGACCTCGACCGGCGCGTGCTCCATGCCCAGTGCGGTCATCAGCACCACGCGGGTCACCCCGCGGCTCCGTGCCAGATCGAGGAACTCGCACACCGCACGCCCGAGGCCGGTGACCGAGCGGTGCCCGTCGTCCCCGCCGGGCACGATCACGAACGCCCGGTCCACGCCGTCGAGCGCCGCCGGCCAGGTGGCCGGATCGTTCCAGTCCAGCGGGGGGCTGCTGCGCCGGGATCCTTCCCTCGGTTTTACGCCGCGGCCCTGGAGTTGCGCCACGACCTCGCGCCCGACCTTCCCGCTCGCGGCGGTGACCAGGACCGTCATGCGTCGACTCCCAGGACGAAGGCGAGTTGGGCCAGCACCACGTCGCGGTAGTCCCGCTCGGCCGAGGCACGGTGATCCAGCACGAGCGGGTAGAGCGAGCCGTCCATCGTCGCCACCGCGACGTCGACGACGGCCGCGGCGTCGAAGCGGGGTGAGAACGCTCCGGAGTCCACGCCGCGCTGCACGGCGTCGGTGAACGGCCGTCGGTACCGCTCGGCCAGTCCTGCGGCGTGCGCGCGCAGTTCGGCGTCGTGGGCGGCGGCGGTCCAGAACTCCATCAGCATCCGCCACGTGCCCACCGGCGTGGACAGCCCTCGGTCGACCAGGGCGACCAACCGCTGCCACGGGTCCTCGACCCCCGCAGCGAGTTCCGCCAGGGCCGCGACCTCACTCGACGTCGAACCCTGCAGGGCCTCGATCAGCATGTCCTCACGCGAACCGAAGTAACCCTGCAAGGTGGACACCGCGACACCAGAGGCCTGTGACACGTCGGCGAACCGCGTCGCGGCGAAGCCTCGTTCGGACAACACCTCCACGACGTGGTTCAGCACCTGCGCCCGACGGGCCCCGCCTGCGCGCCGTCTGCGCACCGATCCAACCTCACTCGTGGCCATACCGTATCGCCATACCGGACGACCATCAGCGTTCCGGTGGGCCGACTCAGGAATCAGGCACGCCCGCCGGGTCCGGCTCGGCCGGGTCCACCGGGGCGAGCACCCCCATGCGGTCCTCGATCGCCTGGGCCGCGGCCAGGCACAGGTCCTCCCGGAAGGCGCGTCCCACGATCTGCACCCCGGTGGGGAGCCCGTCGGCCACCCCCGTCGGCACCGCCACGGCCGGTACGCCCACGAAGCTGGTGACCGTGCACAGGCGCATGCCCGTGGCGACCCGGTCGCGGCCGGCCCGGTCGCGCGACTCCAGGCCCGGCTCGAACGGGGGCTCCGTGAAGACCGGGCCGAGCACCAGGGGGTACGCGTCGAGGAATTCGGCCCAGGAGCGCCGGATGCCCAGCCAGGTGCCCATCAGCGCCACCAGTTCGTCGGCGCTCGCGGGCGGCGTCCGCTCCATCGCGTAGGAGATGTAGCGGTCGCCGCCCGCGCCGAGCAGGGTGCGCACGGCGGGCCACGCCGGGGCGAACTCGGTGACGGTGAGGCGGCCGTAGGCGTCCAGGGCTTCGTCCAGCCGCGGCACGTCCGGTACGTCGCACACCTCGTACCCCGCGTGCCGCAGGGCCTCGGCGGCGCGCTCCACCGCCGCACGGACGGACGGGTGCACGCCGTGACCGCCGGGGTCCGGTACGACCGCGACGCGGACGGGCGCGGGCAGGGGTTCGCCGTAGGCGGGCACGGGCACCGCCCGCGGGTCCCTGGGGTCGGTTCCGGCCAGCACGTCGTACGCGAGCTTCAAGTCCCCGACGCGGCGCGCCAACGGGCCGTCGGTGACGAGCAGTTGCGACGCGGGGCCGACGTCGTCAGGGCTGAGGACGCGCTGGTCGGACGGGAAGCGGCCGGTGGTCGGCTTCAGTGCGGCCACCCCGCAGAACTGGGCGGGGATGCGCACCGATCCCCCGGCGTCGCTGCCGAGCCCGAGCGCGGCCATGCCCGTGGCCACGGCGACGCCGTCGCCCCCGCTGCTGCCGCCTGGGGTGCGCCGGCCGTCCCAGGGGTTGGCGGTGTCGCCGAACAGTTCGCTGCGGGAGTGCACTCCGGCCAGGACCAGGGTGGGCATGTTGCTGTGCCCGATCGGGATGGCGCCGGCCGCGCGCAACCGCGCCACGGGCAGGGCGTCCGCCGCGGCCACCAGGTCGCGAAAGCGCGGGACTCCGAAGGTGGTCGGGACGCCTTCGACCGGCGTCGACTCCTTCACCGTGAACGGGACGCCCGCAAGGGGGCCCGACTCCTCGCCCGCCGCGCGTCGTCGATCGGTCGCCGCCGCCGCTTCGAGTGCCCGTTCGGCGAGGAGTTGGGTGACCGCGTTCATTTGCGGGTTGACCTCGGCGATCCGCGCCAGATGGCTCTCGACGAGGGCGACGGCCGCCACCTCTCCGCGGCGCACCGCCTCCGCCTGCGCGCCGGCGGACAGCTTCCACAGGGCTTCCAGCATGTGCTCGACCTACTCTCACGTTCCGATGCGTTTGCATCGGAACAGTAGACGACGAACCGATGCACCCGCATCGAATAAAGTGCCCGTAGGCACGGCAGGGGTTCGTACGTGCACGTTCGGCCAAGGAAGAGCGCGAGGAGGTGGCGACATGCCACGGCAGGTGGATCACGAGGGCCGACGCCGGCTGATTGCGGAGGCCGTCTGTCGGCTGGCCGACGAACGCGGCTTGGAGGGCGTGACCCTGCGTGATGTCGCGGCCCGTGCCCAGGTGTCGATGGGCGCCGTCCAGCGCTGCTTCAGCACCAAGGACGAGATGCTGGTCTTCACGCTCGAACAGGTCGGCGAGCGGATCGGCGAACGCGTGCGGGCACGGGTGGTGCGCGCCCCCGCGCAGTCGGCGGCGAGCGCGCTCGGTCACGCCGCGACGGAAGTGGCCCTGCTCGACCCGGCCCACCGAGCCGAGGCGCGGGTCTGGCTGGCCTTCGTCGCGCAGGCGGCCGTCAGCCCGGGACTCGCCCGCCCGCTGCGGACGAACTACGCGGCCCTGGAAGAGATGTTCACCCGGCTCATCGCGGAGGGCGGCGCGGACGCCGACAGCAGCGCGGCCGACGACGCCGACCCGGACGTCGACGAGGGCTCGTACGTCGACCCCCGGCGGGAGGCCCGCGCCCTGTTGGCCCTCGCGGACGGCCTCACCGCCCACGTCCTCATCGACCGCCTCACCCTCGACGAGGCGCTCGGCGTGCTCGATGCCCACCTCGGCGCCCTGTGGCAGCGGGCGGCCGGCCCGTCGTCACGGCCGGGCCCGGGGCGGGGCCACGGCGGTCACGGGGGTGGAGCGCGCTCCACCGCAGATGGGGGAGGTAGCCGGCGCGCCCCGGAGCACCGAGCGCCCTAGCGTTGCGGCCATGCCCTCCGTACCGCTCCTGGCGTTCGCCGCCCTCCTCGCCTCCACCGCTCCCGCCGCCGCTGCGCCGCCGCCCCCTCCCGCCTCGGCACACGCGGTGGACCCCCGGCCCGCGCTCCAGCGGGGGCTGGACGAGTTGACCGGGCGTCACGGCCTCGCGGGCGCGGCGGCCGAGGTCACGGGCCGGGGCGGCGAGCGGTGGTCCGCGGCCAGCGGACGGGCCGACCTGGGTACGGGCCGGGCGATGAACGCCACCGACCGGTTCCGCATCGGCAGCATCACCAAGACCTTCACCGCGGCGACCGCCCTCCAGTTGGTCGACGAGGGGCTGTTGTCGCTCGACGCACCGGTGGACCGGTATCTGCCGGGCCTGGTCCGCGGCAACGGATACGACGGCCGCACCATCACCGTACGGCAGTTGCTCCAGCACACCAGCGGACTACCGGACCACAGCACCGCCCTCGCCGACGCCGACGTCACCTGGCTGCGCCGCCACCACTTCACCCCGCGGGAACTGGTGGGGCTGGCGCTGCGCGAACCGCGCCCGGCGTCGCAGTGGCACTACTCGACCACCAACTACGTACTGGTCGGCATGGTCATCGAGCAGGTCACCCGTCGCCCCGTGGAGGCCGAGGTCACCCGCAGGGTCATCGAGCCGCTGGGGCTGCGCGACACGTACTGGCCGGGCTCCTCCCCCACCATCCGGGGCCCGCACTCGCGCAGCTACTTCACGACGCACGACAACGGCGACAACGCCGACGACTGGGACGACGGCGAGCCGGTCCGAGTGGACGGCACGACGTGGAACACCTCCGCGGGCGGCGCCGGCGGTGCGCTGATCTCGACGGCCTCGGACGTCAACGCGTTCTTCGCCGCCCTGCTCGACGGCCGACTGCTGAGCCCCGAGCGGCTGGCCGACATGCGGACGACCGTGCCCGGCGACCCGGCCCGGCTCGGCCCCGAAGGCCGGTACGGCCTCGGCCTGATCACCGGACCGCTGTCGTGCGGCGGCCGGTTCACCGGGCACACCGGGGGCACCCGCGCCGGCCACCACACGATCGGCGCCGTGGCCGCGGACGGCCGGCAGGTGACCGTCGTCGTCAACGAGACCCCGCGCACCGACGCGTCCACCGATGCCCTGCTCGCCGTGATGGACACGGCGCTGTGCCGCTGACGGAACCCCTTCACGCCAGGGCCGGCCTTCAGGAGGGGGCGTGGCCCTCGGCGTACTGCTCGGCGTACGCGTCGGTCGCCGGGACGACGGTGATGACGTCGACCATCACCCCGTCCGGGGCCGCGACGATGAAGTGGCGCTGGCCGAACTCCTCGGTCCGCAGCGGCAGCAGCTCCTTCAGCCGCGCCGCGCCGACGAGGCGCCGGTGCTCCGCGTCCACGTCGTCGACCTCGAAGTTCAGCAGGAGCCCGCCCTGGATCGGGGCGCGGTGGCCCTCCGGGACGCTGGGGTGGGCGGGGTCGAGCAGCGCCAGCTCGTACTGCGGCGCGTCGGGGCGGCGCAGGCTCACGTACCAGTCGGCTTCGAACGTGACCTCGAAGCCGAGGTGGCGGGTGTAGAAGTCGCGCGAGGCGGCGACGTCGCGGGTGCAGATCACCGGGTAGAAGCCACCGAGCGTGCTGGTCATGACGGGTTCCCTTCGTCGTGGCGGGAGGGTGCGGACGTCGGCCCCACCCCGTTTCACATACCCGGAGTATGTGAAGTGTGGAGTTAGCATACCCGGGGTACGCGAAAAGGGAAGGCGGTACGGACATGGCGACGAGCCGGGCCGAGCAGCGGGCGGCGACGCGACGGGCGCTACTGACGGAGGGTCGGCGCCGCTTCGCCGCCGACGGGTATCACGACGTCGTCCTCGCCGAAGTGGCCGCGGCCGTCGGCGTCACCAAGGGCGCCGCCTACCACCACTTCGCGAGCAAGGCGGGCCTCTTCCGGGCCGTGGTCGCCGAGGTCCAGGCCGAGTTGGGCGAGCGGGTCGCCCGGGCCGCCGACGCCCACGCGGACCCCTGGGAGCAGTTGCGGGCCGGCTGTCGCGCCTTCCTCGCGGCCGGCGCCGATCCGGCCGTCCGCCGGATCGTGCTGGTGGACGCGCCCACGGTGCTGGGCTGGGACGAGTGGCGCGCCATGGACGACGACGCGTCGGCCCGGCACCTGGCACAGGCGCTGGAGGGCCTCGTGGCCGCCGGCGTCATCGCGGACCAGCCGGTGGCACCGCTGGCGCGGTTGCTGTCCGGGGCGATGAACGAGGCGGCGATCTGGCTGGCGCGCTCGACCGCCCCGACCGCGCTCACCGACGCCGAACGGGCCTTGGACCGCCTGCTGTCCGGATTGCGGATGTAAGAATCCGCCGAGCGCGACGCGACCCCTGCCGCCGGCGGGCGGAACGCGGCACACTCGCGGGCATGCCCACTACGACCGAGCGTTGGACCCCCACCCACGGCGAGCCCTACCGCCCCGTCCCCTACCGGCCCGAGCGCATGCCCCAGGACGAGTCCCTGGCGCGCGCGGCACAGTTGCGGGCCCGGATGGACGAGCGGCGCACGGTGCGCCAGTTCGCCCCCGACCCCGTACCGCTCCAGGTCGTCCGGGACGCCATCGCCTGCGCCGCGACCGCGCCGTCCGGCGCCCACCAACAGCCCTGGACCTTCGTCATGGTCCGGGACCCCGACATCCGTCGGCGCATCCGCCGGGCGGCGGAGGACGAGGAGCAGATCTCCTACGACGGGCGGCTCGGCGACGAGTGGTTGGCCGCGCTGCGTCCGCTCGGCACCGACGAGGTCAAGCCGCACCTCACGGACGCCCCGGCGCTCGTCGTCGTCTTCCAGCAGCGCTACTGGCTCGGCGACGACGGCAGCAAGCGCAAGCACTACTACGTCGACGAGTCGGTCGGCATCGCCGTCGGCATGCTCCTGAGCGCCCTGCACCTGTCCGGGCTCGCCGCGCTCGTGCACACGCCGAGCCCGATGCGCTTCCTGTCCGAGGTCCTCGGCCGGCCCGCGAACGAGAAGGCGTTCGCGGTGATACCGGTCGGCTATCCCGCGCCGGACTGCCAGGTGCCCGATCTGGTGCGCAAGTCACTGGACCAGGTGATGGTCGAGGTCTGAACCCGCCGGTGGGCCCGGACGGGCCAACCGCACTCTCGATCAAGGCATGGGCATGACAGTACAGTCGGGCGCGTCCACTCAGTCGGTGCGCAGCCACCGAGGCGGTACGCGCACCCCGTGACAAGGAGCGCCCCATGCCCAGCAGTCGCACCCCGGCCTGGTTCCTGCCCTCGCTGCTCGCGGTCACCGTGACCGCCGCCCTCGTCGCCGTACCGCAGGCCGGCGAGCCGGCGCCGTCGTCCTCGACGGTGCCTCTCGCCGCCGAGCAGCCCAAGCCCGCGCAGGGAAAGACGGCGCAGGGCAAGCCCGGCACCAAGCCCCGGCCGGACGCCCGTGACGTCGTGCTCGCCGTGCACGGCGGCGCGGGCGCGGCCCTGGACCGGGAGACGACCACGCCGGCGCGCGAGAAGGCGTACCGCGACGGGCTCGCCCGCGCGCTGCGCGCCGGCCAGCAGGTCCTGGACCGCCGCGGCTCCAGTCTCGACGCGGTCGAGGCGGCGGTGAAGGTGTTGGAGGACGACCCCTTGTTCAACGCGGGCAAGGGCGCGGTGTTCAACGCCGACGCCGCTCACGAGTTGGACGCCTCGATCATGCGCGGCTCGGACCTCGCGGCGGGCGCCGTCGCCGGGGTGCGCAGCCTGCGCAATCCGATCGAGGGCGCCCGGCTGGTGATGGAGAAGTCCCGGCATGTCCTGCTCGCCGGCGAGGGCGCGGACGACTTCGGCCAGCGGCACGGCCTGACGACCGTCACCCAGGACTACTTCTGGACGCAGGCCCGCTGGGACGCGCTGATGCGCGCGAAGGAGACGGCCCGCGGCTCCAAGACGGCAGCCGCGTCGCCGGAGGCCCTGGCCGACGAGCAGTCCAAGGGCACGGTGGGCGCGGTGGCCGTCGACGGCCGCGGCGACCTCGCGGCGGCCACCTCGACGGGCGGCCTCACCAACAAGCTGCCGGGCAGGATCGGCGACTCCCCCGTCGTCGGCGCCGGTACGTACGCGAAGAACGGCACGCTCGCCGCGAGCGCCACCGGCGCGGGCGAGGTCTTCATCCGGGGCGCCGCGACCTCGACGATCTCCAATCTCATGGAGTTCGGACGGCTGCCGCTGGCGTCCGCGGCGTACGAGGTGGTCGTCAAGCGGCTGCCCGCGCTCGGCGGGGACGGCGGGGTGATCGCCCTGGGGCCCGACGGCGACTTCGACGCCCCGCACAGCAGCCCGGGCATGCTGCACGGCTATCTGACCGAGGACGGCACCGTCGTCACCAAGGTCTTCCCCGACGAGTCTCCCGCGAACTCCTGACGTGCCCGCGGCCACCTGACGCGTCCGTGGCCACCTGACGCACGCAGCCACCGGGCGCGCTTCGACGGCCACGGACGGTCATCAGGGCAGTTCGGCCCGGAGGTCATGGCCGTTCGACCCATGGCGGGCCCCGGTCGGCGGGCCGAGACTGGAGGCAGACAGTGCTGCGCGAGCACGAGGATGGGAGTGCTGTGATGAACGGTCCGGTCGTGGTCGGAGTGGACGGCTCGGAATCGAGTCTCACCGCCGTGGAGGTGGCTGCGCACGAGGCGCGGCTACGCGGTGTGGGGCTCCGTGTGGTGCATGCGTTCATCTGGCCGAAGATGCACGTGAACCTCGAACCCTCGCCGTTGGGTCCCCGCGAGGGCGGGTTGCGCAACATCGCCGAGCGCTGGCTGCGGGAGGCCGCGGAACGGGCGCGGGAGAGCGAGCCGGGCATCGAGGTCACCGAGGACCTCGTCACCGGCGAGCCGCTGACCGTGTTGGAGGCCCTGTCGCGCGAGGCGTCGCTCGTGGTCGTCGGCAGCCGCGGCATGGGCGGTTTCGTGGGCCTGCTGGTCGGCTCCACCGCGGTGCACCTGGCCGCCCACGGCCGCTGCCCGGTGCTGGTGGTGCGCGGCGAAGCGGACCGCACCGGTCCGGTGCTGATCGCGGTGGACGGCTCGCCGGAGGCGGACGAGGCGGTCGGGTTCGCCTTCGCGGAAGCCTCCCTGCGCGGCACGGAACTCGTCGCGCTGCACGCGTGGAACACCTGGACCGAGCGCGGCGGCGACGACCCGGGGCACCCCAGCAACCTGGTCGACGGCATCGACCGGCTCCGCGACACGGAGGAGCGGGTGCTGGCCGAGGCCCTGTCGGGCTGGCAGGACAAGTACCCGGACGTCACGGTGCACCGGCGGCTGGTGCACGACCGGGTCCGTCAGGCGCTGATCGAGGCCAGCGAGGACGCCCAGTTGGTGGTCGTGGGCGCACGGGGCCGCGGCGGGTTCGTGGGGCTGCTGCTGGGCTCGGTCAGCCAGGCGCTGCTGCACCACTCGCACTGCCCGGTCGCGGTGGTGCGCGGGGGTCGCCCCTGACGCGACGGGGCCGTGCAGCCGACGGGCCGGGTGCCTGCAGGCCGCGAAGGGCCAAGGGCCGCAAGGTCCGTGACCTGAGGGTCACCGGATGAAGGCGTGGGGCGTGCACCGTGCACCGGTGCACGCCCTTCGCCGTGGAACCGCAGTGAAAGCGCCCCGGGGCCGCCGTCCGTACCCCCGTCGGACCCCACCGGACCCCGTCGGACGCAGACGCTCCGGACGAACGCATCGCGCCCCGAGTGGCGCATTCCCTACGATGCTTGCGGAACCACGGCACCGACGGCCCATCGGGGGGAACACCTTGCCGCACCACATTCACCAGGACCGACCGGACCGAACGAACCGACCCGACCGACTGCGTCGACCGGACGACCGCGCGCGGGCCGCGTGGTCGGACTTCTGCGCCGTCGCCGCCAGCCCGGGGCTGCGTCGGCGCATGCTCGCCGAACAACAGGGCCCCGGCGACCTCGTGCAGACGCTGGCGGCCCAGCCCGCGATCGCACCGGGCACCCGCCCGCCCGGCTTCGACGACGGCACGATCATCCCCGCCGACGACTTCCCGCCCGGCACCCCGCAGTTCACCGTGATGACGGCGGCCGGCACCCGCAAGCCGCTGCGCGGCGAGGTGCGGGTGGCCGTGGTGCTGGCGGACTTCTCCGACAAGCCGATGGCGACCACCGAGCAGCACTTCGAGGAACTGTTCTTCTCCCTGGGCGTGTTGCCGAACGGCAGCGTCCGCGAGTACTTCCGCGAGGTGACGCACGGTCTGGTCGACATCGTCGGCGAGGTCGTCGGCCCACTGCGGCTGCCGCAGCCGCTCGCCTGGTACGCCAACGACAACTCCGGCGTGGGCACGCCGAGCGGCGCCGCGCGCGCTCCGATCATGGCGCGGGAAGCCGCCCTCGCCGCGGACGGGGCCATCGACTTCGGCCCGTACGACAACGACGGCAACGGCTTCGTCGACGCCTTCATCGTGGTGCACGCCGGCACGGGCGGCGAGACCAGCGGCAGCCGGGGCGACCTGTGGTCGCACAAGTGGGTGCTGCCGAAGGCCCACGTCACCGACGGCACGAAGGTGTACGCGTACCTGACGATCCCGGAGGACGCGAAGATCGGCGTGTGCGCGCACGAGTTGGGCCATCTGCTGTTCGGCTTCCCCGACCTGTACGACACCGACGGCTCGTCGGAGGGCGCGGGCGACTGGTGCCTGATGTCCGGCGGCTCGTGGGGCGGCGACGGGGACGTACCCGTCCACCCCTCCGCGTGGTGCAAGGTGCAGCAGGGGTGGGCGCAGGCCACCGTGGTGGCCGCGAACGGCAGCGTCACCTTCGACGACGTCAAGTCCAGCCGCACCGTCCACCGGCTCTGGAAGGCCGGAGCCGGGGCCGGGGCCGGGGGCAGCGAGTACTTCCTGGTGGAGAACCGCCAGCGCAGCGGGTACGACGTGTCCCTGCCCGCCGGCGGGCTGCTGGTGTGGCACATCAACGAGGGCCGCGAGGACAACGCCGACGAGAAGAGCGGCTACAAGGTCGCGCTCCTCCAGGCGGACGCCCTGCGCGACCTGGAGGGCGACCGCAACGGCGGCGACTGCGGCGACCCCTTCCCCGGCAGTTCCGGCAACACCTCGCTCACCGAGGCCACGTCGCCCAGTTCCCTCTCGCACGCCGGTGTCGACAGCGGGGTGCGGCTGAGCGACATCTCGGCGGCCGACGGAAGCGTGACCGCGAGGGTCACCGTCGTCTGAGCCGCCGGCGACCCTCGTCTGGGCCGGGCGCCCTCCTCTGGGCCGGGCGCGGCCGACGGTCGCGCGGGCGCGGGCCGCGCGACCGGCTCAGACGCCGTCGGCCTCGACCGGAATCCACAACTCCGCCACTGCCCGCCGTCCGTCGTCGAACAGTTCGACCCGCAGCATCTCCGGGCCGGGCCGGGTGCGGTACGGGTTGGCGGGGAACCACTGCGTGAAGACGTCCCGCCACAGGTACTGGAGCGCCTCGGGGAAGGTCCCCGCGTACGCGAACACGGCCCAGGTCCCGGCGGGGACGGCGAGCCGGTCCAGGTCGTCGGGCGGCCGGAGCGAGGTCACCACCCCGTGGTAGTAGGTGAACTCGGTGCCCTCGGCCCGGCTGGGGTCGAGGTCGTCCGTCACCCCGACCACGCCCGCCGGCTCCTGGTCGCCCAGCTCCGCGATGCGCTCGATGACGCCGCGGTCGATTCCCCGTACGAACTCCTCCAGGGCCGGATTCGCGCCCACGTGGACCATGGGGGCCCGGGTCCTCTTCCCGACGACGTGGAAGGCGCCCTTGTCGACGACGCGGTACCGCATGGTGCTGCTCCCTTCGACGGTGAGGCGGAAGGAGAGCCGTGACTGGGAGCGCAGGACGGCGCCGGTGCGCCGGGCCTCGCCCGGTCCCACCCCGTGGAAGGCCCTGAACGCCCGGGCGAAGCTCTCGCCCGAGCCGTATCCGTGGGCCGTCGCGATGTCCAACAGCGTTCGGCGTCCGGTGACCACCTCGGCGCCCGCGACCGTGAGCCGGCGGCGTCGTACGTACTCCGACAGCGGCATCCCGGCCAGGGCGGAGAACAGCCGTCGGAAGTGGTACTCCGAGGTCATCGCGACGGCCGCCAACTCGGCCGCGTCCACCGTCCCGTCCAACCGCTCCTCGATGCGCTCCATGGCTTCGTTCAGCCGGTCCAGCACCCCGGCCCCCTTCCTCGTCGATCGCCACCGTAGGAAGGGTTCACTCTGCCGCACCCGACGTCCCGTGCCCGATCCGGTGGGGTCGAGGGCGCTTCAGCCGCCGGGGGGCGCGGAGGGGGCGGGCATCCGCTCGCCGTCGAAGACGCCCGGGGAGGTGGCGGGCGCGGAGTTGAGCACCCACAGGCCCACGAGGGTCGCCAGGGTGAAGACCACGGCTACCAGGGCACCCAGGACGAGCCGTCGGCGGCGCTCGCGGCGGTGCCACTGCCCGCGCGCGGTGCGGTACGCGTCGGGTGCGGGGTGGACGTGGCCCGCCAGGGCGGCCATCGCCTCGCGCAGCCGCTCCTCGGTCTGCACCGGTGCGGGCACCGGACCGGTGGTCTCGGCGGCCCCCGCAGCCCCTATCGCACCTGTGGCCCGTGCGTCCCCTGTGTCAGGGGGATTCATCGGCGGCCCTCCATCATCTGGGTCAGGGCGGCGAGACCGCGCGCGGTGTGGGTCTTGACGCTGCCGGCGGAGATCCCCATGGCCTTGGCTATCTCGCCCTCCTTCAACCCCATCCAGTGTCGCAGCACGAGCGCTTCGCGCTGACGGGCGGGCAGTCGTTGGAGGGCGTGGATGAGGGCCTGCTGGTCGTCGTGGAGCAGCGCCGTGTACTCGGCGGACGCGGCGGGCTCCACGGAGGGCGCCTCGGCGTGCTTGCGGACGATCTGGAGGTGACGTATCCGCATCCGGGTGAGGTTGCAGACCACCGAGCGCAAGTACGCCTCGGCGCGGTCGACGTCCCGCAGCTTGCGCCACTTGCGGTAGATCTCGTAGTACGCCTCGGCGACGATGTTCTCCGGGTCGTCCGCGCCCAGCAGCGCGGCGAGGCGCAGCATCGAGGTGTAGTGGGCCTCGAAGAGTCGGGCGAGGGCGGCCTCGCGCTCGCCGTCCGCGCCTTCCACGACGTTCTCGGCGACGTTCTCGACACCGCTCTCACCCGCGTCTTCGACGACGCTCCCGACCGCGTCGGGGGCGCCGGGTGCGGCGCGTACGGCGCCGCCGGCGGGCTGGTCCGCGTCGGGGGCGGTGCGGTGGTGGCGGACCGTCACGACCGGGGAGCGCAGGGCGCGCGTGCTGCGTCTCATGGCGTACTCGTTCCGGTCTCGGGTCGGGGGCCTGCTCCGGGGCGGTGGTGCGGTGCGCCGGCGCCGCGGCCCCGCGGCGCGCCCCTGCGGCGCAGCAGGGCCGTGCCCGCTGCGGCGACGACGAGGTTGAGCAGCAGCGCCACGAGTCCCGCGTACACCTCCGGGCCCTGGCCGCCCGCCCCGACGGGCACGAAGGACACCACGGGCGAGAAGCCCTCCCTGACGACCACGACCGTACCGAACGCCATGCCCGCGGCCCATCCCCCGAGCAGGGCGCGCGGGTGCAGCAGCCGGGTGTAGAGGCCGACGACCACGGCGGGCAGGATCTGCAGGATCCAGACGCCGCCGAGGAGTTGGAGGTTCACCGCCGCCTGGTCGCGCAGCCCGAAGACGAAGGCGACCGCGCCCAGCTTCGCCGTGAGCGAGACGACCTTGGCGATGCGGACCTGTCGTTTGGGCGTCGCCGTGGGGTGCACGTACTCCACGTACACGTTGCGGACGAAGGAGGTGGCCGCCGCCACCGACATCACCGCGGCCGGCACCAGGGCGCCCACCGTGATCGCCCCGAAGACCAGCCCCGCCAGCGGGGCGCTCATCAGTCGGTCGACCAGCAGCGGCACCGCGGACTCGACGCCCTGGGGCGCGGTCCGGATCCCCACGGCGATCGCGGCGATGCCCAGCAACCCGAAGAGCGCGAGCACGGCCGTCCAGGCGGGCAGCCCCACGCACGCCTTGCGCAGCGCGGCGGGCCCCGACGCGGCGAAGGCGACCGTGAGCACGTGCGGGTACATCAGCAGGGCGAGCGCCGAGCCGACGGCCAGCGAGGCGAAGGCCGGTTGCTGGTCCGCTTCGAGGACCAGGGGGTGGCTGGCCGGGTGGTCGTGGGCGGCGAGCCTGGCCGCCGCCGCGTCGAAGACCCCGCCGGGGCCGCCGAAGACGTCCAGCACCAGCCAGACGAGGGCGAACACGGAGGCGAAGACGGCGACGCCCTTGAAGGCGGAGATCACGGCCGGGGCGCGCAGTCCGTGCCGGTAGGTGGCGATCGCCAGGCCGGCGAAGAGGGCGACCATCGCGAGGTCGGCGACGAGCGGCGAGGCGTCGGTGATGCCGACCGCCTCCAGGACGGCGCGGATGCCGAGGAGTTGCAGCGCGAGGTACGGCATGGTGGCGAGGATGCCGGTGAGGGCGACGGCGAGCGCCAGGCCCGGGGAGTCGTACCGCTCCCGGACGTAGTCGGCGACGGTTATGTGGCCCCCCGCTCTGATCGCCGACCACAGTCGGGGCAGCAGGACGAACGCCATCGGGCAGACGATCACCGTGTAGGGCACGGCGAAGAAGGCGAGCGCGCCGTTGCCGTAGGCGAGGCCGGGGACGGCGGTGAAGGTGTACGCGGTGAAGACCGTCCCGCCGAGCAGCAGCCAGATCCAGCCCGCGCCCAGGCTCCGGTCGGCGAGCGCCCAGCCCTCCAGCGACGGCAGCCTGTCGGTGCTGCGAAAGCGCCGGGCGGACGCCGCCAGCAGGGACGCGGCGCCGATGACGGCGAGGAACGCCGTGGCTACGGCCCCATCGGGCATCGGTCACCATCCGCGGTGCGGGTCTTCGGCGGTGCCGGTCGGCACGCGCGGTCCGTCATCGGTCGGCCCTCGGCGCCCGGTGCGCCGACGGTCCGTCCCGCGCCCTGACGACCTGAGGAAATCCACCGGACGTCCCGTGTCAACCAAACCGCGACGACCGGCAACTCTTCCACAGACCGGCGACAACACCGAGTGTTCGCCGGGAGGTCGGGGGGCGATCACCCGGCCGGGAACGGACATGTGCGGAGGATCTGTGACAGCGAACGTGCGGGGTCCGGGGCGGGACGGTCCGACGGCCGTGTCGCGCGCCCGTCGGGTGACGGCCGGGGCACTCCTCCTCGCGCCGCTCGTCGCGCTGTTGTGGGTGCCCGGGTACGCGACGGAGCGCCCGCGCCTTGCGGGAGTGCCGTTCTTCTACTGGTACCAGTTGGCCTGGGTGCCCGGTTGCAGCCTGGCCCTGTTCGTCGCCTATCGGCTGACCCGTCCGCGCCGCCCGGAGTCCTGACGGCGCCGCGCCGTTCGGCTCCGGGCCGTCCCCGCGCGGGCACGGCCGTCGTGAGTCCCCCGTCCGCACCTCGACACCCCCCACACCACCACACGACAACACCATTCGACCGTCGAAACCGCCCGACCGCTCAAGGAGCCTGTGTGTCCCGGTCCCCCGTATCCGCATTGCGGGCCAATCCCAAGAAGTTCCTGCTGTGGAGCGCCGTCGCGATCGTCGGCGCGATCTGTTGGGGGGTGTTGGCGCTCGCCCGCGGGGAGGAGATCTCCGCCGTCTGGCTGGTCGCCGCCGCCCTCGGTTCGTACGCCATCGCCTACCGCTTCTACGCGCGCTTCATCGTGACCCGGGTGCTCAAGCCCGACGACACCCGGGCCACCCCGGCCGAGCGGCTGGAGGACGGGGTCGACTACCAGCCGACGGACCGTCGAGTGCTGCTCGGTCACCACTTCGCCGCGATCGCCGGCGCCGGCCCGCTGGTGGGCCCGGTGTTGGCGATGCAGATGGGCTATCTGCCCGGCACGCTCTGGATCGTCTTCGGCGTGATCTTCGCCGGCGCGGTGCAGGACATGGTGGTGCTGTTCCTGTCCATGCGGCGCAACGGCAAGAGCCTCGGCCAGATGGCCCGTGAGGAGATCGGCAGGGTCGGCGGGACCGCGGCCCTGATCGCCGTCTTCGCCATCATGATCATTTTGCTGGCGGTGCTGGCGCTGGTCGTGGTGAACGCCCTCGCCGAGTCGCCCTGGGGCACCTTCTCCGTGGCGATGACCATCCCCATCGCCCTCTTCATGGGCTTCTACCTGCACGTCCTGCGGCCCGGCCGGGTGCTTGAGACCAGCCTCATCGGTGTCGCGCTGCTGCTGCTCGCGATCGTCGGCGGCGGCTGGATCCAGGAGTCCTCGCTGGCCGACACCTTCACGCTGAGCCCGAAGACCCTGGTGTTCTGTCTGGTCGCGTACGGCTTCATCGCCTCGGTGCTGCCGGTGTGGATGCTGCTCGCGCCCCGCGACTACCTCTCCACCTTCATGAAGATCGGCACCATCGCGCTGCTCGCGCTCGGCGTGGTCTTCGCCACGCCCGTGCTCAAGGCCGACGCCGTCACCTCCTTCGCCTCCAGCGGCGCGGGCCCGGTGTTCGCCGGGTCGCTCTTCCCGTTCCTCTTCATCACCATCGCCTGCGGCGCCCTCTCCGGCTTCCACTCCCTCGTCTCCTCCGGGACCACCCCGAAGCTGATCGAGAAGGAGTCCCAGGTGCGGATGATCGGCTACGGGGCGATGCTGATGGAGTCGTTCGTCGCCGTGATGGCCCTGATCGCCGCCGCGGTGCTCGACCCCGGCCTGTACTACGCGATGAACGCCCCGGCCGGCGTCCTCGGCAACACGGTCGAATCGGCGTCGGCGGCCGTGGCCAACCTCGGGTTCACCATCTCCCCGGAGGACCTGGCCGCGGCGGCGAAGGACGTCGAGGAGAGCACGCTCGTCGCCCGCACCGGAGGGGCGCCGACCCTCGCCGTCGGCATGTCGCAGATCTTCTCCGACGTCATCGGCGGCCAGGGCATGAAGGCGTTCTGGTACCACTTCGCCATCATGTTCGAGGCGCTGTTCATCCTGACGACCGTGGACGCCGGCACCCGGGTGGGACGATTCATGCTGCAGGACATGCTGGGCAACGTGTGGAAGCCGATGGGCCGGGTGCAGTGGAAGCCGGGCATCTGGCTGGCCAGCGCCCTGGTCGTGGCCGGCTGGGGGTACTTCCTGTACGCGGGGGCGACCGACCCGCTCGGCGGGATCAACCAGCTCTTCCCGCTCTTCGGCATCGCCAACCAACTGCTCGCCGCCGTGGCGCTGACCGTGGCCACCACCTTGCTGATCAAGTCCGGGCGGCTGCGCTGGGCGTGGGTCACCGGCGTCCCGCTGGCCTTCACGGTCGCGGTCACCTTCACCGCGAGCTGGCAGAAGGTCTTCTCCGACGACCCCCGGGTGGGCTTCTTCGCCCAGCGGGAACGGTTCGCCGACGCCATCGACGCGGGGAAGGTGCTGGCGCCCGCGAAGAACATGGACGACATGGACACCATCGTCCTCAACTCCACCGTGGACGGCGTGCTGATCGTGCTCTTCGTGCTCCTCGTCGCCACGGTGATCGTCAATGCCGCCGTGGTGTGCGTACGGGCGGTGCGCTCGCCCACCCCGCCGCCGACGAGCGAGACCCCGTACGTCGCCTCGCGGATCGGCACCACGAAGGAGCGGGAGTTGGTCGAGGTGCGCGAGTGACGGGCTCGGCCGCGACGTCCCGGGCCGCCACGGCGGTGCGGGCCCTCGCGCGCGGCGCGCGCACGGTGCTGTGGTACCTGCGCGAGGTCAGCGGCGAGACGGCGTACGAGCGGCACTGCGTGCACCACCGCCGGAACCATCCGCACCTGCCGCCGCCGACCCGGCGCGAGTTCCAGCGCCAGCGGGCGCGGAAGTTGGAGCAGGAACCGCAGTCCCGCTGCTGCTGACGCCGCTGCCCGAGGGGCGCTACTCCGAGCGCCCCTCGGGCTCGCCTTCGAGGCTGCGCCGGATCGCGTACTCGGAACTCGGGCCGCGCAACCGGGGCCGTTCACGGGGTTCGGCGCCGAGGGATGCCGGGTCTGGAAAGAGCTCCCTGTGCCTCAAGTACTCCTGTGCGGAGACTTCGACGACCTGGGGCAGGACCTGCCCGAACGCCTCCATGCTCGGCACCCCGTGCGCGGCTGCCCTGGTGGCCGCCCGACCGGGACTCATCAGATGCGGCAAGGTGCGCTCCAGCCGCTGGGCCAACTCCGCCTCGGAGAGCCGGTTCTGGGGGTCGTCGCGGTTCCACGGGACCACGACCGTCACCCAGGGTCGGGCGTCGAACTCGGCGAGCCGGGCGCAGCGCGCGTCGTCGACGAGGGCCCAGCGGTCGATGATCAGCACCTCGGGCTGGTTCGGTACGAAGCCGTGCCGGGGCAGGTGGTCGAACGAGGACAGGGTGGCCTGGTAGTCCAGGGAGCGCACCAGGTCCTGGGCGACGTAGGCCAAGGGCCGCGCGGAGTCCGGAAGGTACGGGTTCCAGTCCTGGGACTGCCTTCCGTAGTAGTCCGGGTTGCGGCCCTGGGGTAGGTCGTGGCGGGTGGGTGCGGCGACGATCAGGTGCATGGGGCGCGGGCCGCTGCTGGCCTTTCGGAAGGCGCTGGGCGCGTGCCGGTAGTCGACCGGGGAGCCGGGGCCGATCCTGGTGGCGTCCGCGACGGTGACGATCCGCTTCGCCAGTTCGTACACCGCGGTCTCGTATTCCTCCTCGAAGACGCGGAGTTTGATCAGGCCGTACAGTCCGTCGGTGACGTAGCGGTCGCCGAAGGCCCGGTGGTTGAACTGGAGTCTTTCGGCAGGTCCCGGCAGTTGCTCCGGAGGCATCGGCACCCAGAGCGCCGGGACGATCGCCTCGGCGGGGCGGTCGTTCCTCGCCTGGTGGTAGATCGCCCGTTGAGCGAAGGCGTACCACTCCTTTCCGCACATTTCGCTCGCGAAGTACCGGGGCGAGAACAGCGGGACGAAGACGCGGCAGTCCGCCAGCACCTCGCCCAACCGCTCGGACCAGCCCTCGCCCGAGCGGATCTCCCGGTCCATGAACCCGGCCGGGACACCGGCCGGCAGATCCGTCATGGCCATCACGTGACCGCACAGGTCACGGAAGAACCGCTCCACCCACATGTCCGGATCGGGCCCCCCCGCCCCGTACCGCGGCGTGTGCGCGTAACTCAAGAAGAAGTACGGCCGATGATCCGCCGTACGTTGAGCTAGGTTGGGCGGTACGAACGACTGAGGCGGGGGCTGCCGCGTCGGCGTCTCGACGGGCTCCGCCGTCAGGAACGCGAAGGGCGCGGAGTCCGCGGCGATGTCGTGTTCTCCGGCCGGGTCCGGCACCAGTGCGCGGAACTCCGCGCCGGCGACGGGGTGGGTGGCGATGTAGCGGCTGACCGCCTCCCGGGTGCGGTGCTCGTCCCGTACGCCGAGGCCGCGCGCCAGCCGTTCCCGCACGCCGGGCCGGAACGCCAGCACGGGGCCCGGGCCGTCGCCGGAGCCGTCGACGAGCGACACCAGGCCACCGGTGAGGACTTCGGCGACGTCCGCGGTCGTGGCCTGCGGCACCAGTTCCTGTCGCACCAGGTGCAGCAGGGCGGGGCTGAGCCGCGCGAAGGAGGAGCAGAGCACGGCGAGGGACAGCGCGGGGTCGGAGGCGCGGTGGACGAAGGACTCCACGGCGCGCACGCCGTCGACGGGCGGCACGGGCGGGCGGGGGAAGACGCCCGGCGCGGGCACGAGGACCGCCTGACAGCCCGTCGGGTCGCCCCGCATCACCGTGCGCGCCCAGCGCTGGATGACGCGCGGGGAGAGTCCGACGACCGGCACGGGCAGCCAGTCGTCGGGCGCGGGGGGCCGATCGCCGTGCGGCAGGGCGTCCAGCACCGCGGGGCGGGCGAAGCGCAGCCGGCCGCTGCGGGCCCCGGGCGCCGCCGGCGCGGTGACGCGCACGGCGGGCAGGTCGAGGCCGCTGCGCCGCCACTTCTCCTGCGGCAGGGGGTTGACCAGGAGGGTGGGCACCGCGCTCGCCCACTGGTGGACCTGGTCCCACAAGTACTGCTCCCCCGCCCTGCCGGGCACGCAGTCGGAGACGACGAGCACCAGGCCGCGGGCGCCCGAGGAACGGATGGGCAGCCGGGCTCCGGGGGCGAGCGGCCCGTCCCCGCTGGTGTCGAACTCCGCCACCCGCATGGTGCGGAAGACCCCGGAGCTGGCCAGCACCCGCAACAGCTCGCTGACGGTGTCGTCCCACGCCCGCATGGTGGGCGAGCGGTCGACCACGGCGGTCAGGTCGAACCACCGCTCCGGAGCGGGCGCGAAGGCGGGGACCAGTTCGCCGCCGCGGGCGTAGTCGGCGACGGTGGCGTCGACGTCGAGCCGCGTCGTGCGGCCGGTGGGCCAAGGGCGGGCCAGCGGCCTGAGGGCGGTGGCGATCTGGCGCGCCCTGGGCAGCGCGGAGGCCCGCGGGACGACGACCTCCCGTGCCGCGCCGACGGACTCGGCTTCCCCATCGCCGTCGACCGCGGGCGTGTGGACGGAGAGTTCCGGGCGCTCGGGGACAACCGGCGCATCGCGCCGCCGTTCCCGCTCGTCCGTCCGCGGCACGTGGCCGTCGGCGTCCGCGTCCACGGCCCCGACGGGCCGTCCGCTACGCGTCGCCAGCCACAGCAGGTCGGCGATCGCGACGCCGTCGAGGTCGTGGCCGAGGCCGGTGAGCGCCTCGACGACCCGGCCGAGGGCGTCGTGGACCGTGGGCCGGCCCGGCTCAGGCACTCGAAAGGTCCTTCAGCAACAGCTCCACGACGCGCAGTTGCTCGTCCGGGCTGCGCGCCGTGCCGTGCAGCAGGTGCAGCGCGTTCAGGAGCTGGTCGACGGCGACGCTGCCGCCGGAGGCGACGCGTCGCACGAACTCGTCGACCACGGCCGCGGCCGGCCCCTCGTCGCCGACGTCGAGGTCGAGGTGGGCCCGGACCACCCGGCGCACCAGCTCCGCGTCCGGCTTCGGCATGGTGAAGCGCACGCAGCGGCGCAGCAGGGGCGCGGGCATGTCCTGCTCGCCGTTGCTGGTCATCACGATGAACGGGAACTCGGTGCACTGGACGCGCCCGTCGCGCACCAGCCGGCGCTCCGCGCTGTCCCACATCCGCACCAGCGCCTCGTCCTGACCCTCCCGCAACAGTTCGGGGATGTGGAACTCGCCGCGTTCCAGGACGTCGAGGAGGTCTCCGGGCAGATCGAGGTCCGCCTTGTCGATCTCGTCGATCAGCAAGGCGCGCGGACGCGAGGCGGGCAGCAGCGCGGTGCCGAGCTGCCCGAGGGTGAGGAAGTCCTCGATCGCGTCGGACCCGGCGTCCTGACCGGGCCTGGCCCCGGCCTGTTGGAGTCGGTGGGCGTGGATGCGGCCGAGGGCGTCGTAGCGGTAGAGGGCGTCGCCGAGGGTGCTGCGGGAGGTGATGTGCCAACGCAGCACGGGGCCGAGGTCGAGTTCGGTGGCGACCTGTTCGACGACCGTGGACTTTCCCGTGCCGGGGCCGCCGGTGATCAGCAGCGGACGGCGCAGGGCGAGGGCGGCGTTCACCGCCTCGGTCAGGCCCTCGGGCGGTTGGAAGACGGTGGCCCCGGTGGTGCGGGGGAAGGTGCGCCAGGGCGGGGGCGCCGGCAGCCGGGTGCCGGGCCTGGCCACGCCGTCTCCGCGGTAGTACGTCATCGGGCGCTCTCCTCGTCCGTGGTCCGGGCCGTGGGCGCGGACCGGTGGTTCGAAGCCGTGGGCACGGACCGGTGGTTCGAAGCCGTGGGCACGGACCGGTAGTTCCAACAGAAGCGGAGCCATTCCTCGTCGTCCCAGACGGCGCGCAGATCGGCGAGGGCGTCGAGGTCGGCGAAGGTCGCGGCGCAGCCGGGGTCGGACCCGTCGACGACGGCCCGGGCGCTCGACTCGTCCCAGCGCCCCCGGTAGGCCCGGTCGAGGGCGCCGGGCATGGCCCACCAGCCGGCGTCCAGACAGGCGTGCCGCTCCTTGGGGAAGCCGGCCGGCACTCCCGGCCAGAGCAGGACCGGGG
Source organism: Streptomyces sp. NPDC047315 (assembly GCF_040643215.1). NCBI lineage: Bacteria > Bacillati > Actinomycetota > Actinomycetes > Kitasatosporales > Streptomycetaceae > Streptomyces > Streptomyces sp. NPDC047315. The sequence continues at coordinate 59,295 of NZ_JBEYTZ010000025.1, read as the reverse complement.
TGTAGGCGAGCAGCGTCTCCAGGAGTGCGGAGTCGCTCCCGGGGTGGTGGACCAGTCCGATGCCGCGGGCGTAGCGGCCGTTGCGCAGCCGGCCGCGCAGCCCCTGGCGGTCGTGGACGTCGTCGTGGGCGAGCCAGTCGACGGGGGCTCCGGTGTCGCAGCGGGAGATGGTCTCCCACCGTTCGGTGAAGGTGCCCTCGATGCTGCGCAGCACGGCGTCGGGGGTGAGCCGGTCGCTCCAGTGCAGGCGCACGTCGAAACGCACCCCGATGCGCAGGCCGATGCCGGCCGCCTCGGGTCGCCAGTCCAGCAGCAGGGAGCCGGGGGCGGCGACGTCGAGCCGTTTCAGGGGGAGGGCGTACTGCCGTGCGAGGTCCTGGGCCCACAGCGCTGCCGCTTCCAGTGCGGCTTCGGCCCCGTCGCGGTCGGCGCCGTCGCTCGGGAACTGTGCTTGCGCGACGGTCGAGCCGTCGCGCAGCAGCCAGGCGTCGAGGACTTCCGGCCAGTCGCCGACGAGGGAGGAGTGCAGGCTGACGACGAGGCTGAGGCGGTGTCGGCAGACCAGGTCGCGCACGTGGTCGACGGCGTCGTTGAGCACGGTCGGCGCGATGCGCACCTCGCGGGCCCAGGTGCGCAGTTCGGCGCTGGCGAGGTCCTTGCCGCAGGCGTGGGCGAGGAGGGCGACGTAGCGGGTGAGGTCGCGGGTGCCGTCGGGCTGGGCGGTGGGGTGGTTGAAGGTCAGTTCGTCGACGGTCGCGACGTCGGTCACGGCTCCGGCGCCGGCGAGAAGGGGTTGGGGTCGGCGTTCGTCGGCGAAGAGGGTGCGCAGTGCGTAGCGCAGGGTCGAGGTGGTGACGTCGGCGCCGAGCCAGTCGCGGATGAACGTCACGGTGCGTACGGCCGTCTCCAACCGGTCGAGGGCGCTTTCGGCCTGTTGTCCGGTCACGGAGGGCGGGCGGGTGCCCAGTTCGGCGCGGCAGGCGTGGACGAACGGAAGGTCGGTGCCGGTCACGGGGATCGGCGGGGTCAGTGCGCCGAGGGCTTCGGCGAGCACGTCGTGGGCGTGTCGGCCCGCGAGGCCGGCGGGTCCGGCGTCGTCGTGCCGGACGTTGCGGGCGAGCCACAGGGGATCGCTGGGGGTGCCGTCGTAGTCGAAGCCGGTGACGCTCTGGCCGATGACGGTGGCGCCGAGTTGGTCGCGCAACCGCCGGGGGGTGAGCAGCCGCCCGGCGCCCGGTATGCCGGTGCGCAGAGCGTCGGCGAGGGCCCGGGAGAAGGCGAGGTCGACGGCGGCTTCGGTGAGGGAGGCGCCCATGAGCAGGCTGATCCGGCTGTGGCCGTGGCGGGTGCCGGCGGTGAGGTCCGCAGCGGTGGGCAGGGCGCCGGCGGCGTGGCAGGTGTCGACGATGCCGAGGACGCCGGGGATGCCGGGGTGGTCGAGGGCGTCGGTGAGCAGTTCGGGGACGTTCACCGAGCACAGGCGGATGTCTTCGACGGAGTCCGCGCCCATCAGGCGCAGGCCGGTGGCGCTGCCGGGCACGAAGCCGTGGCCGAGCAGCGCCAGCACCAGGACCGCGCCGCGGCGTGCCGCGTGGGCGGTGGCCTCCTGGACGGCTGCGGTCACGGCGGCGCTGGTCAGTTCGGTGCCGTGGACGAGGCCGCTGCCCGACGGCAGTCCGGGGGCGCAGCCGCCGACGGCGGGGTCCGTGAGCGCTTCGTACAGGGCCGTGGCGGCGCCGGCCAGCCGGGCCAGCGGCGGCATGGAGGTGCAGTGCGGGGCGACGACGAGGGCGTGGCGGGCGGGTGCGGGCCTCTTCATGCGCCCGCCAGGTCCTGGAGGGCTTCGGCGACGGGGCCCGCGACGTCCGGGTGGGCGAGGTAGGTCTCGGCGGCGTGCACCCAGAAGCCGTCGGAGTCGACGCGGCGGGTGCGCGGCAGGACGCCCGTCGGGCTCGCCAGGAGGTCGTCCTCCAGGAACGGGCGGGCGGCGATGACGTCGTCGCGGTCCCAGTGGTTGTGCCACCGTGCGACGCAGGCGGGCACGGAGGGCGGTTGGGGCACCAGCCGGGGGCGGACGACGGTGCGCAGGGCGATCGGTGAGCCGAGGGTGACCAGGAGCGGGATGGGCGAGGGGGTTTCGTGCAGGGTCTCCAGCGCCACGACCGTGCCGAGCGAGTGGGCGACGACGACCGCGGGCCGTCCGTCGACGGCCTGCGCGATCCGGGCCCGGATCCGCTGGTCGAGGCTTCGCCCCGCAAGGTCCCGCTCGCCGCGGGCCAGATAGCGGGCCACTTGCGCCAGGTGGTGGGCCATCAGCTTCGGGGTGATCCAGCCGGCGGCTGCGGACCAGGGCCGCAAGGACAGCACGGTGGTCGCCACGTTGACCGCCCGGCGCACCACGTCCAGGGCGCCCTGGCTCTGCTCGTGTGCGTCTGCCGCGGCACGGGCGCGGGCCAGCAGCAGCCGCATCCGTTCGTCCGACTCGCCCGGGGCGGAACCGTCGGCATCGGCGGCAGCGCGCTGCTCCACCCAGGCGACCACCAACTGCGCCAGCAGCTCGCTCTCTTCGGTCGCCGCGGTCGGTGCGTGCGCGGTGCCCTGGGCCTGCTCGGTGCGGAAGAGGTCGGCGTAGTGGGCGAAGACGCAGTCGACCCGGTCGAGCAGGGCGTCGGCCAACCGCGTGTGCCCGGCGTCGGCCATCCCCTTGGCGAGCGCGGCGCACCAGCCCGCCCGGTCGCGGGCCGGGTCGCGGGGTCCACCGATCCCGTGGACGAACACCAGCCGTGGGACCATCGCCGCCTCCCCGTGCTCCCCTGCCTGCGATGCCGTGCAGCGTAGCAACGGGCGATCAACGTCGGTACGCGTTCGTCGGCTTCCCGCCCCACCGTCGCATTCCGGCCGACCGTAGACGGCGCACAATGGCTGGATACACGCCCCCTTTGAAGGGGCTTGTGCACCTGTGCGAGCATGTACGACGCATTGGGTCCGCCCTGCCGAGAACTGCGGCGACGGACCGGACGCACAGTGACACAGTGACGTCGACAGCGCTCGTGGACGTCCGGACCGCTTCGTACCGACGAGTCCGGCGCCGAGCCCGACCGGGAGGGAGGCGGACATGGACGGCAGTAGTCCGGGCCACGATCGGCCCCGCTCCGGTTCGCGCACGGCCCCCTTCCGGGTCCCCCGCTGAGCGTCGCCCCACGTGCCGGCGGCTGCTGAGCCGCCGCCCCGCAGACGGCGCGCCGTGCGCCGCTCCCCGTCTTCTTCGCGCCGCCCCGGCCCACTGACCGGGGGGCGTCACCACCGTAGTCCCGTGGCGTGCCCGGCCGGGCAGCCCGGGTCCGCCCGTCCACCACCGTGGGGGTTTGTGATGGTCACGCTGAACTCGTCCGCCTCGAACCGCTCCAAGCGTCCGAACCTCGAACGTCAGGCGCTCGCCTTCACCATCGGCCTGTACCTGTTCATCTGCGCCGCGCTGCTGATCGTGCACTACGGCGCGCCCGAACCGCCGCCGAGCCGGTCCGACTCCTCGTCCACCTCGCCGTACAACCCGTGACGGGAGAGCCAAGAGATGCCCAACAACGGACGCATGACGGGGACGTACGAAGTGGCGAGTCTGCGCAAGCACTGGATGCAGGTGCCGGCCGGTGACGCGGCGGCGCTGGCGAAGGCGGAGCGGGCGACCGGCGTCGACTTCGCCGCCGCCGGCGACCGGGTGTGGGAGGGCGACACCTTCGTCTACCTCCCGATCGCGATCAACGTGCGCAGCGGTACGACGGTGCGCCGGGAACGGCTCGTCTTCGCCCTCGGCGACGACGTGCTGGTCACCCTGCAACCCGAGGTGCCCTTCCCGCCGTTCGACAAGGCCCTCGCCCGGCTGCGTCGACTGCCCCACCTCGCGCAGAGCGCACACGGAGTGATGTACGCACTGCTGTACGCGCTCAACGAGGCGCAGGAGCGGGTCATCGACTACGCCAGCGACGCACTGGAGGCGATGAGCGACGAGATCACGCTGGCGACGGACGGCTACGACGACCGGGGCAGGGAGATCGGCGTCGGCAACATGCAGGACACCATCGCCCGGATGAACTCCGCGGAGGAGATCGTCTCCCGGTCGCAGGAGTCGCAACTCCTGCTCGCCCGCGCGGCCCGCCACCTGCGGGCGGAGGCCGAGGGCCGCACCCCGGCGCTCGCGCCGCTGATCGACGTGTTGATCGACGACATCAACGGAGTGAAGGAGCACGCGAGCTACGAGCACGACAAGGTCCGCTACCTCCAGCAGTCGATCATGACGTCGCTCGACGTGAAGCAGAACCAGATCGTCAAGGTGTTCACGATCATCACGGCGGTCTTCCTGCCGCCGACGCTGATCGCGACCTTCTACGGGATGAACTTCACGAACATGCCGGAGCTGACGTGGAAGCACGGCTTCCTGGTGACGACGCTCCTCACGTTCGTCGCGGCGTTGATCCCGCTGTGGTACATCCGCCGCCGCGGCTGGCTGCGGTAGGACGGCGGCCGGGGCGGGGGTGCGGACCCGTCCCGGCCGTCACTCCTGGGGACAGCTCAGCCAGCGCGCCACCGCTTCGGCGACCGGCTGCTCCGTCTCCAACTCGACGAAGCCGAACTGGCCGCCCTGGTTGCACTCCAGGAACCACCAGGTGCCCTCGGCGTCCTCGGCGAAGTCGAAGGCGCCGTAGGCGAGCTGGGCCGACTCCTTGTACGCCAGCACGGCGCGCCGCACGCGCTCCGGCACCTCGACGGCGTGCCAGTGGTGTCCGGTCTGCCCGTAGCGACCGTCGACCTGGCCCGGCTCCGCGAGCTTGCGCGCGGCGAAGAGTTCGTCGCCGACGCCGGTGAGCCGGATGTCCGCCCGCTTCGCGATGTACCGCTGGAGCAGGGTGGGCCCCGCGGCCACGTTGGTGAAGTCCGCGTCCGAGGGGACGAGCGTGGTGGGCAGCGCCATCGGAGGGTCGCTCGGCGGCTTGCCCGACACCGCCTTCACCACGACGTGCCGGTACTGGTCGGCGAACTGCCGTGCGACCTGGGGGTAGGTCGTGATCACGGTCGCGGGCACCGGGAACCCGCTCTCGTGCGCGATGCGCAGCTGCCACGGCTTCAACCGCGCCCGGGCAGCCGCACCGGGTTCGTTCATCCAGCGGGCCCGCGTGCTGTGCAGCATGCCGTACAGCGCCTGTCCGCTCTCCGCGGTCAGCCACGCGGACGGCTCGGCCGCGTGCGCAGCGGGCTCGCCGGGCCTGCGCACCCAGACGGCGCGCAGGCTGTCCATGCTGACCACACGCCCGCCCGTGGACAGATAGCCGCGGAATTCGCCCCGTACGTACTCGGCGGATAGCGCGCCCTCCTCCGGGAGGTCCGCCGGGTCGAACCGGACCAGGGGAACGCCCCTCCGGTGGAGTTGCGCCACCACCATGTCCGCGGTCACGTCCTGCTCGCTGGTGAGGATCAGCACCGTCATCTGTGGGGGATCAGTCGTCGAAGTGAGTCGCGGAACCTGCTGTCGAGGTGGTGGTGCCGACCGCCGCCAGCAGCGCCCGGTCCATGATGGCGGGACGGCCGTCCGGGAGGACGTTCAGCTGAAGGGCGGAGTCGTACGAGTACTGGTCGACGACTGGTGACAGCTCGGCCGGACGTGCGTAGTTCCACGCGAACGGTTTCATGCTTTTCTCCCTGCCCCGCACGGGACTGTTCTCGGGCCACTACGTGACCGCGTAAGGAGCAATACGTGGCGGTGATGTAGCCAGTTCATTACATAACGTTATATTGCGGAAAAAGCTTGCCGCCGGACGCCCACCCGACTCCACGATCACCCACTGAACGACGAACGCGACCGCGCGAACGAGCCGTTGGCGTTTTCCCGGCACCTATCAAGACGCTTGAAGCCGCAATTCCGTGCACCGGAATGGAGAGTGACCTCCGTCACCATCCGCCCCTCCGGCACCACTGACCACGATCACCCCGGTAATCGCTTGTGCACCTCCCTCGATGGTGAACACAGCGTGATGGAGCGTTTCTCTTCGGTGAGTTCCACCGTTCCGCGACTTCATGCCCGCGCAATGATGGAGTGCCACCGTCATCCGACAGACGGCAGGATCGTAGGGAAAGGCTGTGAACGCAGTGACGGACGACCATCCCGCGGTCGCGGGCGTGCACGTACCAGACACCAGGCTCGCACAGGAGGCGACCGAACTCGTACGGGAGACGACCAGTTCCCTCGTCTACGACCATTCTCGGCGGGTCTACTTCTTCGGCGCCCTCCAGGGCCGCCACCGGGGGCTCTCCTTCGACCCCGAACTGCTCTACATCGGGGCGATGTTCCACGACCTGGGGCTCGACGAACGCTTCCGCGACAGCGGTCGTCGATTCGAGGTGGACGGCGCCGACGAGGCCCGGAGGTTTCTCCAAAGCCATCAGGTGCCCGAGGACGGCATCCGTCGGGTGTGGACCGCCATCGCCCTGCACACCACGCCAGGCATTCCCGAGTTCATGGAGCCCGAGGTGGCGCTCGTGACGGCGGGCGTCGAGTACGACGTACTCGGGATCGGTTTCTCGGACATCTCCGCCACTGATCGTGCCGAGATCGTCACTCTCCATCCACGTCCGGACTTCAAACGGCGCATCCTCCAGGCGTTCACCGACGGCATCAGCCCGAAACCCGAGACGACTTTCGGAAATGTGAAGGCGGACGTGTTGGACCACTTCGTGCCCGGTTTCGAGCGGGGGGATTTCGTGCGGACGATCCTGGACTCCCCGTGGCCGGAGTGAGCCGGCCACGGGGTTCGTTCCCGACGCGCGGTCAGGCGGCGAGCCGTCGCACGGTGTCGAGGAACCCGTCCCACGCCTGCTCCAGGTCGGGCGTGGCGGCGTGCGGGGAGCGGAACCAGCCGAGGAACGCGTCGACGTCCTCCAGGTCCCACCGCAGCCGGTAGAGCGCCAGCGCCGACGGGTCGGGCGCACGTCCCGTCAGTTCCTCGTAGCGGGCCAGGTCGTCCGGCCCGTCGGCCACCAGCCACAGATCGCGCTCGGGCACGGCCAGCCCCACCGTGTCCCAGTCGAGCAGCAGTTGCCGGCCCCGGTGCCACAGGAGGTTCCCGGGGTGCGGCTCGCCGTGGGTCACCACCAGCGCCGCGCCCCGGCCGCTCACTTCGGCCCTGAGCGCGTCGAACTCGTCGAGCCGTCGACGCAGCCCCGCGGCGTGCCGGATCGTCGCCTCGCGAGCCGGCTCGGACCAGGGGCCGCCGCTCCACGGCCCGGCCACGGCCGCCAGGTTCTCCTCCAGCCGCTCCCGCGCCGACAACTGCGGCGGAATGACGCGGGTGACGGCAGGGGGGTGCACGGCGTGCAGGGCGGCCAGCGTCTCAAGGGTGCGGGCCCGCTCCGAGGGGGCGAGGCGCTGGCCGAAGTCGCCACTGCTGCCGCTCGCGTACGGGAAGACGCTCAGCGCGTACCGCTCCCCCAGCCGGCGCACGCTCCGGCCGTCGGCGGTGCTCAGGGGCGCGAGCACGAAGCCGCCGTCCTCGAAACCGAGGCCGTCGCGGTCCTTGAGCCGTACCGCGGTGTCCATGGCGCGGCGCAGCCCCTGCCAGGCCGCGTCCGCCCCTATCCCGCAGTGATTCTTGTCCGTCAGGTCCGACAGCGTGACGAACCACCGTCCGCCGGTGGTGTCCTTCGCCGTCCAGTGGTAGTCGCCGAAGCCGACGGGCGCGTACGCGAGGTCCGCGGCGTCGATCTCCCAGGCCGCCAGGGCCGCTCGCACATCGGATTCGTCGATTCCGTCCGGCTGATCCTTCATGTCGGGACGCTAACCCAGACCGCCCCGGCGGGGCATGCCGATAAATCGGGACGGCGCCCTGGGGCTAGGGCGCTTCTTACGGATCTTGCTGGGCTCGCGTGCCCTGGCACCGCGCCTCTCCGCGTTGTCGTCGGTCGCCGACACTCCGCGTCGACTCCCTCCTCCGCCTTGAGATCCACGGCACCAGACCCCGCTCCCTCACCCAGCCTGATCCGTAAGAAGCGCCCTACTGCCGCGGGAGGTAGTGGAACCGGGGCTTGGGGTGCATCAGGAAGTCGTGGTGGGAGATGTTCCAGGCGTAGGCGCCCGCCAGGGCGAAGACGACCCGGTCCCCCGCCCGCAGGCCGGGCGCGGGCACCCGGCGCGCCAGTACGTCCTTCGGGGTGCACAGTTGACCGACGAAGGTGACGGGTTCGCCGTCCGCGGCGGCGGGCCGCGGCCAGGGGTGGGGCCAGTCGTCGACTGCGAGCACGGCGCACGGCTGGTCGTGGCCCTTGGTCGCGGGGGTCCGCAGGTGGTGCGTGCCGCCGCGGAGCACCGCGAAGGTCTCGCCGTGGCTGCGCTTGACGTCCAGGACGTCGGTGGCGTACCAGCCGCTGTACGCGGTCACGGCCCGGCCCGGCTCGATCCCGAGCACGGTCTTGGGGTGCTCGTCGGCGAGGTCCGCGAGGCCGGCGCCGAACGCCGCCCAGTCGAAGTGCTCGGTGGGGCGCGCGTAGTCGACGGCCATGCCGCCGCCGATGTTGACCTCCGGCAGGGCCACCCGGTGGCGGGCGGCGAGCGCGGCCGACCAGGCGACGATCTGCCGCGCCAGGTCCAGTTGCTGGGGTGCCGTCAGTCCGCTGGCGAGGTGGGCGTGGATCCCGTGCCACCGCAGGCCGGGGTGGCTGCCGTCGGTGAGCCGGCGCAGCAGGGCGTCCGCATCGCCGGGGTCGATCCCGAACGGCGATGGCCGTCCGCCCATCGCCAGGGCGGTGCTGGCGGGCAGCCCGCCGGCGACCGGCAGGTTGATCCGCAGCAGCACCCCGACAGGGGGTGCGCCCGGCGCCGCGTTGGCACGTGCCAGCGCCGCGAGGACGCACAACTCGTGCGCGCTCTCGACGTGGAAGCGCGCCACCTGGCGGCGGAGCGCCGTCGCGATCTCCGCGGGCGTCTTGCCGGGCCCGCCGAAGGTCAGCGGCAGGCCCGGCACGACCTCGCTGACGTGGTCGACCTCGCCGCCCGACGAGACCTCGTAGCCGTCGACGTGGGGCGCGAGGGCGGCCAGGACGCGGGGGTCCGGGTTGGCCTTGACCGCGTACAGGAACTCGGCCCGCCCGCCCAGGCAGCCGCGGATGTGGGCGGCGTGTCCGCGCAGCGCGTCGAGGTCGTGGACGTACGCGGGCAACTGCTCGTCGGGCAGGGCGCGGACGAGGTCGGGCACGGCGGTCATCGAGGGCTCCGGTCGACGCGGGCGGGGGCGGGGGCGCGGACGGTGGACAGGAGGTCCTCGGCCAGCGGCGAGGGCAGCCGGACGTATCCGGCGTCCCGGTCGGCCGAGCGCTCCCAGCGGGTCAGCAAGTTGGCCTTGGCCGGCAGCGGCACGCCGGCCAGCAGGGCGCGCAGCCGGGGCGGGCAGCCGTGTTCGTCGGCGTACTGCCGGATGGTGTGCCGCACCTGGGACCACAGCGCCGCCTCACTGTGCGGATGCAGGTCGGCGAGCGCCGCCAGCACCTCGGCGACGTGGTTGACCAGCAGGCAGTACACGACCCGGTCCCAGCCGTGCCCGGCGTCGTAGGTCATGGGTCGGGCGACGTCGGGCGGCAGCGCGGCGAGCGCTTCGGCGTGGTGCTCCGGCAGGAGCTTGGTGCCCTCCAGGTCGCGGAAGAGGATCTGCGCGGGGTGGCCGTCGTCTCCGACGCCGACGACGACGTTCTGGAGATGGGGTTCGAGGACCAGTCCGTGGTCGAAGTAGGCGGCCAGGACGGGCGGGACGAGCAGGGAGAGGTAGGCGCGCCACCAGGCGAGGGCCGCGGCGGGGTCGGCGGCGGGCCCGAGGCGGGAGACGTGGCCGGGCCCGGTCGGGTACTCGTCGGCGACGGAGGCGGCGAGCAGCGGGGTGACGCCGGGCCGCAGCCGGGCGGCGAGCCCTTCGCGCACGATCACGCCGAGCCCTTCCAGCAGGGCGGTGTCCGTGCGGCCTGCCGCGTCCACGGCGCGCAGGCTGCGGTAGGCGGGTTCGCGCAGCACTGCGGCGCCGGGGAAGCGGGCGGCCAGGTCGGCGAGGGCCGGGGCGAGGATCCGGGTCAGGGCGACAGCGCCGGAGAGTTCGTAGAAGGCGTTCTTGCGCAGGCAGTTGGTGATGCGGACGTTGAGGCTGAACTTCAGGAAGGTGTCGCCGTCGTAGAGGGTGCGGACGGAAGCGGTGGGGGTGAAGCGGCGGTGGCCGGTGCCGAGGTCGAGCACGTCGCCGCGCTCCAGCAGGGGTCGCAGGGCGGTGCGCAGGTGTTCGTACTGCCAGGGGTGGGCCGGCAGGATCCGATAGCCGGGGGGCGCGGCGGCGAGCCGGTCGAGGGCGGCGGTGGCGCCGGGTTCGGCGGCCTCCTCGGCCACCAGGTGGGCGCGCACCGCGAGCAGCCGCAGCGGGAAGGACACGCCGGCGGCGGGGGCGTACGCGGTCCAGGCGGCGGGGTCGCCGGAGTGGGACTTGGGTGTGGGGTGGAAGCGGTGGCCGAGGGCGAGGGACTGTTCGGACGCGAGGTAGCAGGCCAGTCGGTCGCCGGGCGGGGCGGCCCGGGCGGTGCCGCGCGCCGCGGCGTCCAGTGCGGCGCTCACCCCCCGGTGGCTGGCGGTGACCTGGGCGAGGAACTCCTCGTTGCGGGTGCCGGTGCGCAGGGTCAGCTCGGCGTGCGTGTGCTCGGCGAGGCGGCGCCACCCCACCTCGTACCAGCCGTCGTCGCGCTGTTCGGTGACGGGGCCGGTGAAGCGGTGGGCGCCCAGCAGGGAGGTGCGGCGCAGCGCCACCCGCAGCAGCACTCCCAGGCGCGGCAGCCGCAGCAGCAACTGCCCGTCGATCACGGCGGTCTGGCGCTCGGGGCCGCACACCTCGCGCAGCAGGCAGTTCAGCAGGGTGTGGGTGACGGCCTCCGCGGCGGTGGGCGGCTGCGTCGGCGGGCCGGCGAAGGGGGCGGGTTGGTCGGCGGTGGTGCCGGTCATCGCTCGTCGCTCCCCGGCAGCAGGTAGTTGGGGCCCGTGGTGTAGTGCTTGTTGATGTCCAAGGCGCCTGATCTCTCTTTGGCGAGCAGGGTGCCCGCGGTGACCATCGCCTTGACGGGCAGGTGGGCGGCGTCCAGGACGTGGGTGCGCAGCGCCGTGCGGGGTCCGGCGTCCAGGCGTGCCACGGCGTCGGCGAGCCGGTCGCGCACGAGGGCGAGCAGGGTGTTCAGGGGTGCGTGGCCGGTGCGGGCGAGGGCGAAGGCGAAGGCGCCCGCGCAGAGGTGGACGGTGATGGTGGTGAACAGGTCGATCAGGGCGCGGTCGTCGTCGACGACGATGCGCCGGTCGGCGAAGTCCGGCAGGGGTGCGCCGAGGGCGGCGCGCGCCCTGCCGGCGTGGATGCGGGGGCCGTCGTTGTCCTTGAACACCAGGCGCGGGCCGGCGCCGCCGAGGAGCAGGGTGACGTTCTGTTGGTGGGACTCCAGGGCGATGCCGTGGCCGAAGAGGGTCGTCTGCCAGTCGAAGAGCAGGGTGAGGACGGTGTCGAGGAGGGCGAGGACGTCGCCCCGGTGGTGGCGGTCGGCGAGGCGGTCGATGACGAGTCCGCCGCCGGGGGCGGGGGCGAGCAGGGCCGCGAGGGGGACCGCGGTCGACGTGGCGTCGGGGTCGGCGGGCTGGTGCCGGGCGAGGGCGGCGATGAGTTCGTGGTCGGCGTGGGCGTAGTGGGTCTCGTCGGCGAGGAGGACGACGCCCTGGAAGCGGGGTTCGCGGGCCACGACGGCGGCGAGGAGCCGCTGGACCGCCGCGCCGTCGGCGAGGGTGCCGGGTTTGATGGTGCGCCGGTTGAGCCGGCCGAGGGTGGCGGTCGCCAGGGGCAGCTTGAGGTGGACGGTGGGCCGGTCGGCCAGGGCGACGGTCCGCAGCGACAGGGTGGGGAAGACGTCGAGGTGGGGTCGCTTCGCGAGGTGGGCGCGGTCGGCGAGGCCGGTGGCGCGCAGCGCCTCGGTCAGGGGGCCGGTCGCGGTGAGCGGATGGACGGGCAGGGCGAGGTGGCTGGCGTCGAGGTGGTCGGGGAGGTCGACCTCGGAGGGCTTGGGCCAGCGCCAGGCGTCGGGACGCTGCTCGTCGGGGGTGCCGCTGAGGGCCACCGCGTCCCGGGGCAGGGCGAGCCATCGCAGCCGGAAGCAGGGGTGGAACTCGGGTGCGTACTCCCGTAGCTCCCCGCTGGTGAGGCCGGCGCGTCCGCGGGCCGTCGGATAGACCGGATGGTCCAGCCGGGCGGCGAGGGCGTCGAAGGCGAGGCTGGCGCCGGGGCCGTTCCAGCGGGCCGGGTCGGCTCCGTACCGCGTGACGAGGTCCCGGTGCACGGCGTCGGTGGTCCGCGTCTGTTGCCGGGCGGCGGCGGTCGCCTCGCGGCACTCCTGGGCGAAGGCGTCGTAGCCGGCGCGGTCGCGGGGGTCGGCGAGGGCCCGCAGGGCGTGCAGCACCTCGTCGCAGCCGGTGAGTACCGTGCCGTCGGACTCCCGGCGCAGCAGTGGCAGCCGGGCCTCTTCGTGGTGTTGGAAGCCGGGTTCGGTGCGGCGCACCGGCAGCAGCAGGGCGTCGTCGTCGGTCGGCAGGCGCAGCCAGGTCCCGTCGGGCAGGTCCACCCGGGTGGTGCGGCTGCGCAGTCCGGCGGCGTCCTCGCGCAGCAGGGCGCTGAGCGCGTTCAGCATGACGGTGCCGTCGGTCACGGGGTGGTCTGCCAGCTCCGTCACGGGGTGATCTCCCAGCTCTGTCGGGCCAGGAAGTCGGTCACCGCGCGGTCGACGGACGTCTGGTTGCGGCCGGTGGCCCGGAGGATGCCGAGGAAGTCGCGGTTGGTGCGGTACAGGTCGTGGCGTTCGCCCACGGCGCGCGTCGGACGGTACGTCAGCGTCACGTCGCCCACGGTCAGATCGGCCGGGCCGGGGGCGGCGGTGAGGGTGCCCGCGCGGTCGGCCAGGGGGTAGTCGAGACGGGCCGCGCCGTCGGTGCGTGCGCCGAGGTCGACGGGGAGCGGCTGCCCGAGGTGGGTGCGTAGGACGAGGTCGAACAGGGGTACGCCCAGGAGGTCGGCGAGCAGCAGGTCGCACTGGTCTCCGATGGCCCGGTAGTTGACCTCGATGATCCGGGCTTCGCCCCGGTGCACCACGAACTCGGTGTGGCAGGCCCCGAAGCCGACGCCGAGGGCGTCGAGGGCGGCCAGGACCTGGGCGACCACCGGTTCGGGGAGTCGGGGAACGTAGGTGAGGCGCTCTTCGATGAAGTACGGCAGCGGGGAGAGGTCGGTGCGAAAGCCGCCGAGGACATGGAGGCGGCGGCCGTCGCCGACGGTCTCCAGGGTGTGCAGTTCGCCGGGCAGGTACTCCTCGACGACGAGGGCGGCGCCGGGGCGGCGGGCCCGGACCTCGGCGCTGCGGCGCACCAGTTCCGCGCGGTCGCGGACGTGTACGACGTCCTCGCTGGCGACGCCTTCGCGCGGTTTGAGCACGGCGGGGCAGGGGACGTCGACGAGGGTCGCGGGGTCCTGGCCGGGCGCGATCTCCAGGCTGCGCACGGTCGGGCTTGCGGCGGCGGCCAGTCGGCGGCGCATCTCCGCCTTGTCCTTGGTGCGCAGTGCGGCGCGCCAGTCCTTGGCGGGCAGGTCGAAGTAGGCGGCGGCCAGCGCGGTCGACGTCTGGAGGTGGTCGCTGTTGCTGAAGACGGCGGCGGGGGCGCGGTGGGCGGAGATGCGGCTGATGACGGCGTGCGGGTCGCGGACGTCGCACGTGAGGGCCTCAAGGTCCGGGTGGCGTTCGCGGTGCGCGTCCGGCTGGTCGGTGAGGAGGATCGTTCGCAGGCCCAGCCGCTCGGCGGCGGGGAGGAAGCCCTCGGACACCGAGTCGGTGGGGTTGAGGGCGAGGACGTACAGCTGTCGGGCGGGGGCCGACTGCGTACTCTGCATGGTCTGCATGGGTGAATTACTTCCGCGCGCACATTCGCTGGGCATGGGGGTCGACCGGTGTCGGTCCGATGGCCGGGAGGTCCGGCGCCGTGCCGCTGCGGGCACGGCGGCCGTGGGTGGCACGGCCTTCGGTGCGGACACGCCGGAGATCGACCCGGTCGCGGTGGATCATCACGGCGGAGCTTAGGTTAGGCATGCCTAAACATGCCAATTGGGCGCGCCGCACCCCGAGTTCGCGCATGATAGGACGATGTGGTTAAGGTGAGCCTTACCTTCTCCCCCGCGTTCCGTACGCCGTTCGGGCGCGTCCGTCACGCCGCGTCGTCACCCTGGACGCGTCGTCACCCCCGTGGCTGCGTCACCGCGTCGCCGCTTTGTACCCGCCGCCCCGACGGCTCCCCCTGGTTCCACCCGAGGAGTACCCGTGCTACTGGCCCCGGCGCCCGCACCTGCCGGAGCTGCCCTCAGCTGCTCCACCCTGCTCACCGCGTCCTACCGGCGCCTCGCCACCCATGTGACGACCCGACACATCGAGGTCGCCCCGCCCTGCTCGCCGGCGGGCCGGGGCTGGACGAGCGGCGCCGAACTGGCGTACCAACCGGCCCTGCTGGAAGCCTTCTTGGCGGCGGAAGCCGAACGCATCGAGGAGCGGTACGCCCATGCGGCCCGGCCCGACGTGGTCGCGTCCCGGGCGCTGCACACCTGCCTGTGGGCGGCGTGCCTGCTGATCAGCGGGCCGTGGTACCTGGACGGCCGGGTGCCGCTGCTGCGCCCCGAAGACGTCCGCTTCGGCCACCGGCCCGGCGATCTCGCCGTGGTGCCGGGCGGCTTCGTCTGTCTACCGGAGGACCCCGCGGCCGGGCTGCCGGGCGTGCGGGTGGTCCCCGACCAGCAGTCGCTCGACCACGAACTGCGGGAGGCGGTCGCCTCGCACGTACGCCCCCTGCTGGCGGCGATGGGCCCGCACCTGCGCCGCGGGCCGCGGGCCCTGTGGGGCATGGTCGGGGACGACCTCGTCTCCGCCGTCTGGTACGCGGGCCGGGAGATGGGCGAGGAGGAGCGCGCGGTGGCCGCGGCGAGTCGGCTGCTGCCGGGACCGATAGCGCCCTACCTGGGCGGCGCGGACGTGCGGCGGCTGACGGGGCGTGACGGCCGTTCGCATCCGACGCGCACCCGGATGAGCTGCTGTCTCTTCTACACGATCCGGTCGGACCAAGCCTGCGGCACGTGCCCGCGGACCTGCGACGCCGAGCGGCTGCGCCGGCTGGAGGGCGACGCCCCCTGACCTCGTGGGGCAAACCCGGCTAGATATGGCCAGATTCCACCTTTTGGGTACTTACCATCTGGCCATGCACCCGGGAACGCTCATCCTCATCATGGCCGCCGCCGTGCTCGCGCCGGTGTTGGCTCAGGCGGCGGGCCGTTGGATCCGCGTTCCGCTGGTGATCTTCGAGATCCTGCTGGGCGTCCTCGTCGGCCCCGCCGTCCTCGGCTGGGCCCACCCCGACACCGTCGTCGACACGCTCTCGGACCTCGGCCTGGCGATGCTCATCTTCCTCGCCGGCTACGAGATCGAGTGGGGCGCCGTGCGCGGCGACACCCTGCGCCGCTCCCTGTGGGCCTGGCTGATCGCCCTGGTGCTGGGGATCGGGGTGGCCCTGGCACTGACCGCGGGCGACACGGCCCGCAGCGTCGTCATCGGGACCGCGCTCACCAGCACCGCCCTCGGCACGGTCCTGCCGGTGCTGCGCGACAGCGGCGATCTGAAGGGCCGGTTCGGGACGGTGATGCTGGCCTTCGGCGCGGTCGGCGAGTTCGGCCCGATCATCGCCATGGCGCTGCTGCTCAGCGGCCGACGGCCGGCCGAGTCCGTCGCGCTGTTGGCCGGGTTCGCCGTGATCACCGCGGCGGCGGTGCTGTGGGCGCTGCGGCCCCGCTCCCCGTGGTTCTCCCGGGTCGTCGCGAACACCCTGCACAGCAGCGGACAGTTCGCGGTGCGGTTCGTGATGCTGCTGCTGGTGTCCATGCTCGCGCTGGCGGCGGTCTTCGGGCTCGACACGCTCCTCGGCGCGTTCGCGGCGGGCGTGCTCACCCGGATCGTCCTCGACGGCGCGGCGCCGGACAGCGGCAAGGAGGTCCTCGGCCGGATCGAAGCGCTGGGCTTCGGCTTCCTGGTGCCGCTGTTCTTCGTGGTCACCGGGATCGAGTTCGACCTGGACGCGCTGCTCGACGGCGGCCGGCCGCTGGCGCTCCTCCCCCTCTTCCTGCTGCTGTTCCTCCTCGTACGGGGACTTCCGGTGTACGCGCTCGCACCGCGCGACCTCGGACGCACCGACCGGTGGGCGCTCACCCTGTACTCGGCGACCTGTCTGCCGCTCGTCGTCGCCATCACCGCCATCGGCCTGGACCGGCGGGTCATCTCGTCCGGCGAGGCGGCGGCGCTGGTGGGGGCCGCGATGGTGTCGGTGCTGGCGTTCCCTCTGCTGGCGCTGAGGCTACGGGCCGGGGAGGGCCGGGCGTCGCCGGCGGCGGCGAAGGGCACCGGCCCGGAAGCCTGGTGACGAAGCCCGGCGACGAGGGGCCCGAGCGGGCGGTCCCGCCGCGCCGCGGGTCACCCGCCCGCCGCCGCGCGCAATTGATCACGCGATCACCGATCCCTTTTGTCGGTGCCGACCGTCATCATGACGATCGAACGACGTGAGGAGATCCACATGAGCGACATCCAGCAGCAGGTGCAGCAGACCGTCGACCGCCTCGTGGCCTCGGACGCGGAGCGCGGCGTACAGGTTTCCGTGTACCACCGCGGAGACCTCGTGGTCGACGTGGCCTCGGGTGTCGCCGACCCCGCGACCGGTCGGGAGGTCACGCCGGCCACCGTCTTCTACAACTACTCGATCGGCAAGGCGGCCACGGCCACGGTCGTGCACGTGCTGGTGGAGCGCGGGCTGTTCTCGTACGACACCCCGGTGGCCGAGTTGTGGCCCGAGTTCGCCGCGCACGGCAAGGACGGGGTGACCGTGCGGCACGCCCTGAACCACACCGCGGGGGTGCCCGGCCTGCCGAGCACCACGACCGTGGCAGACGTCTGCGACTGGGACCGCATCTGCGCCGTCGTCGCCAATGAGAAGCCCTGGTGGGAGCCGGGCACCGCGACCGGGTACCACGCGTACACCTTCGGCTACGTCCTCGGCGAGGTGGCGCGCAGGGCGACCGGCAAGCCCGTGTCGCAGTTGCTTGCCGAGGATGTCGCCGCCCCCTTGGGCGTCGAGGGGGAGCTGTACTTCGGCGTCCCGGCCGCCGAGCAGGGTCGACTGGCCGTCCTGGAGGACGCGCCGGGCTCCGCGGAGGTGCTGGCCCAGCTCCCGGACGACCTGCCGATGTTCAAGGCCGGCCCCAGGTCGCTCCTCCCGACCGCCGAACTGGGCAACCGCCCCGACGTGCTCGCCGCGGACATCCCGGCGGGCGCGAAGACCTCGGCCCGCGCGATCGCCCGGATGTACGCGGCACTCCTCGGCCAGCTGCCGGGCGTTCGGCTGCTGGCGCCCGAGCGGCTGCGCGAGGCCACGGCCGTCTCCTTCGCCGGGCCCGACCAGGTCTTCGGCAACGACGCCGCGTGGGGCCTCGGATACGCCCTCGGCCTGCCCGAGCGCGCGGACACCGCGGGCAGCGTCTTCGGCATGGCCGGCGCCGGCGGCAGCTACGCCTTCGGCGACACGGCCAACGGAATCGCCTTCGCCCTGACGAAGAACCGGCTGACGATGGACTTCGCGGCCTTCGACGAGATCGCCTCGATCGTGTACGGCGCACTGGCGCCCGGCGAGCACGCGGCCTGACGCCGACCGCCGCGGGGCCCGGCGCGAAATCGCGCAGGTGGGGGCGGGCTGCACCACGCCTCCACCTGCGCGACCATGGAAGCGGGCGACCCCGCACCGAGGAGGCGCCATGGAGTCCGCAGAGGTCGCAGAGGTCTACGAACTCGTGTTCCGCGGGTCCGCCGTCGAGGACGACGTCGTGGTCGTCCGTCGCACCGAGCGCGCCGGGGCCGGCGGCCACCCCGTGTACGAGGACGACACCGGCATCGTGCGCGCCGAGATCAGCGCGCAGGGCGAGGTGCGCATGCTCGCCAGCGGCGGCCACCAGGCCCCCGGAATGCCCGTGACCGTACGCCCGCTGGCGGCTTGAGCCGCGCGGCGGGGTTGGCGACACACCGCAAGACAGATTAGGTTAGGCAAACCTAACCTCTCGATGGTGTGGAGTTCCGCATGCGCCTGTTCACCCCTCCCGTCGCCGCGCCGACGAGCGCCGAGCGGATCAGGACGATCCTGACGGCCGCCGATTCGATGACCGTCGTCACCGACGAGGGACGGGTGGACGTCTCGCGGCTCCAGGGCGCCGGCGGAGCGGAACGGATCCACCTCCACCCGACCGACGAGTGGGAAGCGGACCCCGAGCGCAGCGCGGACGCACCGTGCCCGGCGGGCGCGGAAGCCGTACGGGCCACGCTGGAGTTCACCGACGTCGCACCCACGCCCGTACGGGACCGGGTGCGGGCCCGGGTCGTACTGGCCGGCTGGCTGCTGCCCGGGTCGACCCACCAGGGCCCGGCGGGCAGCCGCTGCATGGAGTTCGGCCACGCCATGCTCGACCAGGGGGGCGAGCGGACGTCCGTCGGCCTGCGGGAGTTGATGGCGGCCGAGGCGGATCCGCTGGCCACGTGCGAGGCGGGGATGCTCACACACATGGCCGACGACCACGGCGACCTCGTCGACGTGTTGCTGCGCCTGGTGAAGCCGCGTCGGCTGCTCGGCGTGCGGCGGGCGCTGCCGGTGGCCGTCGACCGCTACGGGATCACCCTCCGACTGGAACACGCCCGCTCCCACGAGGACGTACGACTACCCTTCCCCGCACAGCTGTGGGAGCCGGACGAGGCGGGGGCGCGCATCCACGCACTGCTCGACGCGGCGCGCCGTCGCGCGCCGCGGAGCAAGTTCGCCGACTAGGTTCCCCTTGCGGATCTCGGGGCCCGCGCGGGCCGCTGACAGCGGCGCGCGGGCCGGTCCGCCTCCTTCGACGGGCCGGCCCACACCCTTCGCGGGTCCCTGGCGGGCGTGAACAGCCCGGCGGGAGTGCGCGATCAGGCGTCACACGACGTCAGGTGCGCTCCTTCCTACCGCTCTTCACCGCCGCCGCCGTGCAGGCCAACCCCAGCAGGAAGGTGAGGCCGCCCAGAACGGCGTTGGTCCAGATGACCCCCTTGTCGGGGTTCGTACCCACGACCCACGGCGCGATGATCATCCACGCGCCCATGACGCACATGGCCCAGCTGAGGCCGTACATCCGCTGTGGCATGACCGTGAACCCGAGCGCGAGCACCACGATCGCGACGCCCATGATCAGGTTGTGGGTCGCAAGAGCGGGCTGGCTGCTGGAGAAGTGGACTATCCACGGGGAAACCGCGCACGCCAGACCGACCAGGAACACCGGGCCGTCCACGAGCGCGACGTCGCGCCCTCCGAGCACGCGGGCATAGCGGTCCCGCATCTCTCCGATGTCGGGATGCCCCGCCAGATCTCCCCTGTGTGAGACGTCGGCCATACGACTCGCCTCCTCACTGTGCGCTGTACGTCTGACCGAACTGCGCGCCATTGAGCCGCGCATTTCCATTTTGCCCTTATCCGTTCCTTATGGGTAGGGATCTGGCGGAGAAAGGTCGTATGACTTCACGCCCGTGGACCCGCCGGCCCTCACCCTTCTGACGTACGTCGACCGACCGTCGGGTGACCTTCGACTCGCGCGGGGAAGTCGCTGGTCAGCGCCGGGGACACGGAGACGGCTCACCCGTGTGGCGCAACGGCCAGCAGTTGCGTTGCGTATACGCCCTTCACACGGTGAGCGAGAGAACGTCCCACCTCCGGAAGGAAGCCCCGTATGCGTCTCGCACCGGTGACCCGCGTGCTCGTGCCGTCAGCACTGTGCGCCGCCCTCGCCCTCACGACGGCCGGCACCGCCGCCGCGCTCGAAGCCCCGACGGCCGGGGCCCCCGCCGCCACCTCCGCGGCACCGACGCCCGATCAGGGCGCCACCCAGGACGTGGTGCGCGCGGACACGGTGGACGAATTCCTCGCCTCGCTCCAGAGCGCCATCAACGACCTGGCCGCCTCTTCGAAGGCCGACTCCGACGCCGTCGTCGCCGATGTGAACGCCGCCGTCGCCGATCTGCTCAGTAAGATCAACACTTCCTTGGCGAACGTCAACCTCCCGTCGTCGACCGCCACCCCGAGCGTCGGCGACGCGCCGGCACAGACCTCGGTGCCCGCACTGCCGGCAGTACCCTCGGTGACCGTGCCGAGCGTTCCGCCGCAGCCGCAGGTGCCGTGATTCCGTCACGGCGCCACACCGCCGGACCTCGCTGATCGTGCGGAGGCCGGGCCCGCGAGACCGGGCCCGGCCTCCGCACGAACAGCGGTGAACAGCGGTGACGCACCAGTGGCCGGAACCGTGCGCACCCGGTCGACAGGCAGTCGATTTCCCGCCGCATTCGGCAATTCGACGGGTCCGTGGATGGGCCAAGGGGGTACGAAGTGCGCAACAATGACCCCGTGTTGGGCAACCTTCCCGAGGAATCGACAAGTTTCGTCGGACGGAACTGGGAGCTGTTCCGGCTGGACCGGACGTTGCGGAAGCACCGTCTCGTCGCCCTCGTCGGCCCCGGCGGCGTGGGCAAGTCCCGATTGGCGCTGCGCGCCGCGCACATGGCGGTCGAGGGATTTCCCGACGGGGTGGCCTGGGCCGAGCTCTCCCCGCTGTACGGTGACCGGCTGCTGCTGGCCACCGTCTCCGACGCCTGCGACCTCTCCGACCACACCCCCCGGATGCCCGTCGACGCGCTGTGCGAGTGGCTCGCCCAAAAGAGCCTGCTGCTGGTGCTCGACTCCTGCGAGCACCTGGTCGACCCGTGCCGCGTGCTGGTCGGCGATCTGCTCACGGCGGCCCCCGGGCTGACCGTGCTCGCCACGTCCCGCCAGCCGCTGGGGCTGGACGACGAGCGGGTGATCCCTGTGGACCCCCTGCCGGTGAAGGGCCCGGACGCGCTGGAGCTGTTCGCCCAGCGCGTCGCAGCCGCCGGCGGCGTCGTGCCGCCGGCGCCGGGCCCGATCGCGGAGCTGACCGAACTCCCCCCCGAGGGCGGCTTCACCACCGGCGACGCGTACCAGGCCGCGCGGTGGATCTGCCAGCGGCTCGACGGCATTCCGCTGGCGCTGGAGTTGGCCGCGGCCCAGGCCGGCAAGTCCGGCATCGAGGAGGTCGCGGCGCGCCTCACCTCCCGCTTCGACGTCCTCGAAGCCACGGAGGACACCACCGTACGACCCGAGCGGCACCGGACCATGCGTACCGCGATCGGGTGGAGTCACGAGCTGTGCGCGCCACTCGAAAGGCTGTTGTGGGCCCGGCTCACGGTCTTCCGGGGCGACTTCGACGAGGCGTCCGCGCTGGCGGTGTGCTCGGGCGGGCCGTTGCCGTCCACCGAGATCGGGCCGCTGCTCGAACGGTTGGTGGACATGTGCGTCCTGCGGGTGATCAAGACGCCCGAGGGCGACGGCATCCGCTACCGGATGCTCGACACCATCCGGGAGTACGGCGCCATGTGGCTGCGGGCCCTGGAGGAGGACGCGGTCATGGCGCAGCGCCACGCCGAGCACTTCTTACGCTTCGCCGAGCGCGCCGACCGCGAGTGGCTGGGGCCCGAGCAGGCCCACTGGTACCGGAGGATCAGCGCCGTGCACACGGAACTGTGCGCGGCGCTCGATCATTTCCTGCGCACCGCCCCCGCACGGGCGCTGCGGCTGGCCGGGGTGGTCGGGTTCTTCTGGAGTTGCTGCGGTCATCTGCACGAGGCCCGGGACTATCTGGACCAGACCTTGAAGGCGCATCCGGAGCCGGGACCCGAACGGACCCGGGGGCTGTGGGCGCTCGGGGTCACCATCACCCTCCAGGGTGACTACGAGAGGGCGCAGCTCGCGAGCGACGACTGCACGCTCTCCGCCCACGAAGACGGGGCCCCGGAGGGCATCTTGGAGGCGGCCTACCTCTCCGGGCTGATCGCCCTGTTGACGGGGCGCCCGCAGACGGCGGGCGAGATGGCCGCGCACGCCGTGGGCAGGGCGATCGGCCGGCCGTTCGACTCCCCGGGTCGGCTGCGCTGCCACCTCGTCCAGGTCTTCGCCCTCACGGGTCTGCAACGGCTGGAGGAGGCGCGGGAGCTGGCGCTGTCCCTGCGCGCGGGCTGCGTGGACCGCGGGGAGTCGTGGACGCGTGCCTATCTGGACTACCAGCTCAGTCTGATCGCCCTGTTCTGCGGCAATCCGCACGACGCCGCGATCCATGCGCGCGCCATGCTCGAAGGCAAGCAGGGCATAGGGGACAACTTCGGCATCGCGCTGGGGCTCGACGCCCTCGCGGCGGCGATCGCCGCTGCCGGCGACGGCGAGCGCGTCGGTCAGGTGTACGGCACGGGGCAGGCGTTTTGGAGCACGGTCGGGCACCCGCAGCGGGGCACTCCGGAACTCCGCGCCGTCCGCGAGCAGTGCGAGCGCGCCGCCCGGGAGGGCGTCGGTGACGCGGCGTACGAGCGCGCCTTCCAGCAGGGCGCCAACTCCGATCTCGCCGCGGGGCTGAAGGCGGCCCTGGTCCCGCCGTCGGGGTGACGCCCCCGTAGCGGCGGCGGGACGCACGAGGGCGGTCCTTCAGCCGACGACGAGGTCGGCCGCCGCCTTGCCGAGGGCGTCCAGGACCGGACTGAGCAGGGGGTGCCGCTCGGCACCGCGCCGCACCGCGGCGAAGACCCGACGGGTCGCGGCGGGCCCGGACACCGGGCGTACGACGGCGGAGCGCAGTTCCATGCCGCGCAGCGCGGAGCGCGGCACGAGCGCCACCCCCGCACCCGCGGAGACGAGGGCGACGATGGCGCGGAAGTCGTCCGACGTGTGCACCACGCGGGGCTGGAAGCCCACCCGCTCGCAGGCCCGTACGACCATGTCGTGGCAGGGGTTCCCGGGGTAGGGGCTGATCCAGTCGCTGATGGCGAGCGCGGCGAGTTCGACGTGGTCCCGGTCGGCGAGCGGGTGGCCGGCGGGCAGGACGGCGTCGAAGGGCTCGGCGTGCAGCGGTACGCGGGAGAGCCGGGGGTCGTCCACCCCGGGCGCGCCCCGGTACTCGACGGCCACGGCCAGGTCGGCCGCTCCGTCGAGCACCAGCGGCAGGCTCTCGTCGCCCTCCGCGTCCCGCACGCGGACCCGGATCCCGGGGTGGTCGGCGGCGAGGAGCCCGATCGCGGGGGCCACGACCTCGGCGATCCCGGTGGCGAAGGCCACCACCGACACCTCGCCGGACGCCCCGCCCGCGTACGCCGCCAACTCGGCCTCCGCACGCTCCAGTTGGGCCAGCACCGCATGGGTGTGGGAGAGTAGGATCTCGCCGGCCGGGGTGAGGCGCACGCCCTTGCCGCCGCGGATCAGCAGGGCGTGCCCGGTCTCCTGCTCCAGTGCGCTCAGCTGTTGCGAGACGGCGGACGGGGTGAGGTAGAGGGCGGCAGCCGCGGCGGTCACCGTACGGTGGTCCGCCACGGCCCGCAGGATGCGCAGCCGTCGGGGGTCGATCACACCGCCATCCTGCCAGCTCAGGACTCCAGTGCGCGCCGTGCGCCGACGAAGGCGGCGACGGCCCGCCGCACGTCGTCCGGGGAGTGCGCGGCGGAGAGCTGGACCCGGATGCGGGCCTGCCCCATGGGGACGACCGGGTAGGAGAAGCCGATGACGTAGACCCCGCGCTCCAGGAGGAGCTCGGCCATCCGGCCGGCCGCTGCGGCGTCGCCGATCATCACGGGGGCGATGGGGTGGTCGCCCGGCAGGATCTCGAAGCCGGCTTCGGTCATCGAGGTGCGGAAGAGCGCGGTGTTCTCCCGCAGGCGCTCGCGCAGGTCGCCGGCGGACTCCAGGAGGTCGAGGACGGTCAGCGAGGCGGCGGCGATGACGGGCGCCAGGGAGTTGGAGAAGAGGTACGGGCGGGAGCGCTGGCGCAGCAGGGCCACGATCTCGGCGCGGGCGGCCACGTATCCGCCGGAGGCGCCGCCGAGGGCCTTGCCGAGGGTGCCGGTGATGATGTCCACCCGGTCCATGACGCCCGCGAGCTCGGGGGTGCCGCGGCCTCCGGGGCCCACGAAGCCCACGGCGTGGGAGTCGTCGACCATGACCAGGGCGTCGTAGCGGTCGGCGAGGTCGCAGATCTCGGCGAGGGGCGCCACGTAGCCGTCCATGGAGAACACGCCGTCGGTGACGATCAGCCGCCGTCGGGCGTCCTGGGTCTCCTTGAGCCGCTGCTCCAGTTCGGCGAGGTCGCGGTTGGCGTAGCGGTGCCGGGCGGCCTTGCTCAGTCGGATGCCGTCGATGATGGAGGCGTGGTTGAGGGCGTCGGAGATCACGGCGTCCTCGGGGCCGAGCAGGGTCTCGAAGACGCCCCCGTTGGCGTCGAAGCAGGAGGAGTAGAGGATGGTGTCCTCCTGGCCGAGGAAGGCGGAGAGGCGGGCCTCCAACTCCTTGTGCACGTCCTGGGTGCCGCAGATGAAGCGCACGGAGGCCATGCCGTAGCCCCAGCGGTCCAGGGCCTCCTTGGCGGCGCCGATCACCTGGGGGTGGTCGGCGAGGCCGAGGTAGTTGTTGGCGCAGAAGTTCAGCACCTCGCCGGAGGCGACGGACACCCGGGCGCTCTGCGGGCTGCCGATGACGCGCTCGGGCTTGTGCAGGCCGGCTTCGCGGATCTCGTCGAGGGTGGTGCGGAGTTCGTCGCGCACGGACGCGTACATGCGGGTGCTCCCTTGGGGTGCGGTGGTGGACGGTGCGGTCAGGCCGGTGCCCGTCGCGGTGCCGGCTTGGGGCGGTGCCGGAGGCGGGGGGGTGCGGTTGCGGTTGCGGGTCAGCCGGTCCAGTCGAGGATGATCTTGCCGCTACGGGCCGTGGACGCTTCGTCGAACGCCTCGTCGAAGTCCCGGTAGCCGTAGCTTCCCGTGATCACGGGGCTGAGGTCGAGACCGCCCTCCAGCAGGACCGTCATCGCGTACCACGTCTCGAACATCTCTCGTCCGTAGATCCCCTTGACGGTGATCATCGAGGTGACGATCTTCGACCAGTCGACGGCGAACTCCTCGGCGGGCAGGCCGAGCATGGCGATCCGCCCGCCGTGGGTCATGTTGTCGACCATGTCGCGCATGGCCTCGGCCCGCCCCGACATCTCCAGGCCGATGTCGAAGCCCTCCTTCAGACCCAGTTGCCGCTGGGCCTCGGCGATGGGGCGGTCGGCGACGTTCAGCGCGAGCGTGGCCCCCGCCTTGCGGGCGATCTCCAGCCGGGCCTCGCTGACGTCGGTGATCACGACGTTGCGGGCGCCGGCGTGGCGGGCGACCGCGGCGGCCATGATCCCGATGGGGCCGGCGCCGGTGATCAGCACGTCCTCGCCCACCAGAGGGAACGACAGCGCGGTGTGCACGGCATTGCCGAAGGGGTCGAAGATCGCGGCGACGTCCAGGTCCACCGTGGTGCGGTGCACCCAGACGTTGGACGCGGGCAGCACCACGTACTCCGCGAAGGCACCGTCCCGGCCCACTCCGAGCCCCACGGTGTTCCGGCAGAGATGGCGCCGGCCCGCGAGGCAGTTGCGGCACTTGCCGCAGACCAGGTGGCCCTCTCCGCTGACCACGTCGCCCACGGCGATGTCCTCGACGTCCGGCCCCAGCGCGGCAACTTCCCCCACGAACTCGTGCCCGAGCACCCTCGGCGTGCTGATGGTCTGCTGCGCCCAGGCGTCCCAGTTGCGGATGTGGAGATCGGTGCCGCAGATGCCGGTGCGCAGCACCTTGATCAACACGTCGCCGTGGCCCGGCTGTGGCTCCGGCACGTCCATGAGCCAGAGGCCGGGCTCGGCGTGCTGTTTGACGAGTGCCTTCATCGGGACGGCTCCAGGGTGGGACGAACGGTCAGGGACGACGCGGGACGACGGGGCGTCGCTCGCGACAAGCAACGAGCAAACGAGCGACGAGCAACAGACAACAAATAACGAATGCGAACAAAAGGGGTAAAGCTAGCTGGCTAGGGTCAGGCTGCGGCAGCCGACGGGACCACCGCAAACGGTGATGGATCCAGTCGGTGGCAGCTACCGAGGGCGAAGACCAATCTGCCGAGCGTCGCCGCGGGAGTCCATCGAGGATTTCTTAAGCGTGCCCACAGAAGAACTTCACGGAGGGTGAGGGACGCTCGCCCGGCGACGCGCCGCATCGGCACGAGGGCGGCGGAAGGGTATCCCCGAATCGGCGGGGGCGCGCCCCGGAAGGGGCTTCAGTCGCGCAGATGGACCAGTGGTGCGAACCTGGGAGGATGAGCTGGGCATCGTGGACGACGACCGGGGTGTACTCCGGTCGCGGAGGAGTGATTACCGACGAAGTCGGCGTATTGACCGGGGATCTCACTGTGCACACCACTTGGGCCGGTGGTGAAGCGCGCGTCGCGGTGCAGTACAGCGGCGCATCCGACTGGTTCACCATGTCGGGCAGCCCCACGCCCTGCCAGTCCGAGGACGACAGCCGGACCCTGCATCAGGCGGTGGTGCAGGCCGTGCAGGAAGGCGGTGGCGCCACGGTGCCGTCGGTGGCCTGTGAGCCACACAGCACCAGCCAGTACTGACGTCAGCCAACCGACACATGGGCCCGAGGGCTTCGAGGGCTCGGCGAACGAGACCTCGGGGCTGGGGAGTGGTGTGCCATCGCCGTCACACCAGGGCCTTGACTTGCCGCATACGGAGCCGGCGCCACAGGCTCCGCCCTCGTGACGAGGTCCGTTTCTCCACCGGGCGCCCGCGATGGGCAGCCGTCTCGTCAGCGCTGGCCGGGCCGCCCACGTGAGGCGCAGGCAGCGGCGTGTCCACTGCTGTGTCTCCCCAAGCGATCTCGGGTGCGCCTCCCGCTGCTGCGACTGCCGGCGTGTCCCGTGTGGGCCGGGGCGCGGACCTCACCTGCCGCGCTGCGCTCAGCTCCTGCATCAGACAGACCCGGTACCACTCGATCTCATCGGGATCATCCGCGCTCAGGATGCGCTGCACCAGCTCGTGAGCCGGGGCGGAGGCCGGGCGCAGGAGCACCAGGTCGGGCCGTAGCACCCCCAGGTGGGAGCGCTCGTACGGATCGGGCACCACGTCGGCGACGCTCAGGGGATCGAGCAGCGAGGCGATGCCCGCGGCCCGCTGCCACGGGTCACTCGTCGCCCGCAGGTACAGCCCCATCCGTTTGCTCCGCCAGGCGCGCGGGCGCAGGTCCTCTCCCCCGTCGGCCAGGGCGCGCAGCCCCGGCGGCATCCGACCGCTCAACAGCTCCGGATGGTCCCGGCCGAAGTCCTCGACCTCTTCGGCGAGATAGAGCCACACGACCGCCCGGTACCGGTTCAGATAGAAGCGGACCGGTGCGAGATGGCCCGTGCGCGCAAGGCGGGTGAACCGCTCCGGGCTGATCGAGAGCAGCTCGGCACCGCTTTGCGTACCCACGGTGCGCAGCCGGCGACGCAGGACGTCCGGGAAGCCCTCGCGCTGCCGCCATCGATCGACCTCCTCCGAAGCGATCCTCAACGGGGCGCCGGCGTCACCGCCCTTCGTACGGATGTGTCCCAACTCGACCGCGAGCTGCAGTTCGCCCCGCTGGAGCTCCAGGGCCTTGGCCGCACGGCCGGGCGTCACTCCGCCCGTCATTCGCTCCCTGCCGGCCGGCGCCCCCGACGCTCCGGGCGTCACCGCGGCCGTCGAATCCGCCGCGCCCAGCGCGGCCACGTCCTGCGCAGCCGCCACACCCGACGTGCCCTGCGTCCTCAACGCTTCCTGTCCTGCCATGGCCATCGGCCTCCCCCGTGAGATCACCAACACTCTGGGTAATGACCGTAGCCCGGTGCGCCGTCATCGCGCTGAGCCTGTGGATAACCTGGCGACCTCCGGCCACGGCCCTCCAGGCTCTGGAGAATCACCGCAGGTCAGACGGCTCACCCTCGCGCCGCCTCGCAGCCACGCCGAGATGCTCGCCGACCCGGTTGACCATCAGGGTCATCTCGTAGGCGATCTGGCCGACGTCCGCTTCGGCCTCACTGAGCACGCACAGACAGCTACCGTCCCCGGCGGCCGTGACGAACAGCAGCGCCTCGTCGAACTCCACCATGGTCTGACGCGCCCGGCCCGCCCGGAAGTGTCGGCCGGAGCCCCTGGCCAGCGAATGCAGCCCCGAGGAGACCGCGGCGAGATGCTCCGCGTCCTCCCGCGCCAAGCCCGCGCTCGCCCCCGTCACCAACCCGTCGTTGGAGAGCACCAAGGCGTGCCTAATGTGCTCGATCCGCTGTGTGAGGTCGTCGAGCAGCCAGTCAAGTCCCTTGTCCAGCGGCATGGTTGTGCCCCTCCCGCGCACGCGTTCCCCGTGTCACGCGACAGCCTTTCGCACACCAGAGCGCAGAGCAAGGTGTTCCGGGTCCGTCGAATCGCGGTGTCGGGCAGCGTGTATCCGCCCGGCATATTCCATCTGAGACTGACGTCCCTCCTCGTCGAAAGCTGACACGGAGGGACAGGAAATGAGACCACAAAGGCCCTTTCCTCCACCGGGAGTTGACACCGGCGACGCCGAGGGGAATCACCGCTCCAGCACGGCCGAAGGGGCAGCGAATTTGCCCTCACGGACGAGGGGAAATTCCCTTCACCACTCGCATCGAAATCGCTCGCGCCATACCGCCCGCTCGCCACGAAGCCCACAGGGATTCGGCGCGGGCTTTCATCGCGCCGATCCCGCAGGTGACTCGCGTCGAACTCCCAACCGGCGGATCAGCGGCCGATCTCCTTGCGCGTGACCCGGCGCAGCCTGCGGCGCTGGCTGGGGTCGAGCATCAGATACGCCACCGCCGGCACACCGAGGACCACCAGCAGTGACAGCCAGAAGCCGATCAGCGGCATCAGGAGCAGGCCGACGGCCACTCCGCCTATGACGATCTTGGTACGTGTCGACATCTCGGTGCCTCCTCGCGCGGCCCCTCGCCGCTCCTGTCGGTGGAACGTACCGGCCCGTCCCACAGTTCCACTATGCGCCCTGACGCAGCGGTTCACCGACCTCGCGCATGTGCGCCAGCGCCTGCCGGTAGGACTCGACCAGCCCCGTCTCGACGTACGGCAGCGCCAGTCGCCGGCAGTGCGCCCGCACCAGCGGCTGCACGAGCCTCAGGTGGGGTCGGGGCATGCTCGGGAAGAGGTGGTGCTCGACCTGGTAGTTCAGCCCGCCCAGCAACCAGTCGGTGACCCGGCCGCCGCGGATGTTGCGGGAGGTGAGGACCTGCCGCCGCAGGTGGCCCCAGCCCTTGCCGGTCTCGGCGTCGACCATCTCCATCCCCTTGTGGTTGGGGGCGAAGGCCATGCCCAGGTGGAGGCCGAAGAGCATCTGGTGGACCAGGCCGAACACCAGCGCCTGGCCCACCGGCATCGAGGCCAGCAGGAGGGCGACGTAGCCGACGACGTGGACGGCGAGCAGCAGGCCCTCGACGACGCGGGCGCGCGCCGTCCTGCCCGGGCCGTTCGGATCGAACACCGACTGGAATCCGTAGACCTTGAGCGCGATGCCCTCCAGCGTGGTCAACGGGAAGAACAGCAGTGCCTGGTGGCGGGTGAGCCAGCCGCGGAAGCCGGTGCGGCCCACGGCCTGGTGCTGGGTGAAGACCAGGACGTCCGCGACGACGTCGGGGTCCTTGTCGATGTGGTTCGGATTGGCGTGGTGGCGGTTGTGCTTGTCGTTCCACCACTCCTGGCTCATGCCGAGCAGGACGTTGCCGTGGACGAGTTGGATGATCCGGCTGATCCGCCGGTCACCGGTGATCTGCGCATGGCCGGCGTCGTGGCCGATGAAGGCGGTGCGCGCGGAGAAGACGGCCAGCACCGGCGCCAGCAGGAGCACCCACCACGAGCCGCCGACGGCGAACATGCCGGCGACCACACCGGCCAGGCACAGCAGGTTGACCCCGATCCCGCGGGCGTACCAGCCCTTGCGGTACGCCAGCAGGCCCTGCTCCTTGACGGTGCGCAGCAGGGGCGCGAACTCGCTGCCGGATGCGCGCTCGGCGCCCACCGTGGGCCCCTGCGCGCCCCTTGACCGGTCCCGTACGGCCTCCGCGACGGCGGTCGCGCCCGAGGGGGCGGTCGCCGGCGACGGCGGTCGCTGGGGCGGGGTGGTGCTGGCACGGGGCATGGCTGTCTCCGGTCTCTGAGTCGTACGGGATGCTGCGCGACTGCGCTGACCTGAGAAAACGTAGATTCGGAGCGGTCGTTGGGCCATGGAGCCACCACCCGGACCGACCGGGGCCAACCCGCCGGTCGGGGTGTCGCTGGGTACACCCCCCGTCGACCCGCAAGCCCCACGTGAGGGGAATCACAAGGCAGAACCGTGCACACCGCAGACACGTCGGGTACCCTCGGCGATTCCTTGAGCCCCCCAGTAGTCAAATTTGAGGAATCTGGTCATCACTGTGCTAAGACCTTCCGCGGCAACACCCTCGCCGGCCGACGGACCCCACCTCGCCCCTTGTCCCGGAGACCTTCTGCTGACTGCTCTCGCCGCCTGCCACGTCACCTTCCTGCCAGGCGACCCGGCCCGCACCGGACGACTCGCCTTCTGGCGTCCGGACGGCGAGGCCCCGCCGACTTGCCCTGCCGGCTCCGTCGAACCGTTGACCGTGGTCGGGGACGACGTCCGACCGTGGACCGTGCCCGCGTTGCTGCTGCCGGTGCGAGGCGCCCTGCCGGTGCTCACCCGGATCCGCAGCTCCGCCGGAGCCTCCGCGTCGGCCGCCTTCTGGGGCGGTGCCGCGCTGCTCGCCCTCCACCTGGTCGCCCGCGGACTGGTGCTGCCCGGTCTCAGCCGGGGCGATCACGACGCCTGGCGCATCGGTCCGCTGACCCCGGCGGACCTGGAGCACCTGCGTACGCTCACCGCGTCGATACCGCCGACCGCCCACGCGGTCCCGTGCACGGCGCCGCAGCCGTCGCACGCGGCGGACCCGGAGGACCTGCTGCTGCCGGAGCCCGAGGCGCTGGTGCGGGCGTTCCTCGACGCGGTCGCGGACGTCCTGCCCCGTACGCCCGCGGCCACGACCGTCACCGAGGCGCCGGCGTACGCCGGGGATGCGCCCCAACACCTTCCGCAGGCGCGCGCCTGGGCCGCGGACATCGCCGCGGGGCACGACGCGGGCGTACGCCTCTCGCTGCGCATCGAACTCACCGCCCCCACCACCAAGGACACGGACGCGGAGGCGGCCGAGCCCGAGTTCCGGGCCGTCCTCCAGATGCACAGCGTGAGCGACCCCGGTGTGGTGATGGACGCGGCAGACGTGTGGGCCGGCGGCTCCCCGCAGGCCCGCGGCGCGCACGGCTCCGCCGCCCCCTTCGGCCCGCGCGCCCGCATGGACGCGCTGCTCGCGCTGCGCCGGGCGGCCCGCGCCTGGACCCCGCTCACCCCGCTGCTGCACGCGGCCGTGCCCGACACCATCGACCTCGCGGACGAGGAGGTCGCCGAACTGCTCGGGGACGCCGCCCGCGCGCTGGCCACCTGCGGGGTGCAGGTGCACTGGCCGAGGGAGATGGCGCACCGGCTGACCGCACGCGCCGTCATCGGCCCCCCGGAGTCCGTCGACGGCCCGCGGGGCGACTTCGGCGACTCCGGCCTGCCGTCCTTCCTGTCCGCCGACGCGCTGCTCACCTTCAACTGGCGCTTCACCCTGGGCGGGAACCAACTGACGCGCGAGGAGTTGGAGCGGCTCGCCGAGGCCAACCGGCCGCTGGTGCGGCTGCGCGACCAGTGGGTGCTGGTCGACCCGGAGGAGTTGCAGCGCGCCCGGTCGAGCCAGGACCGGAAGGTGACGCCGGTGGACGCGCTGGGCGCCGTCCTGACCGGTTCCGCCGAGGTCGACGGCCGACGGGTGGACGTGGACGCGGCGGGCTGGGTGGCCCGGCTGCGGGACCGGCTCGCCGACCCGGAGGGCGGGTCCCAGGAGGTCCAGGCGCCCGCGGCGCTCGCGGCGACCCTGCGCGACTACCAACTGCGCGGCCTGAACTGGCTGAACCGGATGACCTCGCTCGGCCTCGGCGGCTGCCTCGCCGACGACATGGGCCTCGGCAAGACCATCACGCTCATCGCGCTCCACCTCCACCGGCAGGGCGAGCCGTCCGCCGCCGGCCCCACGCTGGTGGTCTGCCCCGCCTCCCTGATGGGCAACTGGCAGCGCGAGATCGCCAAGTTCGCGCCGGGCACCCCCGTGCGCCGCTTCCACGGCGCCCTGCGCGACCTGGAGGGCGTCGGGGAGGCCGGCGGGTTCGTCCTCACCACGTACGGCACGATGCGGCTGGACGCCGACCGACTGGGCGAGGTGCCCTGGGGCATGGTCGTCGCGGACGAGGCGCAGCACGTCAAGAACCCGTACTCGGCGACGGCGCGCCGGCTGCGGACGATCGGGGCGAGGGCCCGGGTCGCCCTGACCGGTACCCCGGTGGAGAACAACCTGACCGAGCTGTGGGCGATCCTCGACTGGACCACTCCGGGCCTCCTCGGTCGTCTCGGCACCTTCCGCACCCGTCACGCGCAGGCCGTGGAGGGCGGCACCGACCCCGCAGCGGCCCAGCGCCTCGGGGCGCTCGTGCGCCCGTTCCTCCTGCGCCGGCGCAAGTCCGATCCCGGCATCGCGCCGGAGCTGCCGCCGAAGACGGAGACCGACCGGGCCGTGGCGCTCACCCCGGAGCAGACGGGGCTGTACGAGGCGGTGGTCCGCGAGACGCTGGCCGCGATCTCGGAGGCCGGCGGCATGGAGCGGCGCGGTCTGGTGGTCAAGCTGCTCACCGCCCTCAAGCAGATCTGCAACCACCCGGCGCAGTACCTGAAGGAGGAGCAGCCGACGATCCCGGGTCGCTCAGGGAAGCTGGAGCTGCTCGACGAGCTGCTCGACACGATCCTGGCCGAGGGCGCGAGCGTGCTGGTGTTCACCCAGTACGTGCAGCTGGCCCGGTTGTTGGAGCAGCACCTGGCGGCCCGCGGGGTGCGGACCCAACTGCTGCACGGCGGCACCCCGGTCGCGCAGCGCGAGGTGATGGTGGACCGGTTCCAGCGGGGTGAGGCGCCGGTGTTCCTGCTGTCCCTGAAGGCGGCGGGCACCGGGCTCAACCTGACCCGGGCAGAGCACGTGGTGCACTACGACCGCTGGTGGAATCCCGCGGTCGAGTCGCAGGCCACCGACCGTGCGTACCGCATCGGCCAGACCCAGCCGGTGCAGGTCCACCGGCTCATCGCGGAGGGCACGATCGAGGACCGGATCGCCGACATGCTGGCCCGCAAGCGGGAGTTGGCGGACGCGGTACTCGGCGCCGGCGAGTCGGCGCTCACCGAACTGACGGACGCCGAGTTGGCGGACCTGGTGGAGTTGCGAGGGGGGACGGGGCGATGAGCGACCACGACGCGTACGACGGCGGCGGGGCCGGCGCGAGGGGCGCGGCCGGCGAGGAGAAGACCTTCGACGCGCTGCCGCCGGTCAGGGGCCGGGGCTTCGCGAGCAGTTGGTGGGGCCGGTCCTGGATCAAGGCCCTGGAGGACACCGCGCTCGACTCGGTGCAGTTGAAGCGGGGGCGCAAGCAGGCCCGGGAGGGCGGGGTGGGCGCCGTGTCGGTGCGGCCCGGCCGGATCACCGCGGTGGTCCGCGACCGGGACGGCACCCGACAGCGCAGCGACGTCCTGTTGCAGGAGCTGACGGACGACGCCTGGGACCGCTTCTTGGACATGGCCGTCGACCGGGCGGGCCACATCGCGGCCCTGCTCGACCGGGAGATGCCGCCGCACCTCGTGGAGGACGCGGCGACGGCCGGGGTTGACCTGCTGCCCGGCATCGGCGAGTTGGAGCCCGAGTGCGACTGCGGCGCCTGGGACCTGTGTCCGCACGCCGCCGCCCTCGCCTACGAGGTGGCCCGGCTGTTGGACCAGGACCCCTTCGTCCTGTTGCTGATGCGGGGGCGGGGCGAGCGGCGGCTGCTGGACGAGCTCCAGGCCCGCAGCGTGGCGCGCGCGTCCGCGGAGGCGAGCGACGCCGCGGACGGTTCGGACGCGGCCACGGACGCCGGGGACGGGGCGGGCCCGGCGGGGGTGTCGGCCGCCGAGGCGTTCGCGGCGCGCGACATCCTCCCGCCGCTGCCGCCACCGCCTCTCGTGCCCGACGAGCCGGGGCTGCCGCCGTCGCTGGACACCGAGTCCGACCCGGTGTCAGGCGTCGACACGGACGCCTTGGAGTTCCTCGCCACCGACGCGGCCGTACGGGCGCACCGCCTGCTGGCGGAGGCGCTGGCGGCAGGGCACGGCTCGCTGCCGGTGGAGCCCGGGTTGACGCTCGACCAGGACGCGGTGCGGCTGGCCGCGGCCGTGCCGGGTCCGGTCATCGCTGCCCGGCTCGCCGCCGGCACGGGCCGCAACCGGGCCGAGTTGGAGCTGGCCGTACGCGCCTGGCGGGCGGGGGGTCCGGCGGCGCTCGCGGTCCTGGGTGACGACTGGACGCCGGGGCCCGAGGACCTTCACCGGGCGGCGGCGGCACTGGACGCCGCGTGGGAGGCGGCGGAGCGCCCCGCCCTGCGCGCGGCGGGTCCGGGGCGCTGGACCGTGGTCGGCGCGGAGGCGCAGGTGCGGTACGGCCCGGACGGACGCTGGTGGCCGTACCGCAAGGAGCGGTCGCGCTGGTGCCCGGCGGGTCCCGGGGACCTCGACCCGGCAGCGGCGGTGGCGGGCGTCCTCAGCGGAACGGGCGGCTGAACGCACTGCCGCGGGGGACGGCCGGGCGGCGCGGCACCACTGAGTGCCCGCCGCCCGGGCCGTTCCCGGCCGTTCCCGTGACGTCGACACGGCGTCCGTCCTCCCACGTCGGTGAACTTGGCGACGGATCACCAACCAGAAGGTAAGTAACCCACTCAATTGTGCCTACTTGCCCGGTGCGCGCCGTCAGCAGAGGGTGGTGGGTGGCAGCGGAGGAACGTGCACGACGGGAGTGTGTTGTGGTGAGCGAAGGACGCGTGAGTGTGATCGGGCTCGGGGACATGGGCCGGGCGCTCGCGGCGGCTCTGCTCGACCGGGGTTGGGAGGTGACGGTCTGGAACCGTACGCAGGCCCGGGCCGACGCGCTGGTGGAACGTGGCGCCGTACGGGCAGCATCGGCGGCGGAGGCGGTCCGCGCGAGCTCCCTGGTCCTGGTCTGCCTACTGGACTACGACTCCGTACGGGACGTGCTGGAGCCCGGGGCCGAGGACCTGCGGGGGCGGACGCTGGTCAATCTGACGAACGGGTCCCCTGAGCAGGCGAGCGCGTGCGCCCGGTGGGCGAAGGAGCACGGCGCCGCGTATCTGGACGGCGGGATCATGGCGATCCCGGCGACGATCGCGACCGAGGAGGCGTTCGTCTTCTACAGCGGTGACGAGGCCGTCTTCGCCGAGCACCGGGCCGCCCTGGAGGTCCTGGGCACCCCGCGCCACCTCGGTGCGGAAGTGGGTCTGGCCGCGCTCTACGACCTCGCGCTGCTGACCGCCACGGACATGATGTACGACGGCTTCCACCACGCGGTGGCGTTCGCGGTATCTCGGCAGGGCGGGAGCGCCGCCGGGGTCACGGAGCACCTCGTGCCGTGGCTGACCAGCATGTTGCGCATCATGCCCGCCTTCGCGGCCGAGATCGACGCGCACCGCGGCAGCGGCACAGCGCCGCAGATCACCCAGGGGTTGGACATCCACTACGCGGCCCTGGCGAACAAGCTCGCCGCGGCGGAGGAAGCGGGGGTCTCCACGGAGCAGTTGGAGCGGGCCCGCGTCGAACTCGACGAGCTCACCGCCGCGGGCCTTGAGCGGTGGGACTCACCGGTGGCGGTCCGGCGGGTCAGGTCCGAGCCGCTGGCCTGATCTGATCCTCCGGCGCCTGCCGGGGCGCGGCCGACGTGCGCCGTCGGGCGCGGAGCAGGGCGCCGCCCGCCAGGGCTGCGGTGATCGCGGCGGACCCGGCGAGGGCGGGATTGAACCAGGACGGGACGACCCGGCTGTTGAACACCCGGCCGTCCGTGGTCCGGCACAAGATGTGCAGCGGCAGGATGCGCACGTCGTGCCCGGCGACCGTGGCGCCGTCCGGTCGGTTCGACGTGTAGCGGCACTCGGCCATCGGCACGGAGTCCGTTCCCGAACCCACCTCGCTCACGGCGTGGCCGACCCACAGGAGGCCGAGGAGGTAGTGGGAGACCGTGACAGCGGCGGCGAACCCGGCCAGTTCGGTCAGGCGTCTTCTCCGGCCGCCGCTGTCACATCGCTTCATGACGCCAGCTTAGGTCCCTGCGTCGGCGCGCGGCCCATCACCGCGGGCCCGTGCTGCGCCGCTCGCGGCTACCAGGTGTGCGCCACGTCCACGATCACCTGGTCGCCCGACTGCTGGACCCGGAACGGCAGTTTGGCGCGCAGGCCTATGCCCACCTGGGTCTGCCCTTCGAAACTCGCGCCGTACTTGGTGTCCTTGAAGGTCCGGTAGCCGGTGATGTTCACGCCCGGCAGGCTCTGCCCGGGGATCCCGGGGTACACGGCCTGGCCCGTCGAGGGGTTGTAGCTCGGGGCGTTCACGTAGATCTGGAGGATCGCGCCGCCCGCGACGGGGATCAGGTCGCCGGTGCCGTCCTGGTGGAACGCGTCCACGTAGCCGACGTGGTACCCGACCTTGCCGGGGGCGCCGGTGACGTCGAAGACGATGCGGTCATAGCAGGCGTGCTGGCCGGTTCTGATGTTCTTCAGCGGCTCGGCGACCGTTTCGGTGGCCGACTTGGTGCCGCTGCCCCATCCGGTGGCGCAGGCGGCGGCCGAGGCCGTGACCTCGTCCACCTGGCCGCAGGAGGCCCAGGCTGCCCCCGCCGAGCCCACGAGTGTGGCGCCGGCCAGCGACAGGGCCGCCGCACTCTTTGCTAACCATCGCATGACATGCCTCCAGAAGGTCGAGTTCGCTCCGTGCGCGCACGGGCGGTGCCCCTGCGCGCCCCCACCTTGTCGTCACGGGAGCCCGACGACATCCGTGCTCGTACTCAACTACCCGGCTGGAGACGGCGGGATCTATCACCGGGTGACTCGTCGTGCTGAGTCGCGACGACGCGTGTTGACCCGAATTCGGGCGGGCGGACAGGCGGACGCGACGGACGCGTGTCTTCAAGGCATCGGCGGTGGCGCAGGTGACGGGGGGAACAGGGGCGACGTCGTCACGGTCACGGCTCGCCCAGCGAGTGGCGTTCGGCGAACTCGTCAGCGAGGATGCCCATCAGCACCACGTCGCAGTAGCGGCCGGCGACGAACTCGGCCTCCCGCAACCGCCCCTCCGCCACGAACCCCAGCCGACGGTGGAGCGCCAACGACGCCTCGTTGTACGCGTGGATCTGCACTTCGCACTTGTGGTAGCGCCGCTCGGCGAACATGAAGCGCATCAGCAGCACCGCGGCTTCGCTCGCGTAACCCTTGCGCTGGTGCTCGTCGCCGATCGCGATGCCGTAGGCGAAGCGGCCGGTGCGCGCATCGGTCTCATGGGTGTTGAGGGTGCCGACCAACTCCCCCGTCGAGACGGCTTCGACGGCGACTCGGAACGCGTCCCCGTCGGGGGCGGCCGTCGCCGCCTCCTTCGCCCAGGCTCGGTAGCCCTCGGCCGAACGGGGCGGATGGAGGGCGTCCGCCGTCCGCTGGTGACCGGAGTGCGCGTCGAAGCGCATGAAGGCGGCCCAGTCCTCGGGCTCGACGCCCCGCAAGCGCACTCGTTCACCCGTCCAAAACGATGTCATGGTGCCATCCGATCAAGCCGCGCCCCGGGGTGTCCAGACGGTTTCGGCCGGCCGGCGAAGGCAGACCGCTCGGGCTGCGCGCGGCATCGGGACGGTCCGGCGGACCGCTGCGCACAGCGGTCCGCCGACGGTGCGCCGACTACTTCTTCTTGCCGAAGAGGCCGCCCTCGAACTTGGCCCAGTCGTACATCTGGTGCACGGCCTGCCCGAAGATCGGGATGCTGATGTGCTCGAAGACGTCTTCCAGCAGGTCGATGTCCCCGGTGTTGTAGATCAGCGGACCGTTGATGTTGATCAGGCCCCCGGAGCGGGGGGCCGGCTGCTGCTGCTCCTGGGCGTGGGCGGTGCCGCTCGACAAGGTCAGGGCAACACCAGCCGCCACAGTCGCCACAAAAGCCGCACAACGGACACGACGGTTCATTCGCACTCCGATCCAGGTTCAATGATTCCGATGAAATCAGCCCAGGAGTCAACTCCCTTGCGAGCAAGGGATGTTGAGAAGGTTTCTCCCGTGGGGGGCCGAGGTGTCCGTCAGCTTGCCACCGGGTCAAGGGCAAGTAAAGTGCCTGGCGGCAACCGAATGATCATGGCTAATTACCGACGGTGTCCGATTTTCGGTGCGCCGCCGGCAGGCGGTCGCGCACTGCTCCTTTAGAGTGCTTCCGTCCCCCTGCACACCCCCGTGGCAGCCCTCCGACGGCACGGGCCGTCCCTGCCCACGGGCACGACCGAGGAGCAACCGTGACCGAGCCGGCGCCCATATCCCTTCAGCTGGACATCGCACGGGAGCTCCAGGTGCGCCCGTCCTTCGACGCGCAGCAGGAGATCGAGCGGCGGGTGGCCTTCCTCGCCGACCGGCTGGTGTCGACGGGGCTGCGCTCCCTCGTGCTCGGCATCAGCGGCGGCGTGGACTCCACGACCGCGGGCCGGCTGTGCCAGCTCGCGGTCGAACGGGTCAGGGCGAGCGGGCGGGACGCGACGTTCTTCGCCATGCGACTGCCGTACGGCGTCCAGGCGGACGAGAAGGACGCGCAGCTGGCGCTGGAGTTCGTCCGTGCCGATCAGGTGCTCACCGTCGACGTGCGCCCCGCCAGCGACGCAGCGCTGGAGACGGTGCTGGCCGCCGGCACGGCCTTCGGCGACGCGCACCACCAGGACTTCGTACACGGCAACATCAAGGCCCGGCAGCGCATGGTCGCCCAGTACGCGGTCGCCGGCGCGCACCAGGGCCTGGTGGTGGGCACCGACCACGCAGCCGAGGCCGTCTCCGGCTTCTTCACCAAGTTCGGCGACGGCGCGGCCGACCTCGTACCGCTCACCGGGCTCACCAAGCGGCGCGTACGGGCCGTGGCACAGGCCCTGGGCGCACCCGACGAGCTGGTGGGCAAGGTCCCGACCGCGGACCTGGAGACACTGAGCCCGGGCAAGCCAGACGAGGACGCGCTCGGCGTCACCTACGACCACATCGACGACTTCCTCGAAGGCCGGCCGGTCGATGAGGCCGCCCACGCGGCCATCGTCCACCGCTACCGACTCACCGAGCACAAGCGACAGCTGCCGATCGCCCCCTGACCGAACGCTTCCCGCCCCCGCACGGCAGCACGGTCAGCCGCCGACCCCACGAGTGCCAGCCGTCAGCCGTCAGCCGTCAGCCGTCAGCCGTCAGCCGTCAGCCGTCAGCCGTCAGCCGTCAGCCGTCGACGGAGGCGATTCTGAGGCGGTTCCCGTCAGGGTCGGTGAGCTCCAGCACGCGCCCCCAGGGCTGCGCCTGCGGCTCGACGCCGAACTCGGCGGCCACGTCGTCGAGGTCGGCGACCTTGAGGTAGATCAGGGTGTCCGGGCGGGCGTCGCCCTCGTGCTCCGAGAGGAACAGCTGCATCGAGCCCCGGGCCACCGCGACGAACAGCGGGAAGCCCGGCTCGAAGCGGTGCTCCCACTGCCGGGCGAACCGCAGGCGTGCGTACCACTCGATGGCGGCCTCCGCGTCGGCCACCCGCAGGATCGGAATCACTTCTTCGTTCACTGGCCCGTCCTCCATGGGCCCATCCTGCACCGCGCCTGTGACAGTCCCGGTCAGCGGCGCAGCGCCCAGCGCTGCACGGACTCCAGCGGGCCCGCCGTGAAGTGCCGCAGCCACCACGTCGAGCCGACCATCAGCACCGCGCACACCGTCGCCCACAGTCCGATCACCCACCAGGGGTGCCAGTCGTCCCCGAGCCGTTCGGCGAGACCGAGCCCGATGCCGTACGCAACGAGCATGCACAGCACGTTCTGGAGGACATAGCCGGACAGCGCGGTGCGGCCGACGGCGCTCAGCCCGTTCGTCAACGGGCCGTACCTCTTGAGGCGGTCGACCAGCACACCGATCAGACCGACGTAGCCGAGTGCGGTCAACGGGCCGCCGACGTAGCGGTCCAGCAGGAACAGCTCGGCCCCGGCGAGCGAGGCGCCCACGCTCAACGGCAGTCCGATGCCGAGCCCCCACGCCAACAGCCGGGCCCGGATGCGCCGTCCGGTCGCGTCGTCGCCGAAGGCACCGGCCCTGAAGAGCCGTACGCCCAGCAGGAAGAGGCAGACGAGCAGCGGGAAGGTGAGCAGTGGCTCCAGCCGGAGCGCGAGGGCGTTCTCCCACCGGAAGGCGATCTGCTCGCCGTAGCTGCCGTGCGCGTACAGGTCGCGCACCTTCTCGGACAAGGTGGCCTCCGCCGGCCCCGCCGCCACCAGCGCGGCGGTCAGCAGCGTCATGAAGGTCAGGTGCACTGCGGCCGTCCACCAGAGGACCCGGTTCTGGGCGCGCTCGGAGCGGGTGAGCAGCCAGGCCACGAGCAGTGCGGTGACCGCGTACCCCATCAGCACGTCCCAGGCGAAGACCAGCAGGAAGTGCACGGTGCCCTCGGCGAACAGGAACAGCGCCCGCCATCGGTAGCGGCCCGGCCAGGGTTCGCCGCGCCGGGCGGCGGACGCGTACTGGATGGCCAGGCCCACCCCGAAGAGCACCGTCAGCAGGGCCAGGAACTTGCCGTTGGCCAGCAGCCGCAGCACGGTGGCGACGGCTTCGGGGAAGGTCGCGAAGGACGGCGTTCCGGTGACGCCCTCCAGGACGCCCCACTCCGAACCGGGGCTCGTGAAGATCCAGACGTTGGTCATCAACGTGCCGAGGATCGCGGCGCCGCGCAACACGTCGAGCAGCGGCAGCCGACCGGACGAGCGGCCCAGGTGCGAGGGGGGCTTCTGGGGCAGGGTCTGAGTCACCCCTTCATCGTCCAAGCGCTCCCCGCCCCGTACGTCATGACCGGGGACGACGTGCTGCTACACACAAAGATGCACCCCTCGCCCGGTCACCCTTCGCAGGGACGAGGGGTGCTGCCCGAACGACCGGCTACAAGCCGTCGCGCGCGCCTCCGCGCACGTCTTCGCGGGCGTCTTCCCGGGCCCCTTCCCGGGCGCCGTCCTTCGTGGTGCGCACCGCGGTGATCAGTCCCAGGGCGGTGATGACGGCGATGCCCAACGTCATGTAGCGGGCGGAGTCGAGCATGGAGTCGTCGCCGAGGCTGACGAGGGTGCCGGCGAGGGCCGAACACACGGCGTAGGCGATCAGCTGGGTGGTGTTGAGCGCCGCTGCCGCCTTGCTGCCCTCGTTCTCGTCGGTGCTGCTGCGCATCGCCGCCACGCTCAGATGAGGGAAGGCGAGTCCGATGCCGGTGCCGGCGACGAAGAGGAGCACGGCCCACACCGCGACGAGCGCGGCGGATGCGGACGAGGCCTGGAGCAGCCCGTAGGCGACGAGTCCGGCGGTGAGCAGGACGGGGCCGGTGCGGATGGCCCGGCTGCGCGCCGCGGGCGTCGCGAGGCCGACGCTGAAGAGTTGGGCGACCACCCAGCCGACCGACAGCGCGGCCCCGAGCAGTCCGGCGGCGAGCGGGGTGAGGCCGCCGAGTTCCTGTCCGAAGAGCGGGATGAAGGTCTCGGCCATCACCCCGGCGCAGAGCACGGCCACAGTGAGGTACACCCACTTCAGCGCATTGCCGCGCTGGTAGGCCAGGGTCGGCAGGACGGTCGCGGCACCGCGGCGCTCGACCCGCACGAAGCCCGCCAGCAGCAGGGCGCCGGCCGCGATGCTCGCGCCGGTGGCCCAGCCCCGCGGGACCGCGGAGCTGACGCCGAAGGCCGCGGCGGCGAGGGTGAGCAGCGCGAGCGAGGCCAGCGGGATCGGGGACGTGCCCCGGCCCCCGCCGCCGTGGCGGGGCAGCACGCGGTACGCGAGGACGGCGAGGAGCACTGCGGCCACCAGCAGCAGCGCGTACGCCCAGCGCCACGCCCCGAGTTGGGCGAACAGCCCGCCGAGCGCAGGCCCGACGAGGGTGCCCACGCCCCACATCGCGGAGATCAGGCCCGCGGCCCGGGCCCACAGCCGGTCCGGTAGCGCGCCGCGGATCACCGCGTACCCGAGGCCGGCCAGCAGACCGCCGCCGAGTCCCTGGACCACCCGCCCCAGGATCAGCACCTCCATCGAGGGGCTGAGGGAGTTGAGCGCGGCACCGGCGCCGAAGACGAGGAAGCCGA
The DNA here is from genome assembly GCF_040643215.1 of Streptomyces sp. NPDC047315. Taxonomy (NCBI): domain Bacteria; kingdom Bacillati; phylum Actinomycetota; class Actinomycetes; order Kitasatosporales; family Streptomycetaceae; genus Streptomyces; species Streptomyces sp. NPDC047315. The sequence goes on along the minus strand of NZ_JBEYTZ010000025.1, from coordinate 16,847 downwards.
CGACGTACGCCCGCGCGGCACCCGTGCTCGCCAGACACCTGCTGACCAGCATCGAGGCGATGACCGCCGCCATCAGGAAGCCCGTGGCGACCCAGGCGTAGTACCGGGCGCCGCCGATGTCGGACACGATCGAGGGCATGAGCGCGGCCGTGAAGTACAGGTTCATCGCGTACAGAGCGACACCGCCGGCGAGCACCAGCACGGTCGCGAGGTGCTGCCGCGAAAGCAGTTCGGACCAGCCGCCCGAGGGGGCGGCGGGCTGCGGTTGAGGGGTCGACGACCCGTCCTGATCAGGCGCGGACGTGGTCTGTGGCGTGGGTGATGCAGTCACGGCACGCTACGCTAAAACTTCAACCTCACTTGAAGTCAAGGGGACCGTTGTGAGCCGTCGGCCGAGTGATCTGATGACCGTGGGCGAAGTGGCGCGCCGGGCGGGGGTGGCGACCTCCGCGGTGCGCTTCTACGAGGAGCAGGGGTTGATCTCCGCGGAGCGCACCGCGGGCAACCAGCGCCGCTATCGACGCCATGTGCTGCGCCGGCTCTCGCTGATCCTGACCGCCAAGCGGCTGGGCATCCCGTTGGCGGAATTGGCGGAGGTCTTCGAGACGCTGCCCGAGCACCGGATGCCGAGCAAGCGCGACTGGGAGCGGATCTCCCGGCGGTGGGCGGCGCACCTGGAGGCGCGCCGGCGGGAGATCGAGCGTCTTGAGCAGGAGCTCACCGGGTGCATCGGCTGCGGCTGTCTGTCGTTGCAGCGGTGCCGGGTGCTCAATCCGGGGGACGCCCTGGCCGCCCGGGGGGCGGGTCCGCGCCGGCTGATCCCGGACGAGTGAGCTGACACCGGCTCCCCTATCACGCACATGCGGGGAACCTGACGAACGTGCCGAGCGCTCCTCACCACAGAACGACTTCTTTCCCAACTTCTCTCGGGGAGGCGTCTTGCAGCACGGAAGAAACGGAAGAAGAGGAACCGTTGCGTTAGTCGTGGCGGCGGCGACCATGGTGGCCGGGTTCACCGGCCCGGGCGCCGCCGCCGCACACAAGGACCGGACCGGCGCCACGGCGCAGGGGTCCGCACGGCCGGCCGCGGAGGGCCGCACCACCGAGGTCGTGCTGATCACCGGTGACACGGTGGTCGTGGACGGCTCCGGTCAGGTGGTCCGGATCGATCGGGGACCGGACCGCAAGGACGTTCCCGTCCATGTCACCCGGCGCGGCGATCGAACCCTGGCCATCCCGTTGGACGCCCAACGGCTGATCTCCGAAGGTCGGTTGGACCAGCAGCTCTTCGACGTCACGGAGCTGTCCCGACCGGAGTACCGGTCCCCGGGCGGGCTCGGGCTGATCGTGCGGTACGAGGGCGCGGCGAAGGCGTCGAGGACGGCGGTGACGCAAGCAGTCGGAGCCGCGAAGGCCGGCCGCGACCTACCGGTCCTCAATGCCCAGGCGGTACGGGTGAAGGACGCCGCCGCGGCGACGAAGGTCTGGGCCGCGCTCACCGGGACCGGCGCGGACGCGAAGACCGACCGGGTCTCCGCACCGGGGGTGGCGAAGGTCTGGCTGGACGCGAAGTACCGCTCGATGCTGGAGCGCAGCGCCGTGCAGATCGGCGCGCCCGCCGCATGGCAGGCGGGGTTCGACGGCCGGGGCGTGAAGATCGCCGTCCTGGACACCGGCGTGGACGAGACCCATCCCGACCTGACGGGCAGGCAGCTCGCCGAACGCAACTTCTCGTCGTCGCCGGACGCGGTCGACCGCCACGGCCACGGCACCCACGTCGCCTCCATCGCCGCGGGCACGGGCGCGGCGTCCCAGGGACGCAGCAAGGGCATCGCGCACGGGGCGGGCGTCATCGACGCCAAGGTGCTCGACGACTCGGGCATCGCGGACACCTCCGCGGTGGTCGCGGGCATCGAGTGGGCGACGGCCCAGGGCGCCGACGTGGTCAACCTCAGCCTCGGGCGGCGGGACGGCCCGGGCGTGGACCCGGTCGAGGAGGCCGTCAGCCGGCTCACCCGGTCCACGGGCGCGCTCTTCGTCACCTCCGCGGGCAACGCGGGATTCGAGGGCGATTCCAGCGTCACCACCCCCGGCACCGTCGAAGAGGCCCTGACCGTGGGCTCGATCGACGAGTACAACTTCGTCTCGGCGTTCTCGGGCCGCGGGCCGAACCTGACGGACGCGGGCATGAAGCCGGACCTCGTCGCGCCCGGCGAGGGCATCGTGGCTGCCGCCCCGGGCGGTGGGTACGCCTCCAGGACCGGCACCTCGATGGGGACCGCACACGCGGCCGGCGCCGCGGCGCTGCTCAAGCAGAAGCACCCGACCTGGAAGGCGGGGGCGCTCAAGGGGGTGCTCGCCGGGGCGGCGAAGGACGCGCCCAACCCGGTCTTCGAGCAGGGGCACGGTCAACTCGACGTCGCCGCGGCCCTCGGCAAGACCGTGGTGGCGGAGACTCCGACCCTCTCCTTCGGACGGCAGTCCTGGCCGCGGCACGACGACGTGCCGGTGACGAAGAAGGTGACCTACCGCAATGCCGGCAGTGCACCGGTCGCGCTGGATCTGAAGGCCACCGGCCAGGGGCCTGACGGCAAGCCCGCGCCGAGCGGGTTCTTCCGGCTCTCCGCCGACCGGGTCACCGTCCCGGCGGGCGGCACCGCGTCGGTCGACGTCACCGCCGACACCCGCGCCGGCGCCGTCGACGGCCTGTACACGGCGGTGCTCACCGCAACGGGCGGGGGCCAGAGCGTCCGGAGCCTCGGCGTGGTGGACCGCGAGGTCGAGTCGTACGACCTGACCGTCAAGCACGTGGGACGGAACGGTCAGCCGGCACCGCGCTTCAACACCTTGATGGCGGGCCTCACCGGACTCGGCGGTGAGAAGGTCTACGACCTCGACCACTTCAGGTTTGCCAACACCCACACGATGCGCGTGCCCAAGGGGAGTTACTTCCTCACCTCCTTCATGCTGGACGGAGCGGCCCAGCCTCCCGCCGACGTGGTCCACCAGCCATATCTCAACGTCGACCGGGACACCACCGTGACCGTGGACGCCCGGGTCACCGAGCCGGTGCGGATCACTCCCCCCGACCCCGCGGCCACCAGCGAGATGGCGTCGTTGCTGACGTACGCGGACGTCGAGGGCAAGGAGTTCCGCGACAACTGGTACTACGACACCTTCGACAAGTTCCGCATCGGGCACCTGGGCCCGGCGCTCCCTCGGGGCGTCACGGGTCAGGGCTTCAACAGCGTCTGGACCAAGGGGCCCGGGGAGAGCTACCAACTGGCCCACCTCGTCAAGGGCCGCACGCTTCCCACGGGCTTCGAGAAGGACGTCAAGAAGAGCGAACTCACGACCATCACGGCGGAGTTGGGCAGCCCCGTGACCGGTGGCACCGGCGCCCTGGAGGCCAGGGTCCGGTTCGACAACGGGTGGCGCGCCTTCGGACAGGTCGCCGCGACGGTCCCGCTGCCCGGCAAGGCGACCGTGCACGTCAACACCGCCGGGGTGCGTTGGCAACTGACGATGGAGGACCAGCGCCCGACGGGCTGGGGGCCGAGCTTCGCCAGCGGATACCAGCGCTACGCCGCCGGCCGGGACGAGACGGTCCGGCTGGGGGTGGGGGTCTTCGGGCCGTCCGTCGGGGCCTGGGAGGACGGGCTCCCGCAGGTCAGCTCAGGCGCGATCACCCGCAACGGCGACGTGATCCACGGCTGTCTGCCGTTGTACGCGGACGGCCGCGCCCGTTGGGGGGAGTTGCGCGCCGACACCTACGCGATCGCGATGCACCGCAACGGGGTCAAGACCCACCAGGCCACGACCCCCCTGTGCTGGAACGAGTTCACGGTGCCGGCGGACGAGGCGGAGTACCGACTGAGCGCCACGTACACCCGCAACCGCAACACCGTGGCCTCCACCAGGGTCAGCGCCGAGTGGACCTTCACCTCGAAGCGCACCAGCGCACCGGTGGACCTCCCCGTGTCCGCGGTGCGCTTCGAGCCCGCACTCGCCCTGGACTCCACCGCACCGGCCGGTGCCGCCATGAAGGTCCCGGTGGTCGTGGAGGGCTCCGCCGCGGGCAAGCGGCTGAAGTCCCTCACGGTCCGCACCAGCCTGGACGACGGCCGCACCTGGACCGACGTGCCCGTGGTCAAGGGCGCCATCTCCGTCACCAACCCGGCGGCCGGGCAGGGCATCGCCTTCCAGGCCGTGGCCGAGGACGTCGAGGGGAACACCGTCACGCAGACCATCCACGACGCCTACCGGGGCCGCTGAGCCGACGGGCTCGTACACGTAGGCCGTATCGGGCAGGGCTCGCGTCAGCGCGCGGGCCCTGCTTCGTCGACGGGAACGGCGCCGCGTCCGTCCGACCGGCGCCCCCCGTGGTCCACCGGGCACCCCTTGAGGCCCGGCACCGGGAAGGTGCCGAGGTCAGCGAGGCGATGGCCCTGCGGATACCCCTTGACCTCCCAGTTCTGCCGGCCGAAGTGCGGGGTGCGCCGGGGCGGCAGGAGGCGGACGAACCGGCCCCGCAGCCGCAGGGCGCCGTCGACCGCGGCGCGCAGGGCGGGGGCGGGCTCCGGGTAGCGGAAGGCGCGCCGCAGCGGCTCGTCGAGCAGGGCGGCGCTCGCGGCGCGGACGGCCGGCGCGAGGGGGCGGGGGTACCAGGAGGCCATCAGCGCCAGGGTGGACTCGGCGACCGCGCGCCCGCCCTCGTTCCAGCCGAAGTGCTCGGCCTCGTAGGAGTCGAGGCAGTCCTCGAACTCCTCGAAGGTGGCGGGGACCTGCTGGATCCCCATCTGCCGGCCGAGGTGGCGGTAGTAGCCGACGCAGGCCCGTAGCTCCACGTCGGTGAGCCGGCGCCAGCCGTACCGGTCGATCCACCTCTTCGGCATCACGACGAAGGTGCACAGGACGTAGCGCATGTCGTCGTTGCTGATGTCGTAGCTGCGGTGCATCTGGTTGATGCGCCGGATCGCGGTGCGGCCCCGCTCGTCGTCGAACCCGTGCTCGACGATGGCGTCCAGCAGCAGGGCGGTGTCGTCGTAGCGCTTCTGGGCGCGCGTGCCGAACTCGGCGGTACGGGCCAGGAGCCCGCCGATGCTGGGGACGGCGTAGGTGCGGAAGAGGGCCAGCTCCAGCGAGCGGCTGAAGTCCCAGGGGAACTCGTGGGTGGCGATGAGTTGGTACATGCGGTGGAAGTCCCGCTCGGGGTCCATGCGTTGGATCTGCTTGAGCCGGTCGTAGCGCTGCACCGCACGGTCCCCTCGTTCGTCATCAACGGGTCTTCCCAGCCTAGTTGCTCGCCCATCACCAGGCGATACGGCCCGCGCGGCGCCGACCGATGGCCGCCACGGGTTGAACTCCGCCGCCGACACCGGTCAAGATCGCCCGGACGGATGCACCTACCATCACCCACCCCCTAATCAAGTTTGACTAGCCCATCGCAAGGAGATACTCTTCTCGGTAGTCAAGTTTGATCAGTCCTGTGAGGAGCGCGCGTGCCCCAACTGCCCGATGCCGGATACACCCCGACCGCCGACGAACTCGCCAGCATCGACGCCTGGTTCGCAAAGTACGACGCGGCTGCCGCGCGGCGTGACATCGACAAGATGGCCGACGTCGCGGTCTTCCCCCTGAACCTCGTCAGCGACAACGCCGCCGGCGAGGGCGCCAGCGCCCAGTGGGACCGCAGGCAGTTCGTCGAGACCATGACGCACGTGATGGGCGAGGGTTCCGATGACATCACCTTCGACTCGGTCCGCACCCCCGTCTTCCTGAGCTCCGCGATGGTCATCGTGTTCACCGACTCGACGATGACGGCGGGCGACGTCACCCAGCAGCTCCGCTACGCCGACGTCCTGATCAAACAGAACGGCAAGTGGGTCTTCCAGACGATGCTGCAGGGCGGCTGGGGAGACAACCTCTCGTAGTCCCGTACCGGTGGACCTGCGCCGACGGTCCACGCCACATGAAGAAGCCGGGCCCCGGACGCTTTCGTCCGGGGCCCGGCCCCTTTGCGCCCGGGCGGGCCGGGGGGGCCGGGCGGGCCGGGGGGCCGGGCGGGCCGGGGGGCCGGGCGGATCACCGCTCCATCACGGCGTCCGCCACCTCCTCCGCGGTGGTGTCGCGCAGGGGCCCGTCCATCAGCAGCCAGCGCGTGATCCCGATGGACCGCAGGAACGGCAGGTCGTGGCTGGCGACCACGAGCGCCCCTTCGTACGACGCGAGCGCCTCGGTCAGCTGGCGCACGCTGGCCATGTCGAGGTTGTTGGTCGGCTCGTCCAGCAACAGCAGTTGCGGAGCGGGCTCGGCCAGCATCAGCGCGGCCAGGGCCGCCCGGAAGCGTTCGCCGCCGGACAGCGTCCCGGCGAGTTGATCGGCCCGCGCGCCCTTGAAGAGGAAGCGGGCCAACCTGGCGCGGATGCGGTTGTTCGTCGCCTGCGGGGCGAACCGCGCCACGTTCTCGGCCACCGTCAGCCCGTCGTCGAGCACGTCGAGCCGCTGGGGCAGGAAGCGGTGCGGCACATGGGCGACGGCTTCGCCGGCCACCGGCGAGAGCTCGCCGACGAGGGTGCGCAGGAGCGTGGTCTTGCCGGCTCCGTTGCGTCCCACCAACGCGATCCGCTCGGGTCCGCGCAGGGTGAACTCCCCCGCCACGCGCGCTCCGTACGCCAGGTGCAGCTCGCGCAGGGTGAACACGGTGCGCCCCGCGGGGACGGCCGTCCCCGGCAGGTCGACGCGGACCTCGTCGTCGTCGCGTACCGCCTCCACCGCCTCGTCGAGGCGGCCCTTCGCCTCGACGAGCCGCTCCTCGTGCATGATGCGGTGCTTGGCGGCCGAGACCTGGGCCTGGCGCTTGCGCTCGCCCATGACGACCTTGGGCTCGCGCTTGGTGTCCCACATCTTCTGGCCGTAGCGCTTGCGCCTGGCCAACTTGACCTGGGCGTCGGCCAGTTCGCGCTTCTGCTTGCGCAGGTCCGACTCCGCCACGCGGACCATCCGCTCGGCGGCCTCCTGCTCGGCGGCGAGCGCCTGCTCGTACGCGGAGAACGTGCCCCCGTACCAGGTGATCCCGCCGCCGCGCAGATCGGCGATCTGGTCGACGCGGTCCAAGAGCTCCCGGTCGTGGCTGACGACCACCAGCACCGACGACCACCCCTCCACCGCGGCGTACAGGCGCCGACGCGCGTGCAGGTCGAGGTTGTTCGTCGGCTCGTCCAGCAGCAGTACGTCGGGCCTACGCAGCAGCAGCGCGGCCAGCCGCAGCAGCACGGACTCGCCGCCGGAGACCTCGCCCACGGTGCGGTCCAGGCCGATGTCGGCGAGCCCGAGGCCGCCGAGCGCGGCGAGTGCCCGCTCCTCGACGTCCCAGTCGTCGCCGACGGCCTCGAAGTGCTCCTCCCGGACGTCGCCCGCCTCGATGGCGTGCAACGCGGCCCGGGTTTCGGCGATGCCGAGGACCTCGTCGATGCGCAGGGCGGTGTCGAGGGCGACGTCCTGCGGGAGGTAGCCGACCTCGCCCGTCACCTTGACGGCGCCCGCGGCCGGCCGCAGCCGGCCCGCGATCAGCTTCAACAAGGTCGACTTACCCGATCCGTTGAGGCCGACGAGTCCGGTTCGACCGGTCCCGAAGGCGGTCTGGAGCCCGTCGAAGACGGCGGTACCGTCCGGCCAGGCGTACGTCAGGTCGGTGACGGCGATGGAGGCGGTGGAGGCGGAGACGGAAGGAAGGGAAGTGCGGGAAGTGGGGTGAGTAGACATGGGCGGCCTCGCGGTTGCTCGGGAACGGACGGGGGCAACGCGTGGGCGATACCGCTCGGCGCGGCGACCTGGGCTCCCGAAGAACCGGACGAAGAGGCCCGAGAGGGACCTGCTGCGGCGGGGAGGACGGCTAAGGCGTCGAGGTCGCGTACGGCGAGGATCCGTGCGGGGATGCGCACGGGCACACGAGGTGCGGTATCGCGAGACCTCAGACGAGCAACGTCCAACTCCGATCGACGGCAACAAGTTCGATATACACTGTATAAGGCGACGGGTGGTCCGTCAACACCTTTCCTCGACCGGTCCGTGCGAGGTTCTGGCGGCGGTCCGGCTGCGGCGGTCGAGAACCGGGTGGACGCGCCCGTCCACTCCTCTCTAAGGTGGCCTCCGTGAGCAGCCCCGAGGCGTCAAGACGCTAGCCACCGGTCTTCCGGTGGCCTCTTGCCGTACCGCGTGACGCGCCGCCCGATTCCTTCTTGACGGGCCCGCGCGTCGCTGCGCCGTACCCGCCGCCGAAGCACCGTCGTACGGGCCGCCCTTCTCCAGGACGCCACGCGCCGTCTGACGTCGCGCGCCGCCGTCCCGGCCGCGGCCCTCCCCTCCCCCTTTTCTTCTGGTGCGCGGTCGTGCCGCGCCCGCTGTGCGGCGGCGCTTTGTGCCGTCCCGGCGGGCGCGGCTGCCGCCGCCCCGCCATCACCGTGGAGTGCTTCGTGCCACCCGCCGTCTATCTGCTCGCCCTGGCCGTCTTCGCCCAGGGCACCTCCGAATTCATGCTCTCCGGCATCGCGCCGGACATCGCCCGGGACCTCGGGGTGTCCGTGGCCAGCACCGGAGCCCTGACCAGCGCCTTCGCCATCGGGATGGTGATCGGCGCACCGTTGATGGCCGCGGTCAGCCTGCGCTGGCCCCGCCGTCGGGCGCTGTTGGTCTTCCTGTTGGTCTTCATGGCCGTGCACGTCGTCGGTGCGCTCACCGACAGCTTCGCCGTCCTCCTCGCCACCCGCGTCGTCGGCGCCCTCGCCAACGCCGGCTTCCTCGCCGTGGGCATGGCGACCGCCACCTCGATGGTGCGGCCCGACGCCAAGGGGCGGGCGATCTCCGTACTGATCTCGGGCATCACGCTCGCCTGCATCGCCGGCGTCCCGGCCGGCGCGGTCCTCGGCCAGGTCTGGTCCTGGCGGGCGGCGTTCTGGGCCGTGGCGCTGGTCTGCGTACCGGTCGTGGTCGCGATCCTGCGTTCGGTGCCCGCGACGACGCCGGTGGCCGAGCCCGTCGACGCGGGAGCGTCCGCATCCTTGCGAGCCGAACAGCCCAGCGCCCGCCGGGAGTTGCGGGAGCTGGGCAGGCCCCGGCTGCTGGTCACCCTCGCCCTGGGGGCGCTGGTCAATGCGGCGACCTTCGGCACCTTCGCCTTCCTGGCTCCGGTGATGACGGACGTCGCCGGCCTCGCGGACGGCGGTGTGCCCGTGGTGCTGGCGCTCTTCGGCATCGGGTCGTTCGTCGGCGTCACCCTCAGCGGGCGACTCGCGGACTCCCGGCCGCTACGCCTGCTGGTGCCCGGCAGCGCCGCCCTGTTGGCCGGTTGGGTGCTGTTCGCACTGACCGCGGGAAGCCTCCCGGTCGCGCTGTTCCTGGTGCTCGTGCAGGGCACGCTGTCGTTCGCGGTCGGCGCCACGCTGATCACCCGGTCCGTATACGAGGCGCCCGGGGCACCCACGCTGGGCGGTGCGTACGCGACGGCGGCGATGAACGTCGGCGCCGCGCTGGGACCGGGCGTGGCGGGGGCCGCCATCGGCACCGGTCTCGGCTACCGCTCGGCGCCGTGGTCGAGCGCCGCGCTCGTGACGGCGGCCCTCGTGCTGGCGGGCGCCGCCCTGGCCGTCGGGCGGACGCGCGCCGCGGCCCGTCACACTCGGGCCGCGACGCCGCAGGGCGCACCGCTGCCGTAGGGCACGGCGGCACGTCACTGCGGAGCAGCCGGATTCGCCGTGGCCCTCGCTATCCGCGTGAACTGCTCGTCGGTCAGGCGGATGGCCAGGGCCTCGGTGTTCTCCCGCAGATGGGCGAGCGAAGAGGTGCCGGGAATCGGGATCATCGTGGGCGAACGGTGCAACAGCCAGGCCAGCGCGGTCTGGGACGGCGTCGCCCCGATGTCCTTCGCCACGGCGGCGAGCAGCCCGTCCGCCCCGGCGTGGTCCCCCATCGCGATCGGGAAGAACGGCAGGAAGGCGATGCCGCGGGCGGCCGTGTGGTCCACCACCGCCTCGTGGTCGCGGGCCGCGAGGTTGTACAGGTTCTGCACGCTCGCGATCGGGGCGATCCGCTCCGCTTCGACGAGTTGCTCCACGCTCACCTCGGAGAGTCCGATGTGCCGGACCTTGCCCTCCTCCCGGAGTCGTCGCAGGGCGCCGATCTGCTCGGCGAGCGGGAACGCGGGATCGATGCGGTGCAGGTGCAGCAGGTCGATGCGGTCGGTGCGCAGCCGGCGCAGGCTCAACTCGGCCTGCTGGCGCAGGTACGCCGGGTGGCCGAGCGGCACCCATTCGGTGGGCCCGGGGCGCAGTACGCCGACCTTGGTGGCGACGGCGACCTCGTCCCCGTAGGGGTGCAGGGCTTCGGCGACCAGTTCCTCGCCGGCGCCGAGGGCGTAGGCATCGGCCGTGTCGACGAGGCGTACGCCCAGTTCCACGGCGCGCCGCAGCAGTGCGATCGCCGCTGGTCGGTCGCTGGGCGCGGTCCAGACGGGGGCTTTTGCACCGGTGGGTGCGCCGGGGCCGTCGGCGAGGCGCATCGTGCCGAAGCCGATGCGCCGTACGGGGAGGTCGCCGCCGATGGCGAAGGTGCGGTGGCTGTTGCTCGCGGTGTGCTCGGTGGTCGTCATGGTGGGGACGGTAGGACGTCACACCGGTGTGAGATTCAAGTCGCTGTGGGACAGATCATGTCCGCGCCGGGGGGCGGGGTCGTCAGGGCGGGGGCCGATGGCCCTGCGGGCACCGCGCTTGCGAGGATGCGGTGCATGAACGTGACCATGGACGCGGCAACGACGGACGACTTCCACCGGGTGCTCGCCGACCATCCCCGCTTCTGGGGCGAGCGCGACATGCGCTCCCTGCACCTGCTGGCGATGGTGCAGGAGTTCGGGCCGACGTGCCTGGTGGCGCGGGCCGGCGGGGAGGTCGTCGGCTACGTCTTCGGCTTCACCACCCCCGCCGGCACGGGGTACGTCCATCTCGTCGCCACCCGCGACGACGCCCGGGGAACGGGGCTCGGACGGCGGCTGTACGGGGCGTTCGCGAAGGCCGCGCAGGCGCAGGGGGCGACCGCGCTGAAGGCGATCACCTCCCCCGCCAACACCGGGTCGATCGCCTTCCACCGCTCCCTCGGCTTCGCCTGCACCCCGGTGCCCGACTACGACGGGCGCGGCCGGACGATGGTCGTCTTCACCCGCGCACTGCCGCTCGCGGACTGACCCTCGGGGACGGGCCGCGGGCGGTCAGCCCGCCTCGTCGAGCCTGGTGCGCTGTTCCTGCGTCAGCTCCAGGTCGACCGCGGCCAGGCTCTCGTCGAGTTGCGCCACCGAGGAGGCGCCCACCAGCGGGATGATCGGGATCTCGGCGCCGATCAGCCAGGACAGCACGACCTGGTTGACGGTGGCGCCGGTCTCCTTCGCCACCGCCGTGAGCGCGGCCAGGCGCGGCTCGGTGCCCCCGTGGTCGAAGTCCGGCCCGTACGGGCGGTCGTCGCGGGCGTAGGCGCCGCCGAGGAGCGGGGTGTAGGCGACCATCGCGAGCGCGGGCTCCTGGCGCAGATAGCTGAGGAGGTCACCGCCGACCACGGCGTAGGGCCCGTCGGGAGAGTAGGGGTCGGGCCGGTCGACGCGGCGGCGCAGATAGCTGTGCTGGTACTGGAGGACTTCGAAGCCGGGCAGTTCGCCGGCCGCGGCGATCGACCGGGCGCGCTCCACCTCCCACGCCCAGTGGTTGCTGACCCCGAGCAGGCCCACGGTGCCCTCGGCGACGAGTGCGGCGAAGCCTTCGACGGTCTCGCGCAGCGGCGTCTTCGGGTCCCGTATGTGGGCGTACAGCAGCGGCAGCCGGTCCATGCCGAGGCGTTCGCGGCTGGCTTCGGCACTGGCCCGGATGGTGTCGGCGGACAGCCCTTCGGGGTTGTCCCGGAATCCGGTGCCGGGGGCGAGCGGGCGGGCGCCGAGCTTGGTCGCGATGGTGACCTCGTCGTCGATGCCCCGGCTGGCGCGCCAGCGCCCGAGCACCCGCTCGCTCTCGCCGCCCTGGGTGTCGTGGATCCAGTACGCGTAGTTGTTGGAGGTGTCGACGAACGTGCCGCCCGCTGCCACGTAGCGGTCGAGGAGCGCGAAGGCGGTCTCCTCGTCGGTACGGGTGCCGAACAGCATCGCGCCGAGGCTGAGCACGCTGACCTCGCGGCGGGTCGCCGGGTCGGTGCCGATCTGGCGGTACTTCATGGGGGTCCCCTCGTCCGTGCCCGCGGTGTTCACGGGCTACGGGACGGGAGCCTGCCTGCTGGAGCGCGCTCCAAGTCAACTCCAGGGCTCCGGCGACTCGGCGCGCGCGGCCATGATGTCCGTCTCGTACTGGTCGACGACCTGTTCGGCGCTGCGTCCGGTGTAACTGGCCACCTCGTCGACCGTGGCCACCGCCCAGTTCGCCAGGGACAGGGCGAAGGCGATCAGTGCGTCCTCGCCCTGGGTGCGCCGCACGCCGAGGAGGTACGCGAGGTTCAGGTACGGCACCAGGTCCGGGGGCTGCTCGGTGTTCTGTCTGACCATGGCGATCGTCGTGCGCGTGGCCTCCGCGCGCAGCGGCAGCAGCCGTTCCCGCTCGGCCTGGACCTCGACGAGCATGCGCCGACGTGCTTCCTCGTCCACGCGCCCCTCCCGGTGACGACGCCTTCCACCGCTTCCACCGTACGGAAACCGCGCGGCCCGGGAGGGGGAAACGGTCCACCGCCCGCCCTGTGGGCGAGCGGTGGCGGTTTCCTCACCCGCTCGTGCGAACGCGCGGTCGACGGTGCACGCGCGTTCGCCGCGGGTCGGGGATCAGAGGCGGACCTTCCAGGAGAGCGCCGACTTCATGGTGGCGGCGACCTTCGGGTCCCGCACCGATGCGGTGCGGTCCTCGGCGGTGACGGTCAGGGTGTGGGTGCGGCGGTCCACCAAGTAGCGGGCGACCTCCGCGACCCGGACCTGGGTGCGGCCCGCGAGGCGGCGCACCTCCTTGCCGTCCACGTACCAACGGACCGTGAGCTGCTGGGTGCCCGGGCCCGCGAGCTTGACGACGTCCGCCTTCGCGGTGTGCCGCACGCGCAGCGGGGATTCGGTGGGCGTCACGGCGGTCAGCGGCTTCGCATGGCGGTAGAAGCCGGCGATCATCGCTTCGACGCCGGGCAGGTTGAACGGCTTGTCGACCGATCGCATCATCGAGTTGTCGGTGGGCCGGTTGAGGCCCTTGACGAAGTATCCGCCGCCTTCGTACGCGCCGACCGCGCCCCCGTCGGGCGAGGTCTCGCCGAGCCAGCGGTGCCACTTGACGCGCTGGGCGGCGATGTCGGCGGCGGAGAGGGTGGAGATGTTGCTGTCGCCGGGCTCGGGGCCGGTGTACTGCTCGTAGCCCGGGTAGCCGGGGTAGAAGTACTCGTCGGCGAGCTTGCCGAGCGAGTGGCCGGTCTCGTGGATGGCGACCTGGCCGGACTTGGCGTTGCCGGCGGATGCGGTGGCGATGCCCTCGTAACCGAGGCTCGGGCTCGGCTCGTTGTAGCCCGCACCGCCGTACTTGGTGCTGTTGGCGAGGACGATCACCAGGTCGGCCTCGGGCGCCTTGGCCACGTACCGGTCGAGCTTGACCTGGTCGACGCAGAGCAGCCGCTCGATGTCGCCGCACCAGAAGTAGGAGCCGACTGCGGTGTCGCGGACGGTGGCCCGGTCCGGGTCGCCGCTGACGCCGGATTCGTTGGACACGGCGTCGACCGCCCATATGTTGAACATGCCCTCGTACGTCGTGTACGGCTCGACGGCGGCGGTCTGGGCCCAGATCTCCTTGGCGTCGGTGTGGAACTGCGGGAGCTCGGCTGCGGTGTAGCCGTCGCCGACCACGACGATGTCGAGGCGGTCGTCGGTGGCGCCGTTGTCCACCAGCTTGGTGACCCGGCCGTCCTCGGCGCTCTCGGCCGCCGACAGCCTCGGCCGCGGCCGGTCCCGGCCGTTCTGCGGGACGAGGACGTGGCCGGATCCGACCGCGGAGCCGCGCTCGGGCCCGGGTACCTCGACCTCCACCACGGGCCGGTCGGGGGGCGTGGCGGCGACGGCCGCGCCCCCCGGTGCGACGGCGACGACGGCGGTGACGACGGCGGCCACGGCTGTCGCCGCGGTGCTCCTGCGCACGGCACGGCGCATGGGATCCCCTCCCCGGGAAGAGTTAAGCATCTTGTTAATTTCAGTGAAACGCGTGCTTAAGTTAGGGGTGCGGGCCCCGGCGGCGCAATGGTCGGTCCGACCCGAAGTCGCAGCGGCAGCCCGCGATACTGGGCCCGGCACACGGAGGCATCCGAGCGGAGTGGGGCCCGATGAAGGAACAGGCCGAGCAGGCCGAGCACACCGACCAGGCAGGGCGGACGGCGCACGCCGAACAGGCGGCGCCATCGGCGCGGGCCGGGTCGACGGCGCGGGCCGACATCGGCCGCCGGGTGCGCCGGCTGCGCAAACAACGGGGCATGACCCAGCGTCAGCTCTCGGAGCCGGCGTACACCCCGGCGTACGTCTCCACGGTCGAGTCGGGCAAGGTCCGCCCCTCCGAGACGGCGCTGCGCTTCTTCGCCGAGCGGCTCGACACGTCGGTCGAGGAGCTGACCACCGGCCGCCCCGCCCGGCTGGCCACCGAATTGCGGTACGCCCTCACCGACGCCCAGCGGGAGTTGGCCACCGGCTCCGCCGCCGAGGCAGCCGTCTGCTTCGACCGGCTACTGGCCGAGGCCGAAGCGCTGGACCTCGGCCCCGAGCGGGCCGAGGCGCTGCTCGGCCTCGGCGACTGCGCCCTGGAGACCGGGGAGCTCGACCTCGCGCGGGACCGCTTCGAGGAGGCCGAGCGGCTACTCGCGGACGCCCCGCTGCCCAAGCGCGCCCGGGCGGTCCGCGGCCGGGCCGTGGCGCATCTGCTCGCCGGCGAACTGCGGTACGCCTGCTATCTGCTGGAGTCGGCGATCGACGGGCTCAGCACCAGCGGACTGGCCGATCCGGAGGCGCTCGTCCTGTTGTACGCGGCGGTCATCGGGCCGTACATCGACATGGGTGCGCACGCACGGGCCGCGCACGCCGCCGAGGTCGCCCTGGCGCTGGCGCCCCGGGTCAGCGATCCGGCGCTGGTGGCGGGGATGCACCGCCAGGTGGCCCGCACCTTCCTCGCCGAGGGGCGCACGGCGGACGCGGACGCCTCACTCGCCGAGGCCCAGACGATCTACCGTCAACTGCGCCTGGGCACGGACTTGGCGCACTGCCACTGGATGCGTGGGTACGTCCACGCCCAGAACGGCGAACTCGACATTGCAGAAAGGGAGTTGCGCACGGCCCGGGACATGCTGACCGCCCGCCGGGCCACCTTGTACACCGCGCAGGTGGAGGTGGAGTTGGCGGACGTGCTGCGCCGGCTGGGCCGCTTCGACCAGGCGGCCGAGGTCGCGGCGACCCTGTTGCGGCTGGGCGACCGGCACGGCGCGGTGCACGCCGGCGGCGCGCACCGGCTGCTCGGTCTGATCGCCGAGGAGCGCGACGACGCGGAGGAGGCCGAGAAGCACTACGTGCAGGCGCTGGCGTTCTTGGAGCGCAGCGGCGCCAGCGGTGACCTGGCCGACCTCTGCCGGCTCCTGGGAGATCTGCTGCGCCGCACGGGGCGCACGGAGGCGGCGATGGACGCGTACCGCACGGGGTTGGGCCACCGGGCCGCCCCGGGGACGACCACGCTGGGCCCGCCCCCGGCCGCTCCCCCGCGCCCGGACCGCTGACGCACGGGCCGTCAGCGCACGGCGCGGCCCCCCAGGGCCGGCATCAGGCGCAGGGCGTTCTCCCGGTTGACGCGCCGCCGCTGCAAGGTGCTCAGTCCGCTCTCCCGGTCGAGCGCGGGTGCGGCGATGTCGCTGACGGTGCCGGCGGGGGTGGCCGGCCAGTCGCTGCCGTACAGGATGCGGCCGGGGTCCGCGGTGGCGAGCAGCGCAGCCGCGGACGCCGCGCCCATCGGCGCCGCCGTGTCGAAGTAGAAGCGGTGGAGGTAGTCCCGCACGCGCGCGCCGTCGATCTCGGGGGTCAGGAAGCCGGCGAAGGCCGCCATGCGATCGGCGATGAAGGGCAGGAATCCCCCGCCGTGCGGCAGGATGAAGGACAGGTTGGGGTACCGGTCCAGGGTTCCGTTGAGGATCAGGTTGACCGCGGCGCGCGTGGTGTCCAGGGGGAAGTCGCAGAAGAAGGCGGGCACGCCCGGCACGGCGTGGTGGCCGGGGTCGGTGCCCGGCAGTTCGTGCGGATGGGTGTTGATCACGGCGGAGCGCTCGTTCAGCTCCGCCAGGAGCCGGTCGTGGGAGGCGTCGCCGAGGTAGACGCCGCGGGTGTTCGCCCGCATCTGGACGCCGACCGCGCCGAGTTCGTCCAGGCCCCGGGCGAGCGACCAGCGGGAGGTCTCCAGGTCGTCGGGGAAGAGCGGGGCGAAGAAGGCGAACCGGTCGGGGTGGGTCCGCGTCAGTTCGGTGACGGCCTCCAGGGCGACCGTGGTGCTCTGACGCAGTTGGGCCCGGTCGCGAAAGCCCCGGACGGGCATGGCGAGGCTGACGACGGCAGTGGCGATGCCGGCCGCGTCCATCACGGTCAGGGTCTCGTCCAGATCCCACGCGGTCCACCAGGGCAGTTGCGCCGGGTCGACGAGTTCCTGGGCGGTCGCCCAGGTGCGCCAGGCGGGAGCGGTGTAGTGGTGGTGGACGTCGATCCGGGCATTGCTGGCGTCCGCTCCGGCCCGGTCGGCACGGGCCGGCCGGCCCGTGCCGACCGGGCGGGCGGCGGCCCGGGCGGG